>JBGUUT010000112.1:0-21295 GCA_045133795.1 Spirochaetota bacterium
CTTAAACCAGAATGGTTTATAAAACTTTGCCCCAAAGTTTAGCTTCAACGCCGGCTTGCCCGGCAAATTGTTTTTAACAGCTTCCACGGTCTCGTACAACTGTTTGTAACGGTCTGTTTTAGCTTCGGTGAATGTACGTTGTACATGACTGAAGTATTCCTCACGGAAAAACTTCTGTCACATATTTCATATGTTCACCGTTCGCTTTATACAAATAAAAAAAGCCGACAAGCATAAACCTGTCGGCCGAAATTGTTTACTGAAAGTTACTTATTTTAAATAAGCACCGTCTTTACCGATTTTACCCGGTCCGTTAAGAACGTAAACACGCATGTTACCCTGACCTATAGCATCTGTAGTAATTGTTGATCCAGAAACTGTTTTTCCTGTAATTACTTCAGTATAAGTTCCATTAGGAAGACCGGTAAATGTCGCACTTCCGTTGATTGCTACACAAGCAAAACTGTCCACTCCATTATCAGTATAACGACGTTTAAATGCTATATTTCCGCTACAACCATCTGTAGAGTACTGACCTTTCTGCAATGCAGGAACAGCACGACGAATCTGATTCAATCTGATGATATGCTGAGCCAATTCATGGTTCAATGTCTGAGCTACAGTACCGCTTGCTGTGTATTCACCGTAATCTGTTGCTGTAACAGTTCCTTCCAAGTGGTCTCCTAAGTAAGCACGTCCGGAATTATTACAAGAAGTTCTTGTATTAGCAGGGTCAATAGGCATACCTTTTTTAAATTCGATTTCACTACCGTAGTAAATACATGGAATACCACGGAATGTAAACATCAAGTTCAATTTATCAGGCCAGTACCCTGCAAAACGCTGGTTTTCCGGAGCACCATCAGGTGCATAGTCATGGCTGTCTACATAAGTAACATTAAATGTTGCATCATTATAATCACTATCTTGACCAAGAGCTGTATTAAATGCATCTCCAGCTTCCTTAAATGCCCAATGCATAGGGAAGTCAATCTGATCAAGATGATTTCTCTGTGACCAATCCGGTTTGTGATAGTCATTACCATTCAATTTATGATTTGGAATTCCTGTAAACGGAGGTTCAAAACTACTTTTATATTTTCCAAAGTGAGCTGTCGCAGCTGCACTGTTTGTCTTGTGGTCTGTTCCCCATCCAAAATCGCCATCGGTTTCCTTCCATGTATAGAATGACGGCGACAATGCAGGAACACCTTCATTCCAACGACCTCGATATCTTGCACAAGTTTCACCGAATACAAAGAAGTTTTCTCCACCAGTTTGCATAAATGCAGGCATAAAAGTCTTATTAAATGTCAAACGGCTGATATGTTTTACTGTATCGACACGGAATCCGTCTACACCCATATTGATGTACTTGTTATAACAATCAATCAAATAGTTATAAACTGTAGGATTTTCTGTATTCAAGTCTACACAGTCTCCTGCCATCTGTCCCAACTGACACATTTCACTGTTCCAGTCAATCGTTTTTGCATGGTGATAAATAAAATCTGTATCAATAGAATCTTCTTTCATTGCATTAATACGAGCTCCGTATTGAATACCACCGATTGCGTTATCATAGTCAGAAGCTCCTGCCATTTTCAAACCTGCCATAAGTTTACTGTAAGCATTTCCGCCTGTAGCCAATTTCATAAACGGACTTCGTTTTCCGCCGGCAGGTGTAGGAACATCTTTGTTAATGTAAGGAGTTGTTTCCTTATCAAACATGTGGAACAAGTTTCTTTCACCAAAGTTTCCTGTATGATTCAATACTATATCCTGAATAACTTTGATTCCTTTAGCATGACAAGCATCTATCAAATCTTGATATGTAAAGTCTGTAGATTCATAACGAGGGTCTACTCGGCTAAAGTCGTATGCATGGTATCCGTGATAGTCAATACCTGAAGCATTTTCTACTACAGGAGTAATCCAAATAGCACTAAATCCCAACGCTTTGATATAGTCAAGTTTTTCTGCAATACCTTTGAAGTCTCCACGCCAAGCACAGTCTCCGTCACCGAACGCTAAGTATTCACCACCTTCATCCCAACAATATTCATTGTTAGATTTATCACCGTCATAGAAACGAGTTGTCATAAGGAAGTAAATTGATTCTTCACGGAAATCGTTAGATACAATATCTTTCACGTTAATTGTGATTGAAACCGACTCTGATTTCGCGCCCTCATCATCGGTAACAGTCAATGTCAAAGTTGCAATTCCTTCTGAAGCCTCAAATTGCACTTCACAACTTGCTTCAGTCCTTCCGCTTACTATAGTTGCACCGCTTACATTCCACTCATATCCGGCAACTTTTCCGTTTAGGTCAGTAGAACGCAATGCATTGAAAGTTACGGTACTTCCTTTTCTGACAGTCGTAGCTCCGGCAATTACTGCTACCGGTTTTGCATTTACATTTTGTGTAGTAAGAGTCAAATCCATCACATTAGAAACATTTCCGGCGGAATCTTCTGCTGCTGCTTGAAATTTATGACTTCCGTTAGGACATGCAGCACTATTCCATACAAAAGTTCCGGTGTAAGCCGGACCGCTTGCATCAATGCTACCGATAACTTTTGTTCCGTCGAGAGTAATCAAAATCTTAGCTACATTTTTGTCATCAGTCGCAGCTACAGTAAATGTAACCTCTCCGGTAGCTGTTCCTGTCTGGTTACAGCTAAATGCAGTAAGAACAGGATCCGCAGTATCTTCAGGATTGTATTCATACCACTTTCCGTCTTTATACCACCATTCACCGGCAGTTTGTGATAAATCGGCAGTTTGACCATTTCCGCTGTTACTGAAAATAATAGCAGATTTAGTAACATTTAAAGTATATGTATACCATTTAGTGGAACCATCCTGAGTCATTGCAGTTCCGGGCCACTTTCCGCCGGTATAATTTTCAGATGAGTTTGACGGATTCCATGCCCAAAGGTGAGTATAGTTATAAGCATGAAGAATAATCTTATCTGTAGGTACAGATTTATATATCAATGACAAAGTATAAGTTACTTTCGCACCTTTAGAATCTGTCAATTCTATTGCTATAGGTTTTGTAGCAGTATTTCCGTCAGCTGAAATTGTTACATTTGCAGTCGTTCCGGCAGTACCATCAATAGTTGAAGATGACGCATTTTCTGTTGTTATCACAATCTCTGCTGTTGTCTTTTTAGATGTATACGACATTGCAGAATTCGGAGTAACAGTCTCTCCGTTTACAGTTACGGAAGTTAATTTTGCCGTCACCACAGGAACATCCACTTTTTTCAATTCCAAAGTATAATTTTTTACAGTCTTTCCGTCTTCTGCAGTTACTACAATAGCAACAGTTCCCGGAACACTTACTTCCAATGCCGTAAGTGCTTTACCGTCAATTCTTACGGAAGCATTTTCATTTTCAGCTTTTGCGACAATCTCAACTTTAGATTCTGCTGTACTGAAAATCATGTAATCACTGACAGTTACATTATTGCCCGCAACTGTAAGACTCTTTAAATTTGCATTATCATTTACAATCGGCTCTTTAACAACTTTTACATTATAAGTTTTTGTTGCATTTGCATCTTCTGCTGTAACTGTTACACTTAAATCTTTTTCGTCCTTATCTAAAATATAAGTTGCTCCGGATTTTACATCAGCAACAGCTTTTGAATGATTTGTTACAAAAGTCAACGTCACTGAACTTACAGTTGAATCAACTTTAGCTGTATAATCGGTCGTTTCACCGGAGAAAGCTTTATCAAACGCAATCAAGCCCGGCCCATGCAATTCCAAAACTGACAATGTTGCATCATCAGAAGCTCCTGGGTACGGTCTATAAATATTTACTGTATACGCATTAGTTTTTGTTGCGTCATCTTTTGAAATAACAAAAACCGTAACGCTGGTTGTTGTACCTTCCGGCAAGTTATAAGTACCGTTACCACCGTTAACCGTACATGAATCACTTTCAGCAACAACATTTACAGAAGCTACCGCATTAGGCACGTTGATTGTATAGTTTGATTCTGACTTTTTGAAGTTTTCAAGATAATTCTTTCCGTTAGCTTCTACCTTTAATGTATCAAGATAAGCTCCGGCAGCCTCCATTACAGTATAAGATTTTATAACTGTTTTAGACTTAATTCCGCCTCTTACCGCAATTGCTTTTACAACACAAATTCCGGCTTTATTAATAGTAAAAGGTCCCTCGTATTCTTCCATATCTTCTGTAGGTTCAGAACCATCTGTCGTATAATAAATCTTAACCATTTTACTGTCATGAGAGATTGTTATTTCATCCAATGTAGTGATTTCTGTTACATCCAGATTCGCAGTAATAACCGGTTCGCTTATATAAAGCTTAAAATCTTTTCCTACTACAGGCGACGGATTGTAGCTACTGTGATAAAGACGAGCTTTTATTGTACATGATTCCGTCAATTTTATACCTTTAGACGGGTCATAATAAAAACTGTCATCATCATCTATATCCGGCTCAGAACCGTCTGTCGTATAATATAACTGTGCATCACTCGGAGAATAATCAAACTTTATTACAGTCCCATATTCAACTTTATAATCTTCTGTCTTAAATGTAGGCATCGCTAAAGTTCTTTTCCCGGTTATAACAACATCCTTTTCTGGTGCACCGGTACAAGAAAAAACGATAGCAATACATAATAACATTCCTAAAAATGAACTTTTCTTCATATTTTCCATTACCCCTTTCTTTGATTAATTATTTAATCTTATTAGAGCAATTATTAAGCCAAAATATTAATTTAGCAAAATGAAGAAAACTTATAGAATATTATAGATTTTACCACTCACAGCTTATCTGTTTATTAGTTCGAAATGCTCATTTTCGGTTTTTATAATTTTTTTCAATCCATGTCAGATAACTTTTAGAACGAATGCTTTCCGTCCAACTGTCGTTTTCAAGATACCAGCTTACCGTCAATGCCAAACCGTCTTCAAAAGACACGCTTTGTTTCCAGCCCAATTCGTTTTTTATCTTTGTACAATCAATCGCATAACGTCTGTCATGTCCCGGTCTGTCTTTCACATATACAATTAAATCACGGAGTTTATCCGCATTCAAATTTGCTTTTTCCGCTACAATATCAATCAAACGATTTAATAAAACAATATTTTCCCATTCATTTTCACCGCCGATATTGTACTTTTCACCGGTACGACCTTTATTAATAATATCCCAGATTGCATTATTGTGATCTTCCACAAAAAGCCAATCCCTTATATTTTTACCGTCACCGTAAACCGGCAAACTTTTTCCTTCCAGCATATTCAAAATCATTAACGGAATAAACTTTTCCGGGAATTGATATGCTCCGTAATTATTAGAACAATTTGACAACGTAATCGGCAAGCCGTAAGTATGATGATAAGCCATAACTAATTGATCTGACGAAGCTTTACTTGCAGAATACGGGCTGCGAGGGTCATACGCCGTTATTTCCGTAAAAAAACCGGTTTCTCCGAGTGAACCGTAAACTTCATCGGTGCTGACATGATGAAACAAAACATCATTTCTGTCTTTCCAATAACTTTTAGCTACATCCAACAACGTAAAAGTCCCCATAACATTCGTTTTCAAAAAAGCTTCCGGCTGTAAAATACTTCTGTCTACATGGCTTTCTGCTGCAAAATGAACTACCGTATCAATATCGTATTTACGAAAAATACTTTCTACTTTTTCCCTGTCACAGATATCTGCATATTCAAAAAAATAGCGTTGCTCTTTTTCTGCCCCGCATCCGAATTCATCTTCTATATCTTCAAGGCTTTTTATATTCCCAGCATAAGTCAAAACATCAAGATTTATAATTCGACCGGAAAATTCATTTTTCTTCTTTAATAATGTACGAATAAAGTTACTTCCTATAAAGCCGGCACCTCCGGTTACAAGAACATTAGTTATTTTTCTTTTCATCAGATCTTTCCCTCTGCAACACTTTGTAAATACTTACCGTATTCTGTTTTGTATTCGTCTGCAAGTTTCAATACTTTTTCCGAATCTATCCAATTATTTCTGAATGCAATCTCTTCTATACATGCAACATACAAACCTTGTCGCTTTTGTATTGTCGCAACAAAATTACCGGCCTCCAACAAACTGTCGTAAGTCCCCGTATCAAGCCACGTCATTCCTCGTCCCATCAATTCTAATGTTAATTGATTCTGTCCCAAGTAAGCATTGCTGACATCCGTAATCTCAAGTTCTCCACGTGCTGACGGTTTTATGTTCTTTGCAATATCAACAACTTGATTATCATAAAAATACAAGCCGGGAATCGCATAATTTGACTTCGGGATTTGCGGTTTTTCTTCTATACCGATAACTTTTTTGTTTTCATCAAATTCTACCACGCCGTAAGCTGTCGGGGATTTCATATAATAACCAAAAATCACCGCACCTCGTTCCTGCTGAATTTTACTTTTTGCAGAATTCAAAAGTCCGGTCAGGCTATTTCCGTAAAATATATTATCTCCCAATATCAATGCTACATCATCACCGGCAATAAACTTTTCGCCGATAATAAACGCTTCAGCCAAACCTCTCGGTTGTGACTGTACCGCATATTCTATTTTCATTCCGATATCGCTGCCGTCACCGAGCAATTCTTGAAACAAGCTAATATCACGTGATGTCGAAATCACCAAAACCTCACGAATTTTTGCCAACATCAAAATTGATAACGGATAATAAATCATCGGCTTATCATATAAAGGAAGAATCTGTTTTGACACAGATTTAGTCAACGGATAAAGACGAGTTCCGGATCCTCCGGCGAGAATTATACCTTTCATTTTGAATCCTTGATAAATTGTTGATATTACCCTTATAACATACCTGCTATATCAAATAATGACATAGCAAAAAAAATTATTTTATTTTTTTATGAGCTGTTCGTATAGTTTAAATGTTTGTTCTGTTGTTTGTTTCCATGAAAACTTTTCCAATTGCTTATTACCTTTTTCTATTAGTTCATTTTGTAAATCTTTTGACACAATCACTGATTCTATTTTTTCTTTCATATCATTAATATTTAGCGGGTCAAAATAAATCGCTGCATCTCCGCCAATTTCCGGTAAAGAACTTGAATTACTACATACAAGCGGACATTTTGATGCAAAAGCTTCAAGTATCGGAATCCCAAAACCTTCATACATTGATGGAAAAACAAAAACTAATGCGTGAGAATACAAATCTATTAATTCTTTATCACTTGCAGATTTATGAAATACTTTTTCTTGTACCCCCAACTTTTTTAAGAAATTATTTTCCTCAATATCAAATGCAGGTCCTGTACATACAAGATTAAGATTGTATTCACGCAACAACGGAGCAACAGCTTGAAGAAAGTTATTAAAATTCTTATAGTTTTTTCTTTGTCCGGTAAACAAGACATAATCTCGTTTTTCTTGAGTTTCTTTTTGTACAGGAAAAGAATTTCCGTGATAAATAACTTTTATTTTTTCAGCACTGATTTTCGGGAAAAATCTTAATAAATCTTTTTTGGTATTTTCTGAAATTGCAATAATTGCATCTGCAGCTTCTATCATTTTCTTCTTTTTCTGTACTGTATTATCATGAAAATATTCCGGATACAACTCATGAATCATATCATGTACAGTTATTACCAACTTTGATTTGCCTTTTTTAGATAAAATATAAGGTTCATAATATGTCGGATGTAAAATATCAATTTCTTCTTTATTCAACCTATGCAAAATACAGCATTCATTAAAAAATTTATTAAAAAAATAAAAAAATGGAATTCCTTCCCTTATTGCTTTTTTTCCTAAATATTTTTCAAAATAATAATTCTTTGAAAAACAAACCGGAATAGAAATATCAGCGATTTGTATTTGTTCTAAATTAGTTACCAATTCATAAAAATAACGAGAAATACCGCCATACTTCTGCATTATCAAAATTTGATGGTCATATAAAATCTTCATTCTTATATCCTTCTTATTTTATTAACAATAAATCGTTTAAAAGAAAAAAACTTTTTAATGGGACTGCGAAGATTAAAAAAAGCAGATAACTTAAATTTTTTACACAAATAATATTCTGTCATTAACCGTTTTGCACTACCTTGAAAATGAAAAAATAAAAAACGTATCGATTCTTTTGATTTCTCATCAATGCAATAAAAGTAAACATCATTTACTTTGCGTACCTTTTTTATCGCTTTTATATTAAGAACTTCGTTCATTTTATAACCATCAGAAACATTTATATTATGGTCACATGCTTTTTTATCAATTACAATTTTTGTAATATCTAAAACATTTGTATCACTACATTTTGAAAAATAACAAAAAGCAGTCATATTGGATACTCCACCTAATATTCGTAACGAACCATCATTTTTTCTTTTTTCATAATGTTCTACTAACTTTTGCAACAAATCTTCATCTTTATATAGCTTAAAAAGATAATTCACAAACTTTTGCAATATCTCTAAATCATGAAAAAACAAACAATGTGGAGATTCCTCATGCGAAACTGTTATATCAAAATCGTCCAATTTAAAAGTTGATATCAATTCTTGAATATTTGAAAGCATAAGAACATCTGAGTCAAAATAAAAGAAACTCCCCTCTATTTTGTGTTTTTTCACAAAGTTATTTAAAATAATCCATCTCTGAAAACAAAAAATTTCATATGAATACCCATTCGGAGAAAGATGTTTATAGATAGCCGCAAAATCATCAATTTCTTGAGTGTAATCAGAAATTTTATAATGAGTAACAAAATCATATCTATTATTACTTTCATCTCCAAGCAAAATAATCTCACATTCCGGATTGAAATAGTGCATTTGAGACAAGGTATATTTCAAATACCACGAATCACCTCTGTGAATAAAAAATATTTTCCTCGAGTTCATTATTTTTCTCCTTTCTTGCTAAAATAAAAAATGTTTGTAATGACATTGCTACAGAACTGATTAATAAAGTGAAAACCGTTCCAAGTATAATTCCTGAAATCCCAAAAAATTTTGCCAAATAAATTGAAAGAGGAATATTAATAACTCCTTGAATTATACAAATAATCATTGAAAGAGTAATTTCACCAATTCCATTCAAGAATGACGAAAAAATCCCATTCCATGTACTTATAATCATATAAATAGCCATAAATAAAATAAGATATTGAGGAATTAAAAATTGTTTTCCTATCCATAATTTTATAACCCAAGGGCTTAATATTGCAAAAAATATACATCCTAAGATTATAATAAATTGAAAATAAATTAACTTTTTTAAAGTTTTTCTTATCCATTTTATATCAGATTTAACATAAGCATCTGTAAAACCTGACCACAAAGGCAAAAGTATAATATTATGCCCAATTGAAATTAACGAAAAAAGTTTATATACAACATCATAAACGGTAACTTCTGCAGGACCAAAAAGTTGCGTAATCAGTAGGTTATCCGTTGTAAAAATAATAATGGAAGAAAGTTGCATTATAAAAAAACGTCCGCCAAGTCCCATTACATCATTTACACGTTCTTTTTTAAGGTGTCGCCATCCACAACAAAAATCTTTCTGTTTACAAAAAAATATTGCAGTCCAAAAAATATTACTGAAAAATACAGTCCATCCATAAAATATGGACAATAAAAACAAATTACCCTCGGTTGTTTTCATTAAGAGAATGAGAATAGGCAAAAATAACATTTGACTTGTTAATTGATTAAAACCAACTTTAGCTGCTTCTTGATGAGCATAAAAGATTTGATTACAAATAGCTGTAACGAAATTTATACAAACAAAAAATAAATTCGAACAAATAAGAAGAACATAACCATCTTTGCTCAAAGAAATAGAATTAAAAACCTTTTGCCAATCTAAAAACAAAGAAACAAAGAAAGCACTTACAAATAAAATCAATGATACTATGAAAATTATAAAATAAGAAGTCGCTATATATTCTCTCGCCTTCTCTTTATTACCAACAGCAAAAGCCTCTCCAAGTCTATTTCTTAACCCATTACCGATTCCCATGTCACAACTTGAAATCCAGGACATTATAGACAAAAGAGTCGCCCATATTCCATATTTTTCATCTCCTAAATATGCAACCATAAAACGAATTTGAACAAATGATAACAACATGGATACAGGACGAATCAATGCTGTAATTCCTATATGCTTTAATATATTACTGCTTCGTTCTACCACTTCTTTATCAATCCTTACCTTACTTACTACTATTTTTTTATTAAAGCTCTTCTGATTTCATGTGCTTCACAATTTCAAAGGATTCTTCATTTCTAAATCTTTTGAAACCAAACAACTCTTATAAAAAATTAACCGCTGATATTAAAATCTTTTATTCCTAAAATCTTTCTTACTAAAATTTCCATACGAACAGCAAAAGAATAACACAGGTAAACCGGCATAGAAACAAGCTTCCAATTACGTTTCAATTTAAACATTTCAAGCCAAACGGTTCTGGAGCTACTGGCACCACCAAATCGAAAGTTAGAAATAATCGCATTTACCGGAAAAAAGTTAATTTCTGCTTTTTTAATTCGTAACATCAAATCATAGTCTGCTACAATTCTATAATTTTCATTAAAATTACCTATTTTTTTATAAATATCATTTGTAATAAAAGTTGCCTCATGAGCAAGCATTGTCTCATTCAAAAAATGAGGATTTTTTCTGACGATACAATATTCTTTCTCATCTTTAAGAGAACGTTCATATCCATAATAAACACCGCTGCCGTGAAGTTTGTATTGTTCTACCATTTTTTCTACGGCATCAAGCTCGTAGTAATCATCACTGTTAATAATTCCTACAAGCTCACCTTTTACCAACGCAAGCCCTTTATTCATTGCATTGTAAATTCCGGAATCTTTTTCTGAAACCAACGTCAATCTATCTCCGAATTGTTCCTTGTATTCATCTATTATAGAAAGAGTTTTATCCGTAGATTTTCCGTCAATAATTATATATTGAATATTTTTATATGTCTGATTCAAAACCGATTCTAATGTATCTCGAATGTATTTTTCACTGTTCCAGCAAACTGTTATTATTGAAACCAAAGTTTTTTGCATTTTTTATCCTCGTAATTTTTTATAAAAACACTGGAGAGTATTAAAAAAGGAGAAAACTGTCAACTTTATAGCTATATTAACTTTCTCCACAGATATCTCATAACTTTTTTGATTTACCAAATGCTACAATTTTCACCGCCTTAAAAAAAATAACTGAAATCTTTTTTACCCAACAAATACATAAAAAAAGAGGAATTCGGTAACTAAAAAACCTATATTCCTCTTTTTCCGAAAGACTTTCTTCCTTTATATATAGAATAAATACACCACAGAAAACTAAAGTTATTTCTCTAAAATAGTTTCCGTAATTTTATGTCCGAAATGGCGACCGCCTTCTTCTTCAAAAGTTACGATTTTATCTCCGGGTTGCAATGCCACGACTGATTTCGAATTGCCGTCCGGCGTAACGATTCTTATAGTTTCCGCATTTTGCAAGACTACGCTGAATTCTTTTGTCGAACCTTTTACTACGATACGCAACATCGGACGGATTTCTTGTTTTATTCTGCCGATTGCCGATGTAAAACATTCGCCTTTACTGTTTACAATCAGTACTTCATCTCCGCTTCGTAAATCTGCAAGATATTTTGTTCGATTGTTAGGAGTCATTACATAGCAATGCAACGCTCCCGCGTTTACTCTGAACGGACGAGAAGCAACATAAGGATTTTCCATTGATTCGGAATTTACCAAAACCATTCCGTTTGAATAATCTCCGACTAACATTCCTTCGCCGTTTTTCATATTCGAAATAGTATCAATACAAACTCTGTCTCCCAAATTAATTTTTTCAACAGAAACAATTTCTCCGGTTGTCAAATTAATAGAAGTTTTAGCTTTCTTTATTTCCTTTAAAATTGCAATTTTCTCATCTGCGTTGCAACCGCAAACATAAACACCGGTAACGCCTTTTTCCAAAATTCCCACAGCTTCAACTGCATTCGTAACATTTGAAACAGTAGCAAAAATATTTTCTCGCACGGCAATCAAATTTTCATAAGGAATAATTGTCCAGCCGGCCGGGTCATTTGTTCGGATAATCAACTCAATATTTGCGGATGTTTTAGCGGCTGCAGTTTCAGCCTCTTTACTGTCCAGATTAAAGAATTGAATATTTTCAGGAAGATTATCTATCCTGTAAACATCTACTTTTGCCAATTGCAAAATCTTATCTTCAATTTCTTGGCTATCGGTAAAAAATGCATCTACACCGTTTTCAAGTGCATCGGTAACCAGTGACTTTTCCCATTCTAAAATTTCAATATATACACGCTTCATTAGTTTTCTCCCAACATTGCAAGAGCTTCATTTACAGACGCACCTTCATGTACAATTTTTGAAACAGCTTGTAAAAGCAAAGACGGATTTTCATGTTGGAAAACATTTCTTCCCATTGAAACACCTTTTCCGCCTGCATCAATAGCCATTTTTACATTAGTCAACACATCTCTTGTATTTTTAGCCTTTTCTCCGCCGGCGATTAATACCGGGATAGAAGAACCTTCAACGACTCTTGCAAATGACTCTACACTTCCGGTAAATGAAACTTTTACCATATCTGCACCCATTTCACTTGCGACACGAGCTGCAATCTTTACATACTGTTCGTCATTTTCAGCTAAAACTTTGTCACCTCTTGTGTACATCATAACCAACAACGGCATTCCCCATTCTTGACATTTCTTACTTACAATACCAAAGTCTCTCAACATATCAGCTTCTCTGTCTGCACCTAAATTAACATGCAAAGAAACGCCGTCAGCTCCCAATTTAATAGCTTCTTCTACGGAACATACCAAAATTTTGTAATTTGCATCAGGAGATAATAAAGTTGACGCACTTAAATGAATAATCAATCCCATATCGTTTCCACATCTTCTGTGAGTCAAATCAATATTACCCTTGTGTAAAACTACGGCGTTAGCACCACCTTCGCCTGCTTGAAATACAGCTTCTCTCGGTTTGATAAGTCCTTCGATAGGTCCCATAGTAAAACCGTGATCCATCGGAACAATAACTGTTTTTCCGGTTGTTCTGTTCATCAATCTTTCCATTCTAATGTGTTTTCCAATCATCTTTTAACTCCTGATAATTTATATTTTGCACAAAATATTCCGTGCAATTAGTTTCGTATTTAAATAAAAAAAAGCAGGCTCTCAAAAGCCTGCTTTCATTTTCCCTTTTAAAAAAAAATAAAAGAGGCTTCCGTTTCATTCCCTGATTTATTGGGCGCGAAACAGAAGCCTCACGTTTTACCGCTTCTAAATACTATCTGTTCCGTGCCGAACTAAAATAAAAAAAGAAGCAATAAAAAAAATATGTAAAAGTGTTGTTCACTAAGTTCATCAAATAAATCCTTTCAATTGCGTTTTGCAATTTGTGGCAGTCTTATAAAACAACTTTTTTTTCATGTCAAGATTAAAAATTAGGGAAAATTACTTTTTCCCGTTGGTTGTGTCGCCGCTTTTCAGTACAGAAAGGAATGCTGCTTGCGGGATTTCAACATTTCCGACCATCTTCATTCGTTTCTTTCCTTCCTTCTGTTTTTCAAGAAGCTTTCTTTTTCTGGAAATATCTCCACCGTAACATTTTGCGGTAACGTCTTTTCTGTATGCCCCGATTGTTTCGCGAGAGATAATTTTTCCGCCGATAGCTCCCTGTATTGCGATTTGGAACTGCTGTCTCGGAATTGTGTCTTTCAATTTTTCACAAGCAGATAACGCACGTTCACGAGCTTTGTCCCTGTGTACCAACATAGAAAGTGCATCGACAGTTTCACCGTTTACAAGAATGTCCAATTTTACGACATTAGTTTCTTGCGGATGTGAAAACTCATAATCAAACGAAGCGTACCCTTTACTGTATGATTTTAATTTATCATAAAAATCATAAACAATTTCAGCCAACGGCAATTCATAAACAAGTTCAACTCGTTTTTCGTCGATATAAGTCAGTCCCACTTGAGTTCCGCGTTTTTCGATACACAAATTTATCAACGCACCGACATAAGTGTCCGGCGTAATCATTGTGGCTTTTACAAAAGGCTCTCTGATTTTATCTATAGATGTAACATCCGGATAGTTTGCAGGATTATCAATAATTACCATTTCACCGTTGGTAAGGTAAACTTCATATTGTACAGACGGAGCGGTAAGAATAATCGAAACTCCGAATTCTCGTTCCAGACGTTCTTGGACTACTTCGATGTGCAACAGTCCCAAAAATCCGCATCGAAATCCGAATCCTAACGCTTGGGAAACATCTTTCGAATAAGTAAGAGCTGCATCGTTTAATTTTAATTTTTCAAGTGCCTCGGAAAGATTTTCGTAATCTTCCGTAGCAATCGGATAGATAGAAGAAAAAACTACAGGTTTTGCTTTTTTAAAACCGGCAAGAGGTGCGGCTGCCGGCGATTCTTTTAATGTAATTGTATCCCCGACATCAATATCCGAAATATTTTTTATATTTCCGAGTAAATATCCAACCTCGCCGGCCTGTAAGCATTTAGATTTTTCCAGCTTAAGTTTGAAATAACCGACTTCTTCTACCGTATAAACTTTATTTGTATTCATAAAAAGAATATTGTCGCCCGGTTTTACAGAACCTTCAAAAATTCTTGTATGCACTACAACACCGCGAAATTCATCATAGTGACTGTCAAAGATTAATCCTTGTAACGGCGATTTTTCATCACCTTTAGGCGGCGGAATGCGAGTTACGATAGCTTCGAAAATATCTTCGATTCCCAATCCGGCTTTTCCCGATGCTAAAATTGCTTCGTCCGGGTCAAAACCTAAATCATGTTCTATCTGTTTTTTTACCATATCAACATCTGCCGACGGTAAATCTATTTTATTAATTACGACAATAACTTCCAAATTATGTTCCATTGCCAAATAAAGATTTGCCAATGTCTGAGCTTCGATACCTTGTGTACTGTCAATAAGTAACAAAACACCTTCACAAGAATTTAACGCTCTGGAAACTTCATAACTAAAATCTACGTGCCCCGGAGTATCAATTAAATTTAAATGATAAGTTTCTCCGTTTTTTGCCTTATACGGAAGCATTACGGCATTACTTTTTATTGTAATTCCACGTTCTCGTTCTATATCCATGCTATCAAGAATCTGGTCTTGAAATTCTCTGTCTGAAACAATTTTACAATGTTGTATCAATCTGTCTGCCAAAGTAGATTTACCGTGGTCGATATGAGCAATGATTGAAAAATTACGGATTTTTGTTTTGTCCATCATACTTCCTGTTTGTTTATAGTTAGTCGTACTTATAACATAAAAGTATTATTATTGACAAATTACGATTAACGAAAATATTCGACTATTTTTTGATACAAAAATATTATTGACAGTAATTTTTCTGTGACTTAAACTCTCCGTCATGAAAAAGAAACATATTTTATTTTTTTACGGATCAATCCTTGTTGCTATAAATTTCTTAGCGGTTTTTTTTACTAATTCACTTGTATCCTATGTATCTGATGTAGAACTTTTTAATTTGATAAAGGACTCTTTATCAAATAATAACTTTTTACGTATCGTTATGGCTGCAATTCCTTTTGTCGTTCCCTGTGCATTGTGTACTGTTTATGCAAAAAATCATAATTGGAATGATGTTCAACAGAAAAAAAAGCTTCTGGTAAACACACCTTTGGTTTTTTCTTTAATAGGGATTTCCGGCTGGACAACAGGACTTGCTATAAATATTATTCTTATTTTTTATTTAAAACTTAAAATCGGTTTTTCTGCCTTAAGTATAATTCTGGATTATACATTTCCTCATATCTTTTTGATGATTTTTACCTTTATGGGTACTTTTTTTATTTTAGAAACAATAAACAGAAAGTTTGTTCTTCCTCGCTTTATCCCTGACGGTCATATTTCAGAAATTAAAGGTGTAATAAATCCGTCCATTACTTTGATTTATATTTTATTGTATATTACTATTTGTCTGTTCCCTTGTTTTATTCTTTCTTCAACTTTAATACGCAATTTAAATATTACTCTTCCCGCTCAAAATTTGGCAAACATAATTATCCTTATGGGAATAGTTTTTACCTTAAATCTTTTATTGACTATCGTAATTTCTCGTTTTTATTCAAAACCGCTTTTACGACTGAAAGATTGTGCTCAAAATATTGCCAACGGAAATTACGATATCCGCACGGGAATTACAACCGGGGATGAATTGGGAGTATTAAGTGATACATTTAACGATATGGCTGTTTCCCTGCAAGAAAAAGAACTTATGTATGAGACATTCGGAAAAGTTGTTACTCCGGAAATTCGAAATTGGCTTTTGCAAGGAAACACAAAGCTTGGCGGCGAAACTGTTTGTGCCACAATTCTTTTTTGCGATATCAGAGGCTTTACTTCTCTTTCGGAGCAAATAAAACCGGAACAGGTCGTAAAATTATTGAATAAATATTTTTTCGCTATGGAACAATGCATTGTCAAACACAACGGAATTATCAATAAATACATCGGGGATGCAATTATGGCTATTTTCGGCGTACCTGTGCCAAATGAAAAACAAGCCATTGATGCCTACAAATGTTGTCTCGATATGCGAAAAACATTAACTGAACTCAATAAAGAACTTGAAAATGAAAACTTACCGCCTATAAAATTCGGAATCGGACTTCACACGGGAAATGTGCTTGCAGGAAATATCGGATCAAACAGCAGAATGGAATATACCGTAATCGGTGATGCCGTAAATGTTGCAAGTCGAATTGAATCTTTGTGCAAAGAATATAATTGCGACTTACTTATTTCAGAAACTACGGCAGAAGGAATCATCGCCAACGAAAGCTTTTCATCTCAGTTAAAATCAATAGGTGAAACTCAAATCCGCGGTCGAAAAACAGCCATAAGCATTTACAAGGGATAAAATTTTGTACAACACCTATTTCGATTTTATACATAAATTCAGATAAATAAAGTTTTGGATATAAAAAATGAACATAGAAACATTGTGCGACAAAATCGAATTACAAGCAGAAATCAAAACACAAGTTTTAGAATTCACAAATAATTTTGATTTTTTTTGCTTACTGCCGGAGAATTAAAAATCTCACAATCTTCATTGACACCGATATTTCCTTGACTTAAAATCGCCCCCATGAAAATAAAAAAAATCTTAGGGTATTACGGATTAATTCTTTTTGCGATAAATGCTTTAGCACTTTTTCTTACTTATTCACTTGTATCTAATGTATTAACTGACACAAAGGTTTTAAATATTATGAATGAGTTTATTGCAAATAGAAAAAAATTAAATTTTATTTTGGAAACAATTCCTTTTACTGTGCCTTTTTTATTTTGTTTTGCATACACAAAAAAACTTGTTGAAAGTAATAATATTCAACAACGAAAAAAACTCTTAGTCAATTTGCCCTTTGCTTATTCCTTAATAGGAATTTCCGGTTGGTTTATAGGATTTATTGTAGACTTTTGTTTTACTTTTTATTTCAAATTAAAATACGATCTTTCTATTCTAAATCATATTCTAGCACTTTCATTTTGCTATGTGTTTATGATAATTTTTACTTTTATGGGAGCTTTCTTTGTATTGGAAACAATAAACAGAAAATATGTTCTTCCACATTTTATTCCTGACGGGCATATTTCAGAAATAAAAGGCGTCTTATCTCCATCCATAACTTTTATTTATATTCTATTGTATATCACAATTTGTATATTTCCTTGTTGTCTTATTTTTTTCGGTTTCATAATTAATTCAGGTTTTGAGTTTTCCAGTCAAAATATTAAATCAATAATTTTGATAAGTATAATTTTATTCTTAACTTTTTTGCTGACTATTGTAATTGCACGATTTTATTCAAAACCGCTTTTACGATTGAAAGATTGTGCTCAAAATATTGCCAACGGAAACTACGATATCCGCACGGGAATTACAACCGGAGACGAACTGGGAGTATTGAGCGACACATTTAATGACATGGCTGTTTCCTTAAAAGAAAAGGAACTTATGTATGATACTTTCGGTAAGGTCGTTACGCCGGAAATTCGAAATTGGCTTTTGCAGGGGAATACAAATCTCGGCGGAGAAACAGTTTGTGCCACAGTTCTTTTTTGCGACATCAGAGGCTTTACGACTTTGTCTGAGCAAATCAATCCAAAGCAAGTTGTCAGTTTGTTGAATAAATATTTTTCCGGCATGGAACAATGCATTGTCAAACACAACGGTATTATCAACAAATATATCGGGGATGCAATTATGGCAATTTTCGGCGTTCCGTTGGCAAATGAAAACCAAGCTCTCGATGCTTACAAATGCTGCCTTGATATGCGAAAAAAATTAACAGAACTCAACAAAGAATTAGAAGCTGAAAATTTACCTTCGATAAAATTCGGAATCGGACTTCACACGGGAAATGTACTTGCAGGAAACATCGGTTCAAACAGCAGAATGGAATATACCGTAATCGGCGATACCGTAAATGTTGCAAGCCGAATAGAATCTTTGTGCAAAGAATACGACTGTGATTTATTGCTTTCAGAAACAACTGTAGAAAAAATAAATAACAGCGGCGAAGCTTTTCCACAGTTAAAATCAATAGGTGAAACTCAAATCCGCGGTCGAAAAACAGCAATGAACATTTACAAGGGATAAAAATAATTTATGAAAAATATTTTATTCGATTTAGACGGAACAATAAGTAATTCAAAAGATGGGATTACAAAATGCGTTCAATATGCGTTGCAGAGTTTTGATATTTACGAAGATAATTTAAACAAACTGGAAGCTTTTATCGGGCCGCCGCTAGTTGATAGCTTTATGAAATATTATAATTTTTCGGAAACAAAAGCGAAAGAAGCAACAACGAAATATAGACAACGATATTCCGAAATCGGTGTACATGAAGCTGAAATTTATCCGAATGTAGAAAAATGTTTAATAAAACTAAAAAATGAGAATTTCTTTATCGGGTTGGCATCTTCAAAACCGGAAAATTTTTGCAAAACCGTTTTGGCGGATTTTAATATTATTCAATACTTTGATGATATTGCAGGAGCGACATTAGACGGTAAAATCAGTTCAAAAAAAGATGTACTGGAAGAAGTTTTTTTAAGGAATAATAATCTGAAGAAAGAAGATTCATTGTTAATCGGGGATACGGTTTACGATGTTCTCGGTGCAAAATATGCCGGAATATCTTGTATCGGAGTTTCTTATGGTTTCGGAAACGTTGAAGAAATGAAAAAAGCCGGAGCAATAGCTGTCATAGACGATATTCTGGAATTGATTGATTTATTAAAAAGCTTATAGCTTCATTTTTAAAAATAAAAACCATAATCGTTCGGAGTAAATACCGAGCAAGGCTAAATGGAACAATGTGTTCAAGCTAGCTCGAACGGTGTCTCCAAGCTAGTTCGAACGGTGTCTTCAGGCTAGCTCGAACGATGTCTTCAGGCTAAATGGAAAAGTGTGTTGTACAATTAAAAAAAATCATAAATTACAAATGTTTCTATTGACAGTAACAAAAGAAAGTAATATATAGATGTTACTATCAATAGTAACGTATTACACGGATAGCAATTTAAATATTTATAGAAATAAAATAACGGAGCATAATATGGAATACTTAAAACAATTTCCCGACAAAAACGGATATTTTGGAGAATTCGGCGGTTCATTTGTACCGGAAGTTCTTCAAAAAGAAATGGATAAAATCACAAAGGCATATTACACAATCAGTAAATCTCACGATTTTATAAATGAATTACGCAGTATCAGAAAACATTTTCAAGGTCGCCCGACACCGGTTTACTATTGTCGACGATTGTCTGAAAAATACGGCGGACGTATTTACCTGAAACGTGAAGATTTGAATCACACCGGAGCTCACAAATTAAACCATTGTATGGGTGAAGCTTTGCTTGCAAAGTATATGGGCAAGAAAAAAGTTATTGCGGAAACCGGAGCCGGTCAACACGGAGTTGCTCTTGCTACGGCAGCGGCTTACTTTGGGTTGGAATGTGAAATTCACATGGGCGAAGTCGACATCGCAAAAGAACATCCGAATGTAGTTCGTATGAAATTGCTCGGTGCAAAGGTTGTGCCTGTAACTCACGGACTTAAAACATTAAAAGAAGCTGTAGATTCAGCATTTGAAGCTTATTTAAAAGACCCGGAAAACAGTATTTACTGTATCGGTTCTGTTGTAGGACCTCATCCGTTCCCGATGATGGTGCGTGACTTCCAGCATGTAATCGGTGTAGAAGCTCGTGAACAATTTTTGGAAATGACAGGTGAATTGCCGGACGAAGTAACGGCTTGTGTCGGCGGCGGTTCGAATGCAATGGGAATGTTCAGCGGATTTTTGGATGATGACGGCGTTCGTCTTACAGGTGTAGAGCCTTCCGGACGATCATTAAAAATGGGAGACCATGCAGCAAGTCTTTCTTACGGTACACCGGGAATTCTTCACGGATTCAAAACTTATCTTTTACAAAACGAAAACGGCGAACCGGCACCTGTTTACTCGATTTCCAGCGGACTTGATTATCCGGGTAGCGGTCCTGAACATTGTATGTTAAAAGATACCGGTCGTATTCAATACACTGTTGCAAGTGACCAAGAATGTTTGGAAGCTTTTTATACTCTTTGCCGCTTAGAAGGAATTATTCCGGCATTAGAAAGTGCTCATGCTGTAGCATACGCCATGAAAGCAGCTCAAGAACGCCCGGAAGAATCAATTTTAGTTTGTCTTTCCGGACGAGGAGATAAAGACATCGACTTTGTTGTGGACAATTACGGTACCGGCGAAGATTATTTGAAATAATTTTTTTTCACAAAAAGAAGCGGAGAAATCCGCTTTTTTTATTTTCTCACTTTTTTACATACAGATTTTTTCAATCTTACCATGTGTCAGGAACAAACTTTGGTTCAAAGTTTTATAAAACCTTTCAGGTTTAAAGTTTCATTCGCCGACAAGTCGGCGTTTGAGAATCGTTTTGGGTTCAAAACTTTATAAACCGTTGGAGGTTTAAAGTTTCATTCGTCGACAAGTCGACACAAATATTAATTATTGTTCAAAGAACAACGAGGTTTTAAGGGGGATTTCTCTTTTTTTGTAATCAAAACTGGTTTTGGCTTGCAGACACGGTGAGCATGGAACATTACATTCGGTTTTTCCCGATAGGAAA
>JBGUUT010000113.1:0-17519 GCA_045133795.1 Spirochaetota bacterium
TGTTGAAGTAATTCAAGATTTAGCAGACAAATAGATAATAAAAAACGCTCGGAATTATAAAACCGAGCGTTATTACATTTGTAAGAGGCAATCAAGAAAGGTTTTCTTTCTGATTATTTAAACCGAAAATCTACGGAGGTGCAAAATATGTTATTGGCAGAATATGATTATGACACAGATATTGCCGTTCAACGAAAAGAAGCATTTAATGATGGATTTTCTGCCGGTGAAGAACGTGGCATAACTATCGGACGTGAGGAAGGTCGCAATGAGGGCATTTCATTGGGAATCACGCAAGCCAAACTTGAAACTGCAAAAGTTTTAAAATCAGCCGGAGTTTCAATTAATCTGATAGTTGACAGTACCGGATTGTCGGTTGAGGAAATAGAGAAATTATAATTAATTATAGCGGTGAGTTTGCAACGCAAACGAACGAAGTATTTCCGTAGGAAAATATCAAGCGAATGCGTTATTATCGATAATAAGTTATTTCGCATGCCGATAATAAGCATAAATTATAATGTCATGCTGAACTCGTTTCAGTATCCCCGAAAAGAAGAGATTCCGAAACGAGCCAGCCTGCCTTCAGGCAGGTGGCTGTCAGGTTCGGAATGACGATTCTTTTCAGTCATCCCTCTGATAAGTTTATTTTTGAGATTTGCTAAAATCCAATTTAGTACATTTATAGTTTCATTGTTAATTTCGCCGTTTATCTTTATGATATGTGTACCGGCGGATAGATTTTTAAGTACATCATAAATGTCAGTTGCTGTCGTATTTTATTAAAATATAAGTTTTCAGATTTTCAGCATTTCTGCAAGTTTTTTAAAGTCGTTGACGATTTTTCCGGTGTATTCGACATTTCTTGAGTTAAATAATATCGTGTCCATTCCCAGAGATTGTGCGGTTTGCAGATTTGCTCTTCTGTCATCAATATAAGTACATTCGCCGGTTTGACAACCGAGCAGGTTTGTTGTGTATTTAAAAATTTGTTCATCCGGTTTTTTCATTTTTACATCGCCGCTGATTGTTATTACGTCAAAATATTTGTTAATGTCATATTTCTCTCGTAAATACTTGCTCCATTCGCCGGCGTCATTTGAAAGAAGTGCTAATTTATAATGTTTTTTTGCAGCTTCTGCGAAGTCATAAAAACCTTCGTTTATCTCAACGGAATCAAGATATTCTTTTTCAATTTTTGCCAAATCATCTTTAAATCCTATTTCTTTGAAAATCTCAAGTGAGGTAATCTCGCCGATACCGGCTTTGTCCCAAATAGGATAAATTTCTTCTACGGGAAGATTCGGGAAAAAGCCGTTTACATAAGAATAAAAACCGTCGCCGGTATCTTTTAAGATTACGCCGTACATATCAAGAATTATAGTCTTCATTTTTTCTCCGAAGTTTATAAGTCAAATTTCAATATTATAGGATAGTGGTCGCTTACATCAGAAACCATTTTGTCATGTATGGCTTGCAATTTAGGATGTTTCATGGCTTTTTCGAGTTTTTGATTTACTATTATATAGTCTAAATCTTGTTTTTCCTTTCTATAGATATATGTATAAAAGTTTTCTTGCTTTTCTCTGTAATTTAAGATTTTTAATCCTGCTTTTTCTAAGATTTGCAAGGGTGAACTATAGCGAGTTGCATTTAAGTCACCTGTAAGAATTAGGAATGGCTCTGTTTTTTCATTATTATAAATATTTGAAATTACATTGAGTATACCTTTTGCCTGTGCGTCTCGTTTCATTTCAGATTTTCCGTCGTCACGAAAACTTGATTTTAAATGAGTTGTAACAATACAGAAGTTTTTGCCTTCCGGGGTTTGAAATTGTCCGGTAACACAATCTCGACTGAATTTATATCTGGGATTTCCGGGGTACGGAGTGGGCATATCTTTGTTTGATTTGTAATTCATTTCGTATATTGACATGATTGCAACATCAATTCCGCGAGGGTCATTACCTTCTATAAGGTAAAAATATTCATACCCGCAACGTTTTGCCAAATCACTTAAAACATTCATATTTTCTACTTCACAAAGAGTTACGATGTCGGTTTGGTATTTCTTTATTATTCCGGCGGTTAGGCTCATTTTATCGTTGTATTCTTCCGTGGATAAAACGGTATCATTTTTTTTAGGTTCTTCGATTGTGTCGAATGCATTTGCAATGTTCCAATGCATGATTGATAAAGACTCAGCATAAGCTGAAGTAAGGAATACAAATGCGATAAGTAATGACAGAAAAAGTTGTTTTAATTTCATTTTAAATCTCCGTGTTCCGTAAGATAATTTTTTGCAAGAAGTATGGAAAGAAGAGCGACGGAATTTTGAATCAATTCATTGTCACAGTCCGGAGTCTTCAAAATCTTATCTAAAGGGATTAATTCTGTTTCGATTTCTTCGGTTTCATCAAAGTTTGTTTGTGTGATTTTTTCGCAGTCTGTAGCCAAAAAAAAGTGACAAACATTGTCTTGAATTGCCGGATTTACATTTATTGATTTCAACAGAATGACGTTTTTTGAAACATAACCGGTTTCTTCGGCAAGTTCTCGTATTACGGCGTCTTTTGGATCTTCGCCGTCTTCTATCATTCCGGCAGGAACTTCCAATGTGACCAGATTTTTTCCCAATCTGTGTTGACGTACCATTATTACTTGGTTGTCTTTTGTTATAGCAAAAGCATTTACCCAGTCATTCATTTTTAAAGTATAAAATGTATGGGAAATATTTTTGGATTTCAGAGTACATTCTTTTGCATTTACGGTTGTGATGTGACAGGAAAATACATCTTTTTCGCTGTTTACAGACCATATTTTATTATTATCCATATTTTTCTCGTTTATTTATCAAAAAATAATTGCAAATAATACAATAGTTACTGTTTAAATCAAATATTATGAAATATTATATTATAATATGTAAAAATATTCTGTAATATAAATTACGAAATTGATAATGTTTTAATTTTACATTGTCGATAAAGCTAAAAGTAAGATTGAAGGTTAGAGGTTAGATATGACTAAAGAAGATTTTTATGACAAGTTTAGAAATATTCCGAAAGCGGAACTTCACCTTCATGCGGAAGGTATGGTGAGTTACGATACCGTGCTTTTTCTTTTTGAAAGAGCTTATCCGGAAAAAAAATATACAAAGAATGATATAGAGAATTTATTTAAGTTTAAAGATTTTTCCGATTTTATTTCTGCTTTTATATCAATACAGCAGCTTTTTACCGTTGAGGATTTTCCGTTGTTGGTAAGAGATATGGAAAAATATTTCCTACGAAACGGAATTGTTTACGCAGAAGTTTTTATAGCTCCTACATCTTTTATTCGTGCCGGAATGGATTTTTTTAAGATAATGGATACAATGGTCTGCGGATGCCGTGAAATGAAGAAAAATCACGGGATTGAGATTCGGTATTTGATAGATGTTTCCAGAGGTTTCGGGGTAGAAAATGCTCTAAATAATTTAGATTTAACAATAAAATTGAGAAAAAAATATCCTGAAGTTATAGGTATAGGTTTGGGCGGAGATGAAAATAAAGGGCCGGCCGGAGAATTTGTTCCTGTATTTAAAAAGGCTGAAGATGCAGGATTGAAGCTTGTGGCTCATGCCGGGGAAGTTGTAGGAGCACAGTCGATTGAAGATGCCGTAAAATTGCTTAATGTATCGAGAATCGGACATGGGATTTCCAGTATTTTCAGTGAAAAAGTACAAAAACTTCTTTGTGAAAAGAATGTTGCTTTGGAGTGTTGTCCTACCAGTAATGTGTTTACAAAGCATTATGTAGATAAAATAGAGAATCATCCTATAAAGCCGTTGTATGAAAAAGGTGTTCCCGTAACATTAAATTCAGATGACCCAACTTTTTTCGGTGTAGAATTGTTGGACGAATTTTATAAATTGTATGAATGTTTAGGATTTTCTCCGGAAGATTTAAGAAAGCTTATTTATAATAGTTTTGAGTATAGTTTTCTGATGCCGGAGCAGAAAAAAGAATATTTAAATGCGGTTTCAAATCATTGGCAGGCTTTATTTTCGTGAAAGCCGGAAATGAAACTTGCTTTTTTTTAACTAATCTAGTATTATGCAGTGTTTTTTTACAAAAACGGTACCGGAAACGGTCTCTATTGACAGGAGTTTCTTTTGCCGACAAAAACTTTCGTGTCGTTAAATAATAAAAAACAAGATTTGATTTTTCAGGTCGCATTGCAGGAGTTTGCCGATTGCGGTTATACTCAAGCATCAACGAATACGATTTGTAAGAAAGCTGGGATCTCGAAAGGCTCTATGTTCCAGTATTTCCCTAATAAGGAAGATCTTTTTGTGTTCGTAATAAGACGTGCATTAAAAGAAATTACTTATATGTATAAAATAGAAAACATTATTTATAATGATTCTATGGAATTAAAGGATATTTTTATTAGTGCATGTTCCCAGATGATTCGGTTCTATGAGAAATTACCGAACCATTACCGTCTTTATCTGAGGGTAAATTATGAGATTGACTACCCGGATTGGAGAACGATTCGGCGTTATGTTAATAGGCATGTTACAGCCGTGACTACAAAATTTGTGGAAATCGGTAAAAAAAAGTCAATTATCAGAGATGACGTTCGTTCTGATTTGGCATTATTTTTTATTAATAATATGCTTTTCCGTTTGGTGGAACTCTTTTTTATTCCAGGTTTGGATTCGTCCTTAAATGTAGGACAGAATTTAGAATCTCGCAAAAATTTGTTGGAAAGTGTTTATACAATGCTTTTACAAGGAATGGGCGGAGGTACAAACGGGAATGATTCGATTTAATGAATTTTCTCAGGAGGAAAAAATTGAAAGAAATTAATTTTGAAAAAATGTTTGATTCTATGAAAAAAAACGACATCAGCGAAGTGATTATTAAAAACGGAAAAGATGTTTTTGAATTTCGTCGCGGCGGTTATAAACAAGTTGCAGCTCCTGTAGCGGCAGCACCGGCAATAGCTGTTGCGGCTCCGGCGGCGGTAAGTGCAGTTCCGACAGTAGCAGTTGCAGCTGAAACAGTTGCAGAAAGTGCTCCTGCGGCAAGTGCTGCTCCTAGTGTTGCTGCACCAAGTAATCTTTATGAAGTAAAATCACCGTTAGTAGGTACTTATTATGCGTCTTCTAAACCGGGTGCTCCGGCATTTGTAGAAGTTGGTGTGAAAGTTACAAAAGGTCAAAAGCTTTGTATTGTAGAAGCTATGAAAAATTTCAATGAAATAGAATGTGAAGTTAACGGTGTTGTTCGCGAAGTTTTGTTGAAAGACGGGGATTTGGTTGAATACGGAAAAGTTCTGTTCAGAATAGAAAAAGAATAATCGGGAAGGACGAAATGATAAAGAAGGTTTTAATTGCAAACCGAGGTGAAATTGCTGTTAGAATTATCAGAGCAGCAAAAGAATTGGGAATCCGGACTGTAGCTGTTTATTCTGAAGCAGATAAAAATTCTCTTCATGTAAAATTGGCCGACCAAGCAGTTTGTATCGGTCCTGCATTAAGTTCAAAAAGTTATTTAGCTTACCAAAATTTATTAGGTGCTGCAGAAGCTACAAAGGCAGATGCGATTCATCCGGGATATGGTTTTCTTTCGGAAAATGCGGATTTTGCTGATGCATGTGAAGCTTTGGGAATAAAATTTATTGGACCGAGCAGTAAAGCTATTCTTTCGTTAGGTGATAAAGCTACGGCACGTAAAACAATGCGTGAAGCCGGAGTTCCGATTACGCCGGGAAGTAAAGATATTATTGCTTCTGAAAATGAAGCATTAAAAGCCGCTAAAGAAATCGGTTATCCGGTAATTATTAAAGCAAGTGCCGGCGGTGGCGGAAAGGGTATGCGTATTGCACATAATGAGGATGAATTAATTGACAGTTATTTGATGGCTTCTAATGAAGCAAAAGCTTCTTTTAATAATCCTGATGTATACATGGAACGTTATATTGAAGATCCGCGACATATTGAAGTGCAGATTTTAGGAGACCAACACGGAAATGTTGTTCATTTATTTGAACGAGATTGTTCTCTTCAGCGTCGTCATCAAAAACTGCTTGAAGAAGCACCGTCTCCGACATTAGATGCTGAGACCAGAAGAAAAATGGGGGAAGCTGCCGTAAAAGCGGCTAAAGCTGCAAATTATTCTTCTGCCGGAACTATTGAGTTTATAATGACTCCTAAAGGTGAGTTCTTTTTCATGGAAATGAATACGAGAAT
The DNA here is from genome assembly GCA_045133795.1 of Spirochaetota bacterium. Lineage (GTDB taxonomy): Bacteria > Spirochaetota > GWE2-31-10 > GWE2-31-10 > GWE2-31-10 > RGIG8597. The sequence continues at coordinate 6,242 of JBGUUT010000113.1, forward strand.
TCAGGTTGAGCACCCTGTAACGGAAATGATTTCAGGTCAAGACTTGATAAAAGAACAATTTAGAATTGCTTCCGGAGAACCGTTGTCTTTTAAACAGGAAGATTTATATGTAAACGGTCATTCAATAGAATGTCGTATTAATGCAGAAGATTCAGAAAAGAATTTTATGCCTTGTCCGGGAAAAGTAACAAAATATATTGTTCCGGGTGGAAATGGTATTCGTGTTGATTCGGCTGTTTATGAAGGATATACGATTCTTCCTTTCTATGACAGTATGATAGCAAAATTAATTGTTCACGGAAAAAACCGTCAGGAAGCTATCGAGAAAATGAAAAGAGCATTAGGTGAATTCGTTATTGAAGGTGTAAAAACGACTATTCCGTTCCATCAAAGAATTCTTGAAGACAGTGATTTTCTTGCGGGAAATATTACAACTCATTTTATTGAGAAAAAATTTGGTAATGAGAAGAAATAAGGGGGAGTAATATATGGCTAATCTTTTTATAAAATGTCCAGAATGTGGAACAACTCATTTTAATAAGATTTTATCAAAAACCCTTTTTGTTTGTCCGGAATGTGGTTTTCATCACAAATTAACCAGTATGGTTCGTTTGAAATATACGATTGACAAAGGTTCTTTTTCTGAATTTGACCGTAAAATGCGTTCAATGGATCCTTTAGGATTTCCGGGATATGATGATAAATTAAAAAATGTAATAAAACAGACAGGTTCGTATTCTGCTGTAATTGCCGGAGAAGCAAAAATTAAAGGTGAACCGGTAGTGGTAATGGTAATGGATACGCGTTTTATTATGGCAAGTATGGGGTCTGTAGTCGGTGAAAAAATCGCCAGAGGTTTTGAATATGCGACAGAAAAGAAACTTCCGGTTGTTGTTTTTTGTGCTTCAGGTGGAGCGAGAATGCAAGAGGGGATTTTTTCTTTAATGCAAATGGCAAAAACTTCTGCTGCGGTAAAACGTCATTCTGATGCAGGTTTGTTGTATATAAGCGTATTGACACATCCGACAACAGGCGGTGTTACAGCTTCTTTTGCATATTTGGGAGATATTATTTTAGCAGAACCTAAAGCTTTGATTGGATTTGCCGGACCGCGTGTAATTGAGCAAACTATTAATCAAAAATTGCCTGAAGGTTTCCAACGTGCTGAATTTTTATTGGAACACGGTATGTTAGACCAGATTGTACCGAGAGAGTTTATGCGTGATACATTGGCAAATCTTTTGAAAATGCATCGTATCAGTATGCTTAGAAATAATAAAAAGTTCAGAATAGAACAATATGGTTTAAAATAGGTAGGAGTAATAACAATGGCAAAAAAAGACATTGAACAAGAAATAAGAGACCTACAGTCTAAATTGGATAATTTAAAATCAGAGATTTCAGATAATTCAAACACTGAGCTATTACCTATTATTAAGCAATTGGAAGATAATGCTTCTACATTGAAGGTAGAGCTTTATAGAAAAATTACACCGGGTGAAAAGATTCAGTTGGCTCGTCATTCAAGCCGACCGACAACTCTCGACTATATTAATTATTTAATAACTGATTTTGTGCAATTACACGGAGACAGAAGATTTGCCGATGATTTGGCTATGGTCGGCGGTGTCGGAATGTTTGAAGGAATTCCGGTGACTGTTATCGGAACTCAAAAAGGTAAAGATACAAAAGATAATATTAAACGTCATTTTGGAATGCCTCATCCGGAAGGATATCGTAAAGCTTTGCGTTTAATGGAACAGGCGGAGAAATTCGGTCGTCCGATTATAAACTTCATCGATACTGCCGGAGCATACCCGGGATTAGGAGCCGAAGAACGTGGGCAAGGCGAAGCTATTGCGTACAATCTTTATAGAATGTCAACATTGAAGACTCCGGTTATTTCTATTATTACCGGAGAAGGTGGTTCCGGAGGAGCATTGGCTTTAGCTGTTGCAGATAAAGTTTTTATGCTTTCAAATTCTATTTATTCCGTAATTTCACCGGAAGGTTGTGCTTCTATATTGTGGAAAGATTCCAGTAAGGCTATAGATGCGGCACAAGCATTAAAAATAGATGCTAACAGCTTGCTTCAAATGGAAATTATCGATGGCATAATAGAGGAGCCGGAAGGCGGAGCACATCAAGATTATGCCGGAATGGCTGAAAATATAAAGAATAAACTTAGAGGAGCGTTAGAAGAGCTTTCTCAATATGAAGTTAATCATTTAGTAGAAGCCAGATATGCGAAATTCCGCAAAATTGGTGTTTTTAAAGAAGGTTAATCAAAGGAGTTAAAAAATGAAGATTGCTGCTCTTTTTACAGGACAAGGTTCTCAGTACGTAGGAATGGGAAAGGATTTATATGATAATTACCCATTGGTAAAATTCAGAATGGATAAAACTGCGGAAATTTTGGGTACTGATATTAAAAAAATCTGTTTTGAAGGTCCGGAAGAGGACTTGAGAAAAACAGAAAATACACAGCCTGCGATTTATATGATTTCTTTCATTTGTTACCGCTTGTTAGAGAATGCAGGGGTAAAATTTGATGCTTATGCCGGTTTCAGTTTGGGTGAATATTCAGCTTTAGCTGCTTCTGGACGTTTGACATATGAAGACGGTGTTAAATTAGTTCAAGATAGAGGACTTATTATGGAACGTGCGGTTCCGGCGGGAGCTGGAGCAATGGCTGCAGTTTTGGGATTGGAAGATTCAGTAGTTGAAGAAGTTTGTGCAAAAGTAAAGAGCGGTGTTGTTGTGCCGGCTAATTATAACTGTCCGGGACAGCTTGTAATCAGTGGGGAAAAAGCTGCTGTGGATGAAGCATGTGCTTTGGCTACGGAAGCCGGTGCTAAACGAGCAGTAGTTTTGAATGTTTCAGGACCGTTCCATTCTCCGATGTTAAAAGACGCATCTGTTCAATTAAAAGAAAAATTAGATGCATTAACATTTCAAGATGGTACTGTTCCGGTTTATTCTAATGTTACTGCACAACCTCATAATCCGGAAGCTTTAAAAGAAATGTTGGTAAAACAAATGTATTCTCCAGTACAATGGAGAAAGACAATTGAGAACTTATTGGCAGACGGTTTTGATACTTTTGTTGAAGTAGGACCGGGAAAAACACTTGCAGGATTTGTTCGTAAAATTGACAGAAATGCAACAATTTACAGTGTTAATAATGTTGAATCTTTTGAAGCAACTGTTAAAGCTTTGAAAAATAACTAAAATTTGATTACAAAATTAAAAGCCGAATTCTTTTAGATTTCGGCTTTTTTTATTTTGCGTAAACTGCCAATTTTTTTTGATTACAGCAAAATTATAAATATTTATCTTTTTCCGAATTGAAAAAAATAAAAAGATTCAATTAATTTTTAATTATTTAAGGAATAAGTATGAAAACGGTGCATTTTGCATTTAAACAAACTTAAGATTGTGCTATAAATACAGAATGCAAATTGGAAGTGATGGTGTATGAATAAGATTCTTGTAACCGGTGCAGCCGGTTTTATAGGTGCCAGAACAACGGAAGTCTTGTTAGAACAAGGAATGAATGTTGTCGGCGTAGATAATTTGAATGATTATTATGATGTATTGCTGAAAGAACATCGTCTTTCTGCTTTAAAAGAAAATAAGAACTTTCATTTTTATCATACTGATATTGAAGATATTCAAGCAATGCACAGTATTTTTGAAGAACATTCATTTGATGCCGTAATAAATTTGGCTGCTCGTGCGGGAGTGCGTTACAGTCAGGAAAATCCTTTTGTTTATATGACAACAAATGCAATGGGAACTTTGAATTTGTTGGAATTAATGAGAGAGTTTTCGGTAAAAAAGATGGTTTTAGCATCAACAAGTTCTTTGTATGCTGGTCAGCCTTTGCCGTTTGATGAAAAACTCAGTGTTAATACTCCGATTTCACCGTATGCGGCGACAAAAAAAGCTGCTGAAGTTATGGCGTATACTTATCATCATTTATACGGAATAGATATTTCAATATGTCGTTATTTTACGGTTTACGGTCCGGCAGGTCGCCCGGATATGAGTCCGTTTCGTTTTATAAAATGGATTTATGAAGGAACTCCGATAACATTGTACGGAGACGGAACACAATCCAGAGATTTTACCTTTGTAGATGATATTGCAAGGGGAACGATAGCCGCATTACAACCGGTCGGATATGAAATATTTAATCTTGGACGCGGAGATTCTCCGATAATGTTGAATAAAATGATTGAAATGATAGAAAAATATACAGGTAAAAAAGCTTGTATAGATTATCAACCTGTTCAGAAAACAGATATGACTGAAACTATGGCGGATATAACAAAGGCGAAGAGTTTGTTGCACTGGGAGCCGAAAGTTGATTTTGAAACAGGATTAAAAGAGAGTGTAAATTGGTATTTAAAGAATATAGAGTGGACATCTAAAATAAAAATTTAATATTTAAGGAGAGTAAAGTGAAAAAAGCATTAATTACCGGAATTACGGGACAAGACGGTTCTTATTTGGCTGAGTTTTTATTAGAAAAAGGTTATGAAGTACACGGAATGATTCGTCGTTCCAGTTTGATAAATACGCACAGAATTGATCATTTGTACAAAGATCCTCATTATAATGATGTGCGATTGTTTTTGCATTACGGAGATTTGACGGATTCTACAAATATTATACGCCTGATTCAACAGATTCAACCGGATGAAATTTACAATCTGGCAGCAATGAGCCATGTAAAGGTTTCTTTCGATACACCGGAATATACCGGAAATGCAGATGGTTTGGGAACTCTACGTTTTTTAGATGCAATTAGACTTTTGGGAATGGAAAAGAAAGTTAAGTTTTATCAAGCTTCAACCAGTGAATTGTACGGAAAAGTTGTAGAAACTCCTCAAAAGGAAACGACACCGTTTTATCCGCGTTCACCGTACGGAGTTGCTAAGCTTTACGGATATTGGATTACAAAAAATTACAGAGAAGCTTACGATATTTTTGGATGTAACGGGATTTTATTTAATCATGAATCACCTCGACGCGGTGAAACATTTGTAACTCGAAAAATTACAATGGCAGCAGCTGCTATTAAAGTTGGTTTGCAGGATAAATTGTATCTGGGAAATATTGATTCTAAGCGAGATTGGGGATTTGCAAAAGATTATGTTGAAGGAATGTGGATGATGCTTCAGCAGGAAAAAGCAGACGACTTTGTTTTGGCTACAGGTGAAACTCATACCGTTCGTGAATTTGTAGAATTGACTTTTAAAGAATTGGGAATGGAAATTGAATGGAAAGGCAGCGGAGTTGACGAAAAAGGTATTGATAAAGCTACCGGAAAAACTTTGATTGAAATTGACCCGAAATATTTCCGTCCGACAGAGGTTGATTTGTTGCTTGGTGATGCAAGTAAAGCAGAACGAGAATTAGGCTGGAAACCAAAGACAAAATTTTATGAGCTTGTTTCAATGATGACAAAAGCTGATTTGGAATTAATGCAAAATAAAAAGAATAGCGGAAGTTTTGTTCAGCCTTGGTAATTGCGGAGTGTAATTTATGAAATTTGTTATTTTAGCCGGCGGCAGCGGAACAAGATTGTGGCCACTTAGTCGAAAAAATGCACCGAAGCAATTTATTGCATTGGAAAATGAATATTCAATGTTGCAAAATACTGCTGCCAGAGTAACCAAAGATGACGGAGCTGATGTATTTGTGATTTCTTCACTGGATTCAAAGTTTACCGTAATGGACCAAATGGCTTTGATGTTTCAGAACTTTAAAGAGTCACAAATAATTGTTGAGCCGGTAGGGCGTAATACTGCCCCGGCGATAGCTTACGGAATGCAATTTTTACAACCGGATGATGTGGTGGCGGTTTTATCGTCGGATCATCATATCGGAAATGATGAAGAGTTTGTTCGAATCTTAAATGAAGCAGAAGAAATTGCTCGACAGCAGAAGATTGTGACAATAGGAATTGTTCCGGACAGTCCAAAAACCGGATATGGTTATATAAAGAAAACTTCTTCGACTATCGGAGAAGGTTTTATGGTGGAACGTTTTGTAGAAAAGCCGAATCGTGAAAATGCGATAGCTTATTTGCAAGAGGGCGGATATTATTGGAATGCAGGAATGTTTGTTTTTCAAGTTTCATTCTTTATGGAACAATTGAAAACTTACGCTCCGGAAATAGCTGAAATAGCACAAAAGTTAGGAAATAAAGCTAAGACGGAAGGGCAGGATTCAATAAAAGTTAATGAATATTCTGAATTCCCTAAAATCTCTATTGATTATGCATTGATGGAAAAAACAAAAGAAATTGTTGTAGTTCCGGGGGATTTTGATTGGAGTGATGTAGGAAGTTTTCAGTCATTACATGAGATATTGCCGAAAGATAAAAAGCATAATGCAATAAAAATGGATAATGAGAACTTTTACGGAAAGGATAATAAAAATCTTCTTGTTATCGGCGGTAAGCGTAAGATTGCGGCTATCGGTACGGAAAATCTTGTAATTATAGATACGCCGGATGCGTTGCTTGTTGCAAAAAATGATAAAAGTGAACAGGTGAAAGAGATAGTTGAGCAAATGAATGATGCCGCAGAGGTGACAAATCATTTGACTGTATCTCGTCCGTGGGGAACTTATACAATTCTTGATGAAGGACCGAATTATAAGGTTAAGCAACTTTTGATTTATCCGGGAAAGCGAATCAGCTTACAATATCATTATCACAGATCGGAAAACTGGACGGTAGCAAGCGGAGTTGCGGAAGTTTTATTGGATGATAAAATTCAAGTTTTGAAGACATCTGAATCGATTTTTATTCCGGCGGCAGTACGTCACAGATTGACGAATCCGTCTAAAGTAAAGGTTTTAAAGATTATAGAAGTTCAGACAGGCGAATATTTAGGCGAAGAAGATATTATTCGTTTGGATGATGATTACAGTAGGTAAATAAAATTTTATTTGTTAATAATTTTCAATAAATGAGGATAAAAAATGGCAGAGAAGAAAAAAGAAGATTTGATGGAAAAAATAGTATCGTTGGCTAAACGTCGCGGTTTTATTTTTCAATCATCAGAAATTTACGGAGGTTTAAATTCTTGTTGGGATTACGGTCCGATTGGAATTGAATTGAAACGTAATGTAAAAGATGCATGGTGGGACTTTATGGTTCATCGCCGTGATGATGTAGAAGGATTAGATTGTTCAATTTTAATGGCTCCGCAAGTATGGGAAGCTTCTGGACATTTGAAAAACTTCACAGACCCATTGGTAGACTGTAAGGAATGTAAGAAACGTTGGAGACAAGATAAACTTGAAGATCCTACAAAATGTCCTGATTGCGGCGGAGAATTAACTGAAGCCAGAAACTTTAATTTGATGTTTAAAACATTTATGGGACCGGTAGAAGACAGCGGTGCCGTAATTTATATGCGTCCGGAAACTGCACAGGGGATGTTTGTAAACTTTAAAAATGTTCAGATTTCATCTCGTCAAAAACCACCTTTCGGAATTGCACAGATGGGAAAATCTTTCCGTAACGAAATTACTCCGGGAAACTTTACATTCAGAACTCGTGAGTTTGAACAGATGGAAATGGAATTCTTTATTCCACCTGAAGAAGATGAAAAATGGTACGAATACTGGAAAGAAACAAGAAAGAATTGGTATTTAATGTACGGAATGCGTGAAGACCATTTGAGATTGCGTGAACATGAAAAGAGCGAATTGGCACATTATGCAAAAGCTTGTGCAGACGTAGAATTCTTGTATCCGTGGGGCTGGGATGAGCTTGAAGGTATCGCAAATCGTACAAACTTCGATTTGACAACTCACCAAGAACACTCAGGTAAAGATTTGACATATTATAACGAACAAACTAAAGAACGTTATTTGCCTTATGTTATCGAACCGGCAGCAGGTGCAGACCGTACGACATTGGCTTTCTTAATTGACGCTTATGATGAAGAAGTGAAAGAAAACGGTGAAACACGTGTTGTATTGCATTTCCATCCAAAATTAGCTCCTGTAAAAGTTGCAGTTTTCCCATTGATGAAAAAAGACGGTTTGGATGAGCTTGCACATAAAATTGAAAATGATTTACGTGAAAGTTTTACAACTTTCTATGACCAGTCAGGAGCTATCGGTCGTCGATATGCACGTCAAGATGAAATCGGAACTCCTTTCTGTGTAACTGTAGATTATGATTCTAAAACAGAAGGAACCGTAACATTAAGACTTCGTGACAGCATGGAACAAAAACGTGTTAAAATCGAAGACTTAGAAAAAGTTATCCGCGAAGAAATGAAAAATTGGAAACGTGTATAATTTGATTTATTGATTATCTGCCGATAGGTTTTGTGCCTGTCGGCTTTTTTTATGTTCCATTGTAAAAGGGACAGACCTCTATACCAAAACAGAATCAAGGTCTGTCCCCACGAAAAGCACAAAAAAAGTGCGGGAAAAACCACCGCACTTTTTTTTGTTTTTTTTATTTACGTTTAAACCAAAGATGATTCTTGAAATATTTAAAATAATCAACATTTGCAATTGGATCTTTCAGATTCATAGGAGTGCTAAGTTGTTCAATATTAGCAATTATCACATAATTTGGATTTATTTTGTAAGAATACCAAGTACAATCCAAGTCTGTAAAAGTCATACTTTTTAAATTTAAACAACCATAGAAAGCTTCATTACCAATAGAAGTCACGCTGTTCGGGATTGTTACACTTGTTAAACTTGTACATTCATAAAATGCTTTATTATCAATAGAAGTCACGCTGTCCGGAATTGTTACGGTGGTTAAGCTACTGCACCAAGCGAATGCACCGTTACCGATAGAAGTCACGCTGTCCGGGATTGTTACGGTTGTTAAGCTTTTACAAGACTTAAATGCTTCATAACCAATAGAAGTCACACTGTTAGGAATTGTTACACTTGTTAAACTTGTACATTCATAAAATGCTTTATTACCAATAGAAGTCACGCCGTCCGGGATTATTACGCTTGTTAACTTTTTACATCCATTGAATGTATTATTACCGATAAAAGTGATACTATCAGGTATCACTACACTTCCTTTTATTCCATCTGGAACATATGTAATTTCCATTTTTACTTTATTGTATAAGATTCCATCTTGACTGGAATATATCATGTTATTTTCTGATACGTTTATACTTTCTAAGTTACTGCAATACCAAAATGCACCGTTACCAATAGAAGTCACGCTGTCCGGGATTGTTACACTTGTTAAGCTTTTACAAGACTGAAATGCTTCATTACCTATAGAAGTCACACTGTCAGGAATTGTCACATTTGTTAAACTTGTACATTTATAAAATGCTTCATTACCTATAGAAGTCACGCTATCTGGGAATGCCACACTTGTTAACTTTTCACAATAACTGAATGCTCCTTTACCTATAGAAGTCACGCTATCTGGGAGTGTCATACTTGTTAACTTTTCACAATAACTGAATGCACGTTCACCTATAGAAGTCACGCTGTTACCGATTGTCACACTGTCAGGGATTGTCACACTTGTTAAACTTGTACAATCCCCAAATGCGTTTTCACCTATAGAAGTCACGCTGTCAGGGATTGTCACACTTGTTAACTTTTCACAGTAATAAAAAGCTCCTCCACCTATAGAAGTCACGTTGTTACCGATTGTTACGCTTGTTAAGCTTTTACATCCATAAAATGCTTCATTACCAATAGAAGTCACGCTGTTACCGATTGTCACACTTGTTAAGCTTTTACAAGACTCAAATGCACGTTCACCTATAGAAGTCACGCTGTTACCGATTGTTACACTCGTTAACTTTTCACAATATTCAAATACACCATAACCTATAGAAGTCACGCTGTCTGGGATTGTCACACTTGTTAAACTTGTACATTTATAAAATGCGTCTCCACCTATAGAAGTCACGCTGTTACCGATTGTTACACTTGTTAACTTTTCACAATTACTGAATGCACTTTTACCTATAGAAGTCACGCTGTTACCGATTATTACACTTGTTAACTTTTTACAGTAATAAAATGCGTCTTCACCTATAGAAGTCACGCTGTTACCGATTGTTACACTTGTTAACTTTTCACAATTACTGAATGCACCTTGACGTATAGAAGTCACGCCATCTGGGATTGTCACACTTGTTAAGCTTTTACATGCACTAAATGCACCGTTACCGATAGTAGTCACACTGTCAGGGATTGTTACACTTGTTAAGCTTTTACATTCATAAAATGCGTAGTCACCAATAGAAGTCACGCTATCTGGGAGTGTCATACTTGTTAAACTTGTACATTTATAAAATGCTTTATTATCAATAGTGGTCACACTGTCCGGAAGTGTTATTGCTGCTAATTTCTCACATCCGGAAAAACCTCCGATTTTTGTTAAGCCTTTTAACTTACTTAAATCGAGGTTGATGAATTTTTCTCTTGCTCTTACAGCTTCTGTAAGCCAATTCCAATAGACGTTGCTTTTGAGTTCTCCCGTAACTACCAATTTTAATATTTCATTTTGATTTTTTAATACTTCGACAGCTTCTTTTATTGTAACTTCGACCGTGTTTTCTTTGAAAAGGTCAGTATTTGCAAAAAGATTAAATGTCCAAAGTAAACTTAATAAAACAAAAAGTTTTTTCATGTTTTACTCCTATTTAAAAATGTTTATTTTTACTTCCCCATACGGAAAGATTTTTCCTTTTGTTACGCAGAAATAAATTCTGCATGACGATTTACAATTAAGGACATAAAAAAAGAGCAGTCAACGGATAATTTACAATGCGAACGAATCGCAAAGAAATTCCGAGACAGCTCTTTTCAATAAAAGATTTTGTATTATAAAATAGAATATTGTTTTGATTAGAATCAAGTTTAGTGAGCTGATTGTACCCAACGCCGTTTTGTTGTCAAGAAGAATATCATTATATAAGTACATTTTTTCTGTAATTACCATGACGTTCTCCTTTTGTTTATTTGTCTTTATTTACTTACAAAAAATAAAAAATTATACAATATAAACATCAAAAGTCAAGAAAACAGACTTTCAGTAATAAACTTTAAGGTAAAGTTTAAGAAAACTTTGTAGGTTTGGGAAATATTCGCCGTGTAAACCGGCATTTGAGAATCGTTTTGGGTTTAAAACTTTATAAACCTTTGCAGGTTCAAAGCTTTATTCGCAAGCAAAGCTTGCACAAAGCGTTTTTGTTGTTCAGGGAACAACGAGGTTTTAAGGGGTATTTCTCTTTTTTTG
>JBGUUT010000114.1:0-32340 GCA_045133795.1 Spirochaetota bacterium
GCCTACAATGTTAATGCTTTTGAAAAAGTAGATGACGAGAAAATCAGAAAGCTATTAGAATTTATTTCGACCGGTAAAAGCGAAACGTCTTTAACAAACAAAATCTGTAAGGAATTAAAACGAGTTCAAGGTAACGAGGAATGGAGGGCAGAATATATGACGTGGGAAATGTTGAAACAAGATACTTATGATTCCGGCTTTTCTGCCGGTGAAGAACACGGTTTTTCTTTAGGTCGTAATGAGGGCATTTCATTGGGCATTACGCAAGGTGCAAGAGAAGCCAAACTTGAAACTGCGAAGAATATGCGATTTAGAAACATTCCTATCGATGTAATTTCAGAGTGTACCGGACTTTCTATTGAAGTAATTCAAGATTTAGCAGACAAATAGATAATAAAAAAAACGCTCGGAATTATAAAACCGAGCGTTATTACATTTGTAAGAGGCAATCAAGAAAGGTTTTCTTTCAGACTATTTAAATCGAAAATCGACGGAGGTGCAAAATATGTTACTTGCAGAATATGATTATGATACAGATATTGCGGTTCAACGAAAAGAAGCATTTGATGATGGCTTTTCTGCCGGTGAAGAACGTGGTATTTCATTGGGCATTACGCAAGGTGCACATCAAAAAGCCGTTGAAACTGCGAGAAATGCATTAACAATGAATTTGTCTGTAGAACAAGTTGCGATTCTTACCGGTTTGTCGGTTGAGGAAATAGAGAAATTATAATTATAGACATTAGAAGTTAGGAAATAGGAATTAGGAGACAAGGAAACTTTCCAATCGGAAAGTTTTGTTTGCCTCCTTTCTTTTTTGACGTTTTAAGATACTAAGTTTCTCAAATTTTCCAATGAAACAATGTTATCTGTCCAGTGTTCAATTACGACCATGGGATTTTGCTTTTTTTCTTTTAGAAGTTTAAAGAATGAAGAAAAATCAATGTTGCCGTTACCTATTGTATCGTGTGCGTCACGTGTGCCGTCATTGTCATGTGCGTGGACTGTGGCGATGTTTATTCCGTTGTCACAAAGTTTGTTTACTGTTTGCAGTAGGTCATAATGATTTGCATGACAATGACCTGTATCAAAAGTAGCTTGTACGGGAAAAGTGTTTGCTGCTTTTCTCATAAAATCAATATAGTTTTCTTGATAAATGATGTGTGTGTCAGGTATTGTATTTTCAATACTTATGACGGTAGAATTTTTTAATTTATCAGAAATTGTTTTTAAAAGTTCAAATGTTAATTTGTCAAAGTGAATTGTGGCGGTAACAGGTTGCAAGTCTCTTACAAATTCTAAAAGTGAATTTAAATCTTTGCCTGAAAGTTTAGGTGTTCCTATCGGAAGATGTACCGTAAACGGAAATTTTCTTGTTTTTAGTTCTTTAATTATTTCAAGTTCTGTTTTTGTTATTTGATTCGGCAACCATTCATCAAAAAAAATGTCAAAAAAGTCGACATTGTATTTGATTGCAAAGTTTAATTCATTTTCCAGAGTTAATCCGTTGTATTTTGATGTTTGAAATCCGATTTTCATATATCTTTTTCTCCTGAAATTTCTAATGCTCGGTTTCGTGATTGCGGGAAATATTGACATTATTTCTTACTTAATATACCATAGTATACTATGATTTCAGAATGTGTTGTACAAATTACAGATAATAAAATAATGATGGATGTTTGCGGGATTAATCATAAAAATCTGAAAGTTTTGGAAAAAATTGCGGATGTTTATGTTTCCGGCGGACAGGAAGAAATTGTTCTTAAAGGAAAAGATGCAGACAAAGCAAAGAAGCTTTTGGAACAATTGGTGCGGGTGGCACAAGCCGGCGGCAGTATTTATGCCGGTTTGATTGAGGTTATGTATCATCAGGTTTGTTCTGATTCTGAGGTAAATTATGAAGATGTGATGAAGTCTTCTATAAATATAACCAAAGTACACAAAACGTTTCAGCCTCGAACCGTAACGCAAGGCAAATTAATTCAGGCTCTTTCTGATTATGACGTGATTTTTTCTTACGGCCCTGCAGGTACGGGAAAAACTTTTTTAAGTGTTTGTTATGCAGTGAATGCACTTTTGAATAAAGAAGCAGCTAAATTGATTTTAACTCGTCCGGTTGTGGAAGCCGGTGAAAGTTTAGGTTTTTTGCCGGGAGATTATACCCAAAAAATTAATCCGTATTTAACTCCGTTGTTTGATGCAATAAATCGTATTTTAACACCGGAAATTTATGCAAAGCTTAATGCTAAAAATATGATAGAAGTTGCTCCGTTAGCTTATATGCGTGGGCGAACTTTTGAAAATTGTATTGTTATCTTGGATGAGGCACAAAATGCTACTTGTCGTCAGATGAAGATGTTTTTGACTAGACTCGGCGAGAATGCCAAACTGATTATTAATGGAGATGTGACGCAAATCGATTTACCGCATAAAGTAAAAAGCGGAATGGTTGAAGCTTTGGAGGTTTTACAAGATGTGCCGGAAATCGGTATTGTAGAATTTAAAGAAGGTGATGTAGTTCGCCATCCGGTGGTAAAGAAAATAATTAATGCGTATAAAAGACATGAAAAATAATTCAATTTTTTTTGATTTTAACCTTAGTATGTTGTTTTCATCCGGCTTTTGGTTGAAGCTTCTTTTTGTGATTATAACTTTTGTTGCGTTGACTTTATTAATGCTTTTTCAAGATTATAATTCTGTTACGCGAATAAAAATCAGCGATGTTGTCAGTAAAGATATAGTTGTTGATGAAGATATGAATTATATTGATGAAAAAGCTTCTGCCAGAAATGAGGAAATTTTATCGTTGAGTAATGTTCCTTGCTATTTTTTTAATGTTCAATATTCGGATGAACGTTTGAATGTTTTGGGACAACTTTTGGCAGCGTTGGAAAGTAATGTTCAATTTGAAACAGTGCAAGATATTGCCGCGGTAAATAAAATGAACTTTTCGGAAAACGAGTTTAAAGTATTGTCAAAGATAATTCGTGAAGACAGAAAGTTTACCGATACTTTGGAAGTTTATTGTTCAAAAGTTTACAAAAACGGTGTTATTCATATTGATTCCAGATTTATTTCGAGGTTGGAAAATACCGGGATTTTGCTTTTCTATTCTGACGAAAGCGGTAAGGTTGATGAAAAATTAACAAAAGAACAAGCTTTGGAATTGGAATTAGATTTTAAAGTAATACAGCGTGACGTTGAAATTATGTTGCCTTCTTTCGGAGAATTTGAAAAAAGAGTTCTTGAGAATTTTTTGATTAATTTCTTTCAGCCGAATATTATACTCGATGCAGAGAAAACTCAAACCAACTTAAAAGAAAAACTTCAACGAGAACGTAATGTTTATAAGAAGATTCAAAAAGGTCAGATTATTGCACGCAGGGGAGATTTGGTTACAGAGGATAATCTTCCTATGATTAATGCAGTGTTGCAAAATCAAAAGAGTATTACTACCAGAAATATTTGTTCTTATGCATTGCTGAATTTATTATTATTTATTTTTTCATTTGCATTTATACACTTTATAGATTCGAGTTTTTTCAAAAGTACATCGAATATTATATTTTTGATGGTGCTTTATCTAGTGTTTGTTATTTATTTGATGATTCCTTTTACTTTGGATCGGTCAAACTATTATTTCGGTGCATTGGTTCCGATTTCAATGATTACCATAACGATGATTTTCTTGTATTCAAAAATATTTGCCGCAACTATAACAATGTTGTTTTCGGTAACTTGTTTTATCATTTCCGGTTATAATGCATCGGCGTTTTTATTTGTGTTTCTGTCGGGAATTTGTTCGATTCTTACTATAAAACATGAAATCAGACGGCGAAGTGATTTGCTTATTTCCGGAATTTACGTGGCAATACTAAATGCTGTAATTGCTTTTACTCTTGCATTTGTGGATGGTTTGGAAACTGTAGCGATAACAAAGTTTGCCTTTTTCGGTGCATGTAACGGTTTTGTTTCTTCTGTATTTGCTATCGGTTTGATTGCGTTGGGGGAAAGTTTGTTGAATTTACCTACGGTTTTCAGATTGCAAGAATTGACCGATACATCATTGCCGTTATTGAAAGAATTGTCAGAATCGGCGATGGGAAGTTATATTCATTCCATAAATGTTGCAAATCTTGCTGAAACTGCAGCTAATGCCGTTCATGCCAATGGTTTGTTGGCAAAAGTCGGAGCTTTGTATCATGACATAGGTAAAATAGGGAATGCGGCTTATTTTACGGAAAATCAAGGTGATTATAATCCTCACAATGATTTACCGCCTATGGCAAGTGTTAATATTATTAAAAATCATGTGAAAGACGGTATGGAGCGAGCAAAAGTTGCAAAATTACCGCAAAAAGTTATTGATATTATTCATCAACATCACGGTAACGGTTTGATAAAATATTTTTACTATCAAGCATTGAAACAACTCCCGGAAGGAGAGAGTATTTCAGAAGATACTTTCCGTTATAAAGCTGAAAATCCTCAATTCCCGGAAGCGGCTATTGTAATGATGGCAGACCAGATTGAGGCGATTTCCAGAGCCAATAAAGATTATACAAAAGAAGGATTTAAGGGGATTGTCGAAAAAGTCGTCGAGGAAAAAATAAAAGATGAAACTTTAACAAATGCGGAATTGACTATTCGAGATTTGACTAAACTCAAACAAGTTTTTACTAAATCTTTGATTGGGATGTATCATTCACGTATAGAATATCCGGCTCCGCCTTCTGCAGTTAAGAATGAATCAAATACAGTCGAAGAGGTTACAAAGAGGAATGGGTAATATGGAAGAAAATTATTATATAGAATATGAAGATGAATTATATAAAGCAGACTTACCGGAAACAGAGTTGACGGAGTGGATTGCTCAGGTTTTAAAAGAAGTTAATCGTGAGGATTTTTCCGTAAGCTTGCTGTTTACGGATGACGCAAAAATTAAAGAATTGAATCGTGATTTCAGAGGTAAAGACAGTGCAACTGATGTTTTGTCTTTTTCTCAAATGGAAGGAGAAGATTTCGGTTTTGAAAATCGTTTTTTGGGAGATATTGTAATTGCGGTTCCGTATGTTACCAATCAAGCAAATGGTTTAGGACACAGTGTGTTTGAAGAGGTACGTTATTTAATATTACACGGGATTTTACATCTTATGGGATATGACCACGATGAAAATGAAGATTGTGAAATGAGTCGCATGGAGAAAGCTATTTATAAAAAATTAACAGGAGAAACCGTTGAGTAATTTATTCTCCAGTTTATTTAACAATAAGAATTTATCTGCAATAGAAGAGAAATTTCAGGATGAGTTGTATGTCATGAGTAGTGATGACAAAAGTGATAATACAGAACTTTATACAATGATGCTTAATATTTTGCGATTGCGTAAGATTGAAGCAAAAGAAATAATGATTCCAAGAGTGGATTTGAATTGGGTTGATATTAATACAACTATAGAAGAAGCTGCGGCAAAGGTTGTAAGTTGCGGTGAATCAAGATTACCGGTATTTGATGAAAAGCATGAAAATATTATCGGAATAGTTCACGCAAAAGCGTTGTTAAGAGTATTGAGCCAAAAATCCGGAGAATCATTGAAGAATATTCTTTTGACGCCGTATTTTGTGCCGGAAGTAAAATCTGCAGATGCACTTTTGGTTGAAATGCGTCAAAATAAGGTACATTTGGCTGTAGTAATTGATGAATACGGCGGAGTTTCCGGTATAATAAAGCTTGATGCCGTAATAGAGCGAATCGTAGGTAGTATTCAAGATGAATTTAATAAAAATGCGGAAGATTTAGTAAAGATAAATGAAAATGAATTTATTGCAAACGGACGTATTACAATTACGGATTTAAATGAATTTACCGGAATGAATATTTTAACTCCCGATGTAGATACACTGGGCGGTTTGATTTTTACGTTGTTGGGACGTGTACCTAATGACCGTGAGAGTATTGAGTATGGGAATTATTTATTTACAATCGAAGCTATTTCTGGTAGAAAGATTAAAAAAGTCAGAATAGTGATAAAAGAGAATGATTATGAGAAAACAGAAAATTAGTTTAGTTTTTGCGTTATTATTTATTCTTTCATTACCGGTTTTTTCGGAAACTGCGGTGTCATATTATCAAAAGGCGAAAGAAGCTTTTGAAATCAGAGAAGCGTATGATGAAGCTATCGATTCTCTTAGATTGGCACTGGAAAAAAATCCTCAATATCTTGAAGCATTGAAGCTTTTGGCAGAGGTTTATTATGAGACGGGGGATTATGAGTATGCTTATACAAATATAAATAAAGCTTTAGTTTTTGCTCCGAATCGTTCAGACTTGGTGATTTTTTCGGCGGATATTGAAACGAAATTGAAAATGTTCGATTTGGCTCAGGCTAAATATGAAAATGTTATAAAAGAAGACCCTTTAAATATGACGGCTTTTAACGGTTTGGCAAATCTTTATCTTGAAACAGACAGAAAGATTCAAGCCAGAAATACATTGTTGGAGATTCTTAAAGCGGATTCAAACAATTGTAAAGCTCTTTTGAAATTAGCGGCTTATTATGAAAAAGAAGATAAGCAAAAAGCTGTTGAATGTTACAGAAAGAATATTCAGTATAACTCTTTAGAAGACAAGGTTTATTATGCGTATTCTTTATTTTTGTTTAATGAAGGAAAAATCAGAGAAGCTGTAGAACAAATAAAAACGGCAATTGAGATTAAAAACCGCGAGTCTTATCAAACAATGCTGGGAAAATATTATTTATATTTGAACCAACCGGATAAAGCTTTGGAAACTTTTGCTGGATTGTCTACCGAGAGTTCTCTTAATTTTTATTATTTGAGCCATGCATATTCTATGATTGGAAATGATAAGAAAGCAGCTTCCAGTTTGATGAAATGTCTAGGTATTACAGGTGAGGATGAGTTCGCTGCGATATTATTGGATAATGTATTGCAAGATTCTTTCCCGGTGTCAGATAATTGGCGAAAGCAACGTTCGGATTATTATTATCAAACTGCTATGGAAAATAAGAAAACTGCGTTTTATGATAAATATCTTTATTCATTGCGTAGGGCGATAATGCTTAATCCGTACAATGTTAATGCTCGTTTGGAATTGGTAGAATATTATTCCAGTAACAATTATCCTGAGCGAAGTTTACGAGAGCTTATTCTTGCCGGAGATTTTTCACCGTCTAAAGAGATTGAAGATAAAATTACAATGGAAAGCAGAAATGCTTCGTTTCGTTTGGGAAAAGACTGGAAGATAAATCAATACAATGTGGGAAATGAAGTTTATCTTATTCCGTTATTTATTAATCAGGAAATATCGAATTCTCATTATAAGGCTGAAGAAATGTATGCTGCTTATTTGAAAGAATTAAGCAGTGATAAATATATTTATGAAATTGTTCCTTATGTGGACAGAAAATATTCTGTTGCAGAAAAAATGGAAATAACTAAAAAAATACCGAATTTTATGCCTTATTTTGTCGATTTAACAGTATCTGAAGAAGATATTTCGATTGGTGCGGTATTAACATTAAAAAATGCGATGAACGGCGAGGTTATCAAAGAATTTCGTACGTATCAGACCGGTAATGACAGAGTAATTTCGACAGCCTCTTCGTTGTTGGTGCAAATGGATTCTGTGATTCCGTTTAGAGCTGCATTGATAAAAATTTCCGGCGATAGGGCGATTATAAATGCCGGACGACGTTCCGGAGTGAAATTAAAAGACACATATCGCATTGTAAAGAATCAAAAATATCCGCTTCAGATGGGAACGGAAAAGCTTCTGATTGATAAGCATTGTATAAAAGGAAATGCGATAGTTGTAAAAGTTGATGAAAATATTGCAGAGATAAAGTTTAAAGACAGTGATTTCTTCCGTGATATTGACGTGGGAGATTTTGTAGTTTTTCATTAATGTAGACTTAGATTGAGTCTTAATTGAGATTCGAGAATATTGTTTTCTGTTCTAGTCTTTCTTTTTTGAAATTAATCAGAAAGTATAGAACAGTTTTTTTATTTTTTATCATTTTAAGGAGACAGGGAATGGGTAATGTAAAATACGTTTTTGTTTCGGGAGGAGTTTGTTCTTCACTCGGTAAAGGGATTGCAGCGTCATCTATCGGGACATTGTTGGAATCTAGAGGCTATAAGATTCAGATGGTGAAAGTTGACCCATATATCAATATTGATGCCGGTACTATGAGTCCTTTTCAACACGGCGAGGTTTATGTAACTGATGACGGTGCAGAGACTGATTTAGACTTAGGAAATTATGAACGTTTTACTAATGCTTCTATTTCCAAACGTAATTCGGTTACTACCGGTCAAGTTTATCAGGAAGTAATTGAAAGAGAAAGACGCGGGGATTATTTAGGTAAATGTGTACAGGTAATTCCGCATATTACAGATGAAATTAAACGTCGTATTATGGCTTTTTCAAAAGATTCTGATGTGGATGTTGTGATTACGGAAATCGGAGGAACTGTAGGGGATATAGAGTCTGTTCCTTTTATAGAAGCTGCACGTCAATTTATTTTTGATGTAGGTCGTGAAAATGTAGTTTTTGTTCATTTAACATTGATTCCGGAATTATCAGCTGCCGGAGAATTGAAAACAAAACCAACTCAGCATTCAGTTCAACGTTTGATGGAATACGGAATTTTACCGGATATTTTACTTTGTCGTATGAATCAGCCTATGCCGGATGATATGCGTCATAAATTGTCATTGTTTACTAATGTGCCGGTAGATTGTGTTATTCCGGCTATCAGTATGAAAGCAAAAGCTTCAATTTATGAAATTCCGTTAGCTTATGAAAAACAAGGATTAACTAAAGCTTTATTGAAAAGTTTGGGATTTCCTTATAAAGAAGGAAAGCTTGATAAATGGCATAAACTTTCTGAGGTTATTAATAATCCTAAAGACAGTGCAAAAATTGCGGTTATCGGAAAATATATAAAATTGCAAGATTCTTATAAATCGATTTACGAAGCATTACATCATGCAGCTTTTTATAATTGTGCGAATATTGAATTGGTAAAAATAGACAGTGAAGCTTTAACTGTAGATAATATTGAAGAAACTTTATCCGGTGTTGACGGAATATTAATTCCGGGCGGATTTGGTGAACGCGGTGTTGACGGAAAAATAGCTGCAGCAAGATATGCCAGAGAACATAAAATCCCTTATTTCGGAATATGTTTAGGTATGCAAATTATGGTAATTGAATATGCGAGAAATGTATTAGGATGGGAAGATGCGAATTCTAAGGAGTTTGACCCTGATTCATTACATCCTGTAGTTGCACTTTTGGAAGATCAGCAATATATTGATGCTAAGGGTGGAACAATGCGTTTGGGAGCTTACAAGGGAAAAATCGTTCCTAATACTTTACTTCATAAAGCTTACGGTTCATTAGAATTGAGTGAACGTCATCGTCACAGATATGAGTTTAATAACTGTTATCGTGAGGAATTGGAAAAGAACGGTTTAAGAATTGCATGTACAACTTTGGACGGACAATTGGTTGAATCTGTTGAATGGTCTGACCATCCGTTTGGTGTAGGTGTTCAATATCATCCGGAATTTAAATCTAATCCGTTTGAAGCTCATCCGATATTTAGAGATTTTGCTAAAGCGGTTTTGGAAAATAAGAAGGCGTAATGAAAAAATATAATTTTGCTGTAGTTTTAATTCTTGCTTTATTTTGTTTTTTTTCATGTTCTATGGAAAAATCTGACAGCGATGCCGGTCGTGTCGAATTGCCGGATATGCTACAGCAAAATTATAAACACAATATTTATAAAAATAAACGAGTTTACTTAGAGGCAGAAATTGGTTTGGCAAAAAGCTATGAAAAGAAAAATCAAATTGTCTGTGAAAAAGTCAGTGCTCGAATTACTAATACAAAGAATGAATTAACAATGAAAATAAATTCTGATAATGCAATAATTGATAATGCAGTTGATGAATTTTTATTTCAAAATAATGTTGTGATTGATAAATTAGATCAGGGAATTACACTGTATACTGATGAGCTGGTTTTGAATTATAATCAGAATCAGCTTACAAGTGAAGGAAAGGTCAGAATTATAAAAGCCGATGGGTCAGAGTTACTGGCGTATTCGATGAAATCAGATCTCAATTCCCAGACAACGGAGTTTTCTAAAATCGATATGAATTATTTTTATGAGGAAGAAAAATAAGAGTGAAAAAGTTTATTGTTATTATTTGCTGTTTTATTACTGTTTTTCTTTCTTCTGCTCCTCAAAAAAATAAGAAAGTTATCACATTTAAAGCAGATATTGCATCTTATCAGGAAGTTAAAGCAAAGAATGTTTTCAAGGGGCAGGGAAATGCTTATCTTGAAATTGATAATTATAAAATTTATTGTGAAGAGATAGAAATTCACTTTTTTAAAGACAGTAACGGTGAAGAGCAAATAGAGAAAGCGTTGTTCAATAAAACAATTCGTATTTTTAATGATGAAGAACAAGTTCAAATCGGAGGCGAAGAGGCCGAGTATTATCGAGAAGAAAAGAAGTTTGTAATTCGTAATAATGCGTTCTATACAGATTCTAAAGAAGAAGTGGCAGTTTTTGGTGATACTATTTATAACTACGATGAAGAAAAAGTTACTATCATTCAAGGGAACTCAAGAATTTACCAAAAAGATATTTTTGCAAAAGGTGCGTTTGTAAAATACACTAAAAGCGATAAACAAATGTCAATAAGCGGTTTCCCTACAGTTCGTAATCAGGGGTCGGAATACAGTGCAAGAAAGATTATTGTAGATGTAGAAAATAATACTTTTATCTTGCAAGGTGATTTGAGTGCGGAAATACTAAATACTGATGATTCCAAATAATCATTTCATAAGATTTACGCTTTAGTTTTTTTATTTACTTTATAAGAATATTGCCAAATAATAACAGAAAAGTGCTATAACGTATCGTAATTTTTTTTATGAACAACTACATGGAGGTGTTTAATGAATAAATTTAGAAGTAGTGTAACAACTGACGGCAGAACAAGAGCCGGAGCCAGAGCTTTGTGGCGTGCTAACGGTGTAAAAGAAGAAGATTTAGGTAAAAAGCCTATTATTGCGATTGTTAATTCGTTTACACAGTTTGTACCCGGTCATGTTCATTTGAGAGAAGTCGGAAAACAAGTAAAAGAATTTATTGAAGCTAACGGCGGAATCGGTATTGAGTTTAATACGATTGCTATTGATGACGGAATTGCGATGGGACATGACGGAATGCTTTATTCATTGCCGTCTCGTGATTTGATAGCGGACAGCGTTGAATATATGGTAAATGCTCATGCGGCAGATGCGATGATTTGTATTCCTAACTGTGACAAAATTGTTCCGGGAATGATGATGGCGTCAATGAGATTGAATATTCCTACAATCTTTGTTTCAGGCGGTCCGATGGAAGCCGGAAATTATAAAGGTGAAAAATACGATTTGATTGATGTAATGAAAGTCGGCGGTGATGATGTTACGTCAGATGAAGATTTATTGGAAATCGAAAGAGCCGGATGTCCTACTTGCGGAAGTTGTAGCGGAATGTTTACTGCAAACTCAATGAACTGTCTTTCTGAAGTATTGGGAATGGGCTTGCCGGGAAACGGAACTGTTTTGGCGACACATACGGAACGTAAAAAATTGTATGAAAAAGCAAGCCGCAGAATTGTTGAAATGGCAAAAGAATACTATATTGACGGTAACGAAAAGATTTTGCCTCGTTCTATAGTAACTATGGATGCTTGTGAAAATGCAATGTCATTGGATATTGCAATGGGAGCATCTACTAATACTGTATTGCATTTGTTGGCAATTGCCAGAGAGGCTGGAGTTGACTTTAAAATGGCAGATATTGACCGATTGAGCCGAAAAGTACCGTCTATTTGTAAAGTAGCTCCTAATACTAAAGTATATCACATTCAGGATGTAAACCGAGCCGGCGGAATTATGGCGATTTTGGGTGAATTGAAACGTGCTGATTTACTTCATTGCGAAGCCGTGACTGTAGAAGGAAAAACTTTAGGACAGGTAATCGATGAAAATGATATTCGCGGCGGAAAAGCAACAGAAGAAGCCATAGAACGATGTCATGCGGCTCCGGGCGGATGTAGAAATATCAAAGCTTATTCTCAAAGCAATCGTTATGAAGAACTTGATTTGGACAGAGAAAACGGTTGTATCCGCAGTGTAGAACATGCTTATTCTAAAGACGGCGGTATTGCTGTACTTTTTGGAAATATTGCGGAAAATGGTTGTATTGTAAAAACTGCCGGAGTTGATGAATCTATTTTGAAATTTACCGGAAAAGTAAAAGTTTATGATTCTCAAGAACAAGCTTCAGATGCGATACTCGGTAATAAAATTGAAAAAGGCGATATTGTTATTATCCGTTATGAAGGCCCTAAAGGCGGTCCGGGAATGCAGGAAATGCTTTATCCTACAACATATTTAAAATCTAAAAAATTGGATAAAGATTGTGCGTTGTTGACTGACGGAAGATTTTCCGGCGGAACATCCGGCTTAAGTATCGGTCATGTATCTCCGGAAGCTGCTGACGGCGGACTTATCGGTTTGGTAGCAAACGGTGATATTATCGAAATTGATATTCCTGCTCGTTCTATCGTGTTAAAAGTTGCTGATGATGAATTGGCAAAACGTAAAGCTGATTTGGAAAAGAACGGCGGATTTAAACCTAACAGAGAACGAAATGTTTCTAATGCATTAAAATTGTATGGTTATTTTGCTACAAGTGCCGACAAAGGTGCTGTAAGAGATTGGAGTAAAGTTCAATAATAATTTGGTTTTAAATAAAAAAAACTCGATGTAATGAGAAAAATACATCGAGTTTTTTTATGCTTTAAAAACTTTTATATATTAATTTGTTCTTCCGCCTAATGAAAGAGAATATCCCATAGAAAAAATATGTTCTGTTCCGCATACATCCCAACTATCAGAGAATGCATTGCTTTCAATTTCGCCGTTGAATGTGGAATATGTATTGACTGCGTATCGTACAAAGAACTCATGATGAACGATGACTTTATGTTTTGCATTTTCTATACCGTATAGAAATTCGAAAGATAAATTAGGGAATGAACGACGAGTTTGTGCAAGTCCTACACTGCCGGAATGGTTGATTTCAAACAAGCTATATTCTAAACGGGTAGGGAAACCAAAGTAGTAAGTTACAGGTTTGTCCGGAGATTTTTTTGCGATGTCAAATAATGGCGTAACTTCGAAAGTGATTTTTGTAGAGTATGCTGCTGACATTGGTGTTATGTGATAATAGTTAAAAGCCGGTTCGATTACAAATTCTAAACCTGCTTTTGTCAATAATGATCCGCTACATTTTGTTGCGTTAAAAAGTTTTAATTTCACTCCGGTTTCTGCATAGATTTCAAAATTAGGAATGAAAAAAATTAAATAAGAAAAGTATGGACAAAAATAATATCTGTTTGAGATTCCTCCCTGAAATTGATATTCCACCCATTCGTTTATTCCTGCACGTAAATTAAAAGCCGACGTAATAGTGCCGCCGAATGAAAAGGAAACTGCTGATGAGAGTGGAAGAGAATAAAGGGCTCTAAAAAAATTCTCATTATCAAGTGGATTATCAATAAACAAGGAAATGTCGGAAGATTCTTTTATAGCAAAAGAAAAATCCATCTCTTTATGTCCGAGTAATTTTGCTGATTGCATATTTGGATTTGCGAACAGAGAAAACGGTAATACCAATAATAAAATCAATGTAATGCGATATTTTTTCATAGTTTAATCTCCTTTGTTGTAAAGTCGTCTTTGTTGATTCTTATCATGTTGTCTTTATTATTTTTCAGCCAATATGCTCCGTTTTGTTCTTTTATCCAGCTACTATCAATTTTTATTTTGTTGTCTTTATTGATTTTTTCATTTGCTTCAGACCATATGCCGTTTTCTTTTTTGAATGTGCTGACGTATAAATAATCGTTTCTGTCACTTTCAAAGAAAGTGATTTGTGTGTCGCTGTTTTTAAATAATGCGAGAGAACTTCGGTTCATTTTGGTATTTGCTACCGTAACAGAATAAAAATCTCCGTTTTCATCGACTGCGATTTCTTTTAATTGACATACCTTAATTATTGTATTGATGTCTTCATTAGATATTTCTTGAGTATCAGAAATTTCATAAAAATTAGTTTTGTCAAAGAAAGATTCATAATATGAGTAGTCATTTTCGGATGAGATGCTGTAAACTTTTTTAGCATTTTTGCAAGAATAAATAGAGCTATAGTCTACGTAATAACGCTCTCCGTTTAGCTCAAAGTAACTATTGTAATCATAAGGTTTTATATTTGTCTTTTCGTATGAATTGTTTTTTGGGTCATAGATAAAAACAGATGATTCATCGTTGCAATCTATTAAAACTGTATTATCGAAAAAACTTTTGATATTGGTTGCATAATTATGATTGTATTTCAGAGGGATATTTTTACCGGAGTCTTTTCTTACGTGATAATATTTATTATTTGAAGAAAAATAGACTTCATTATCAATGATGGATGTATTTATATAACCAGCAATAATGCAATTGTTAGTGTCAGTTTTGAGTGTCCACTCTTTTGTGATTTTTTCAGTTTTTGTATTGAAAAACAGAATTTTATCGTTGTCGTAGTAATCGTAATAGTCATCATAGCTTTCACAATTGTCATAAAAAGCCAGAACATTTTCGGAATCTTCTACTGCTGAGAAACTTGGTAAACTGGTGTCGTCTATTACGGTACAGCCGAATAGATAAAATGTCAAACTTACAAGTATTGACATTTTTGTAAAGCTTTTTTGTTTTTTCATTTTTTTCTCCTTTATTAAGTAAAAATATCTTTACCGGAGTTTAGCTGAAAAAAAATCGAATTGCAATGAAAAAAAGTTCCCAAAAACTTCCCAAAATGGCTTTTTATCGTACATTTTTTATGATTTTGAATGCTTATTCTGTTTGAGAATTGAGTTTTTACAGAAAATTAGCTATTATTATTTAGAATAAATTGTAAACTTATTGGCTGTTATCTTTGAAGTTTTCTGCAATCAAAGTTTGCAGTTCTTTGTTGTTTTTCAGTACTTTTTTTAATTCAGATATGTTTTTGATATCAAGTTTGCGGTAAATAGAAGTCAAATAATTGCTGATAGTTTTTTCACTCAGTCCTATTTTATTTTCTAATTGTTTGCGTAAGAGATTTGGATTGTCGATAAAGCCTTTTAATATTAATAATTCACTTCTGCTGAAATCGTAAGTTTGCAGGTCATCGTCAGAATCGTAATTTGTATCTGCTTGTTTTCTATTATAACTGTTTAAAAAACGGATTGCAGTTTTGCACAGAAAAAATTCATAACCAAAGAAGTAAATTATTGCACCGATAAAAAAATATTGAACATTCGGCAAGTCGAATAGATAAAAAACGGAGATTCCCAAAAATGTCATTACCATAAAATAAGTAGATAAAACCAAAATCTTTTTTTCAATTTGTTCTTGTTTTAAAGATGGGAAAAAAATCGGAATATAAGTAAGAAATAAAGTTGTAAACAGAGAAAAACAACCATAGAAAAAGTGATTTTTTCCTGTAATGTAAAACATAACAGTGCCGGCAATGAAAATCAAAGAATTTGATATTATGAATAAATATTTAGAACGAGAATATTTTTTATTTGCCAATAATACGGCAAAATAAATAATCACCATTGCAGCTGCGAAAGAAATGCAAAGCATTGACGCCAAATTTTGAATAAAAGATAATGGTTTTACCGCAGAATCTTTTTGTAATAAAGCGATACACGCATAAGCAATAAATAAAAATTGTATCGGCAATTCTTTATATCTATGAAAAATGAAAGACGGTATCAATTGTATAAAGATAAAAAAGATTAATGCGGTAATTATTATTGTTGCCATGTTGTTTCTGTGAATATCAGTCGTAGATGGAAGATGTTTTTGCAATAACAAACGGTGTCATTTTTACGGCAACGGCACCTTCTTTCATCCAAATAATTTTCATTGATATAGAACCTTTATTTTTGGAAGAAATAGTCGGCAATTCTTCTATATATACAATGTCACTTTTATTAAATTCTATAAATTCTGTATGGTCGCTTAACGGATTGAGTACTAAAATAAATTTATCATCTTCATAAGGATGATGTCCCGGACTGCCGGTAAAGGCAATAGCATTTGCTTTTGATTTATTTGCATCCTTGTATTTTTCAACCGACAAAAAGTCGTCTTTAATCATTAGTTCTGTACATTTCATATTTATAACTCCTAGGATTTCAGAAATGATATAAAAGATACTCTGACATTTGGTGTTGGTCAAGTTATTTGTTTTTTTATTAAGAGGGATTGTTTTTAATTCTGAAATGGGATAAAGGTTTGTCCCTTTAAAATAAAAAAAGAGAACTGTAAAAAACAGTTCTCTTAATTTTTAATAAACAAAATTATTTGATTCCGAAAGCCATTGCCATTCTGAATTCCTTATTTTCAGAATTATGCATGCTTAAAATCATAGCTTCGGAAGCTGCATGTTTAAGTTTTACATTGTAAATATTTTTGTATTTTCCAGCTAAAATTGCTGATTTTGCAAAAGGAACAGAACAAAGTGACTGTACCAAAATACCTGCAAATCCTAATAAACCGCTACATATATAAAAGACAATACTAACTATAGGATTTACGAGAAGCATACCTAAAGCAACTCCGAGTAAAGCCGGAGTTCCTACCGTATACATGATACCGCCACCGACTGCCATTCCGATACCGGCTCTTATAAGACTTTTGTATTTGTACCAAACGTCTGCGGTATTTCTCGGGTTTACGGAATATTTTGCGGCGAAATCTTTTTCGGCAAAAGAAAATTCTTTAGAGTTAGAGCTGAAATCCGGAGTTGCTTGTTGTTCAATTTGTTGCTCTTCCTGAACTTCAGTGGAAATATCATTTGCAAACATTGCAAAAGAAGTTGCGAATAAAAAACATGAAACTAATATTAAAACTTTTTTTGTCATATTTTTTTCCCTTTTTTTATTCATATTGTACTAAAACGTAATCTCCACCTTCAGTTAAACAGAATTTTAGGAGAGTTTCGCCTTTGTATTCATATCGTGTATTTCTGGTTGTTTCTTCTTTTGTATATTTAACAATTTCTCCGTCAGTTGTATTTCCTGCGTATGGAATTTTTACTGAAATTCCATCGAAGAATTCACAATGTACATAGAAAAAAGGTAAATCATTATGAATGTAGTTAGAACCATGATAAATTGGATCAAGTACGTCGGAGTCGTATTTCACTTTTATTGAGAAATCAGCTTTAGATACAGTTGTACCTTTTGCATCTATTTCTTTATTAAAAGAAACTTTATAACTGTCATCAAGGTTTGGTAAATCATCAACTTCATTTTTGATACATGAGGAATTGCCTGAAGAATAAGCTGAGGCTCCAACTTC
The DNA here is from genome assembly GCA_045133795.1 of Spirochaetota bacterium. GTDB lineage: Bacteria > Spirochaetota > GWE2-31-10 > GWE2-31-10 > GWE2-31-10 > RGIG8597. The sequence goes on from JBGUUT010000114.1 coordinate 17,507, forward strand.
TATAGCTTGTACAGTCAAAGGACAATTTGTTTCATTGTAAATTTTAAATGAGAAAGTAAATTCTTTCCAAGGAGTTTCGGTGGTACAACTGCTTAACATCATCATTGCGGCAATACTCAACATTGCCAATACGCTTAAAATTCTTTTTGTCATAATTTTATCCTTGCTTTGATTAATCAATTCTTTCAAACGGTAAATAACCTTCTTGGTAGATGAATTCTACAGAATCAGATTTTAAATTTTGATATCCGATACTTATTTCTTCACCGTTTTCGTTGTATACTATTTTGTTTGCGATAACGGCTTTTATCTTACCTTCTGATACTGTTTCTGTTGTGATTCCTAAAAGAGTCATTGAAACAGTGGAAATAAATTCATCGCTGGCTGTGATTTCATAAGTAATTTTTAATTCAGTTCCTGTTAAATCTTCTTTTTCAGAGTATTCCCATTTTCCGATTAAACCGCATTCTACACCGGCAGCAGTACAACTGCTCAACATCATCATTCCGGCAATACTCAACATTGCCAATACACTTAAAATTCTTTTTGTCATAAAAATGACCTCCTATTTTTAATTTTTAAAGAGTTTGTATTTTTTTTTTTTTTTTTGTCAATAAAAACTTGAAAGTAAAAATGAAAAAGTGTTTATTACGCATAATTTTCAAATTGGTTCAATTTCTCGTATTGTGATGAAAAATTAAAGGAGGAGTAAATGAGAATATTGTTTCACCTGATTTTTATGTTTTTGATTGTTTTTTGTTCTTGGGCAAAAATGGATGTAATTGCATCGCTTAATGCGGATTTGTCAAAGGTTCGCAAGGTGGCAATTTGTGATGTAATGAATGACAGAAAAGCGGCGGAGAATACTGTAAGTGAACGGTTGACTATGGAATTTATGAAGCGTGGTTTTTCTGTAATTGAAAGAAAGCAATTGGAACGTGTTTTAGCGGAACAGGAATTGCAAGCCGGAGAAGCTTTTGATGAATCCAATGTTGTTAAATTGGGGAAATTATTGGGAATTGATGCGTTGGTTTTTGTTGATTTGGGAAGTACACGCGGTTCAAAGCGTAATCATAAACCGACATCAATAAAAATGGTAAGTGCACAAACCGGCGAAATTATTATTATGGCAACGGCGGACGCAAAAAAATCGATTCGTTCAATTACACGTTTGATGGAAAAGTTTGTTCGTCATATAGATAGGAAAATGTTTTAAAATAAAAAAGAGGCTTTTTTGATGTTCCGATTATGGGATATTTCAAAATGCCTCTTTTTTTTGTTTAAGTGTAGATTTTAGTAAACTTTTTTAAATTCTGTATCGCCGAATTTTACGGTATCACAGCCTAAATCGCTGTATTCTAATTCGCCGTCTACTTCTTTAACTTTAATTTTGTGGTCGCTTACAGATTCGATGGTATATTTCTGTTCTATTGGTGCTGTAGGAAGCTTTATGCCTTCAGCAGCCATTTTGTCTTTGTATTCTTGACTGAATTCATATTTCGTTGTTATGATAAATTTGTCATCAGCCGTGATTTCGTAAGTTGTAGTACATTTTACACCGTCATTGTTTTTTACATTTTCCCATTTTCCGATTAAACCACATTCTACTCCGGCAGCAGTACAACTGCTTAACATCATCATTGCGGCAATACTTAACATTGCCAATACGCTTAAAATTCTTTTTGTCATAAAAATGACCTCCTGTTTTATTTTTAAAAGCTTTGTAATTTTTTTTTTTTTTTTGTCAATAAATAATTGATTTTAAGGACGAAAAAGTGTTTGTTACATTTGGCTTTAAAATCAGTTTGATTTTGAGGTTTTGTAAATAAAATGATGTTAAAAGACGGTTTTAATGTTTCGGATTGTTTTTTATTAAGAGCATTTCGGCGGTATTTAGAGTTAAAACTGGTATTTTTTTTAGAAAATTTATGGTATATATGCCGCAACGTGCAATATTTTCAAACTTTTGGTGTTTATATACTGTAGTAGATTTTTTTTAGTCTACGAATTTTATAGAAGCAGGAGTAAATATTGTATGAGTGAAAAAATCTTAGAGCAAAGGAATGATGAAATGGCTGATAATAATAACAATGAGATTGCAGAAAAAATGAAAATGCTGGAAGCTTCTATTTTTGCTATTGAGAAAGAATTCGGAAAGGGTTCTATAATGCGTCTCGGAGCAAAACAGGCAGTAGCTGTAGATGTGATTCCCAGTGGTTCATTGTTGCTAGATGCAGCTATGGGAATCGGCGGATATCCTCGCGGACGTATAATTGAGATTTACGGACCGGAATCTTCCGGTAAGACAACTTTGACTTTGCATGCGATTGCGGAAGCTCAAAAGAAAAACGGAATTGCAGCTTTTGTTGATGCTGAACATGCGTTAGACCCGGTTTATGCTAAAGCATTAGGGGTAAATATTAATGATTTGTGGGTTTCACAGCCGGATACCGGAGAGCAGGCTCTTGAGATTGTAGAAAATCTCGTTCGAAGCAGTGCCGTAGATATTATCGTAGTTGACTCTGTTGCTGCGTTGACTCCTAAAGCCGAAATTGAAGGTGAAATGGGAGACAGCCACATGGGATTGCAAGCTAGACTTATGAGTCAGGCGTTGCGTAAATTGACTGCGGTTGTTTCTAAATCTAAATGTTGTGTTATTTTTATTAATCAGTTGAGAATGAAAATTGGTGTAATGTTCGGTAATCCCGAAACTACTACCGGTGGAAATGCATTGAAATTTTATTCATCAATGAGAATGGAAGTTCGTAAAATTGAAACTATTACAAGTGCTCAGGAAGCTATCGGTAACAGAATACGTGTGAAGATTGTAAAAAATAAACTTGCACCTCCTTTCCGAGAAGCAGAAATGGAAATCGCATTCGGTAAAGGATTTTCAAGAGAAGCTTCTATTCTTGATGCCGGCGTAAAATATGGTTTGATTCAAAAATCAGGATCTTGGTATCAGTATCAGGATAAAAAAATCGGACAGGGGCATGAAAACGCCAAGTCTTTCCTTGTTGCAAATAAAGATATTGCAAAAGCGGTGGAAGATAAAATTAGGGCAGTTTTAATGCCAAAAACAGAAGAGCCGGCAGATAAAAATGACGGTAAGCGTAAAAAAGATACACCGGCTAATGCTGACCAAAAAGACTTAAATCTATGATGACAGATTTGTATTTATCACTCGGTTCTAATATAGAGCCGAGTTTTTTCTATTTACGTAAGGCTCTTTTAGCTTTAAGCGGTTATTTTTCCATGGGAAATCACAGTTTGCTTTATCGAACGCAACCTCAGGATGATTTGAAGCAAGATTATTTTTTTAACCTTTGCGTAAAATGTCAAACGCATTTGCTTGATCCTTATGAAGTTTTGGCGATTACTCAAAAGATAGAGAATGATATAGGTCGGCAAAAGTCGGATTCTCGCCCGAAAGGACCGAGAGCGATTGATATTGATATAATTCTTTTCGGAGATGAGAAAATAAACAGTAAAACATTGACGCTTCCTCATAAAAGCTGGAAAAAACGTAATTTTGTTTTAGTTCCGTTGTTGGATGTAGACGAAAAATTGGGGTTGATATATCCGATAAAAAAATGGATAGAAGAAAATCAACGTAAAGGCGGGCAGGATGTCGAATGTTTAGGAGAGTTTGTTCTTGAGTAATTTGGAAGTAAATCAATCAGCTGTAAATTTTAAAAAGAATTCTGCTTATACAGTAAAACTTAAAGAACTTGAATTTGAAGGACCTTTGGATTTGTTGCTTTTTTTGGTAAAAAAGGCAGAGATTGATATAAATGATATTTCTATTTCTGAAATTACAAGTCAGTATCTTTCTTATTTATCGTTATTGATGGATATGGATTTGGATAATATTTCGGAATTTATTGAGATGGCGGCGACTTTAATCTATATAAAGTCGCGTTCACTTATTCCTGTAGAACATGATTACGAAGAAGATGAGCAAGATCCGAGAGATGAGCTAATTCAACGTTTGTTGGAATACCAAAAGTACAAAATTGCATCCGGAGTTTTGGAAGATTGCAGTGATGAAAATTTGTACATTCCTCGTAAAGGTGCCGGTGTAAGTTTGTTTCCTGTAGAGAAAAAAGAAAAAGAATTGGAAATGCTTTCGGTACTGGATTTGATGAGTGCTTTTGCGGAAGTATTAAAGCGAAAATCTGCTATGCCGAAGAAAACTTCTTATGAGATTGAGAAGTTGGAATGTACTGTTGAAGAAAAAATTAATTTTGTACGTTCTATGTTGGTTGACAGAAAAGATTTCAGATATTTCGAGATAGTTAATGAGAATATGTCAAAAGTTGAAATTGCATGTTGTTTTTTGGCAATTTTGGAGTTGGTAAAACAAGGCGAGGCTTTGGTTCAACAAAATGCAATTTTTGGAGATATTTTTGTGGTGAAAAAAGAGAAACCGGAGGAACTTAATGGAAGTAGATAAATATTCGGCGATAATAGAGGCTGTTCTTCTTCATGAAAATGAAGTTGTTCCGATGGAGCGACTTGTGAAATATACCGGGCTTGAAGAAGAAAAGATTCGAGAAATAATCAATGAACTTTCTATAACTTATGAGCAAAATTCACAGCATGGTATAACTGTTGTGGAGATTGCCGGCGGGTATGCTTTGCAGGTAAAAAAGAGTATTTTGCCTGAATTTAAAGAAATATACAGTATAAAAGAAAAATCGAGATTATCAAAATCTGCTATGATGGTTTTAACGATAATTGCATATAAACAACCTATAACTAAAAATGAAATTGAAATAACTTACGGTGTGGCTCCGGATTATGCAGTTAAAATTTTACTGGAAAAGAATTTGATTCAAATTGTCGGTCGAAAAGATGTTATCGGGAAACCTTTGATGTTTGGTACAACGCAAGATTTTTTAAAACATTTTAATTTGAAAAGTATTAACGATCTTCCTACCATAAATGAACTTAAGAGTAATGAATTTGTTATTGAAGAGGATTTTGATGGATAATAATGAAGAAAAGATGATGCGATTACAAAAATATCTTTCTTCTGCCGGCGTTTGTTCTCGAAGAGAGTCAGAGAAATACATTACGGATGGCAGGGTTACCGTTAACGGTAAAGTGGCAGTACTCGGAGATAAGGTTTATCCGTCGGATAAAGTTGTTTTTGATGGGAAAGAACTTTTTTTATATAATAAAAAATATATTATTCTGAATAAACCGGAAAATGTAATATGTTCGAGAAAAGATGAACGCGGTCGAAAAACGGTTTTCGATTTACTTGTCGGAGAAGATAAAGCAGATACGTCTCTTTTTCATATCGGGCGATTGGACTATAACTCTTGCGGTTTGATTCTATTGACGAATGACGGTGATTTTGCTAATAACATCATTCATCCTTCAAAAAGTGTTGTGAAAGGGTATATGGTAACTTCGTCAGCTTCAATTGATGTTGCTAAAAATATTGCAGCTTCATTTACACGCGGCATAACGGTAAATAAAGTTTTTTATAAGGCGAAAATGTGTCAAATTCAACAAGATAAGAAAAAAATGTTGATTGAGTTGAAAGAAGGAAAGAAAAGAGAAATCAGAGAAGTTTATAAACACTTTGCGTGTGAGATAATAAAGCTTGAAAGAATTTTCATTGGAAAATTACGCTTGGCAGATTTGAATATTCAGCCGGGAGAGTATGTTTCAATGAGTTATGATGAGATTTATGATGCTATTTATAATAACGGAGTGAAGAAATGCAAATTGCAGTAGACGGACCAGCAGGTGCAGGTAAAAGTTCCATAGCCAAAATTGTGGCTCAGAAATTAAATTTAGAATATATAGATTCCGGTGCAATTTATAGAGCCTTAGCAAAAAAGATACTTGACAGTAATATAAAAATAGATGATTATGTTGCGATAAAAAATATTTTGGAAAATATTTCAATAGAACTTGTAGATGGTTGTGTTTTAATAGATGGTGTTGATTTTATGCCATTCATAAGAAGTAGTGAAGTTACGGCTGTGGTATCTCCGTTTTCGGCACAGGTGGAAGTTCGAAAGAAAGTAAATGCTTTCTTGAATTCTTATTCTCAAAACAAATCAGTAATCATGGACGGACGAGATATTGGAAGTGTGGTTTTCCCAAATGCGGAGTACAAATTTTATTTAGATGCTTCGGTTGAGGAACGAGCACGCAGACGTTTGGCTGAGATTCAATATTCAGCTTCTTTAGAAGAGATTAAGGAAGCTATAAGTAAGCGTGATTATAATGATGAGCATAGAGAGGTGGGGGCATTAAAACGTGTAGACGATGCTATTTATATAGATACAACGCAAATGTCTATGGATGAAGTAGTAGATAAAATATTATTTAATATAAAATAATGTTATTAGAAAAAAAATAAAACTTGGAGTTTTTGTATGACAACAGAAGATATGGATTTTGAAAAAAGTATAAAGGACACTTTGCCGGTGGTTGATGAGAATTCAACAGTAGAAGCAATCGTCTTGGATATTAATGAAAAAGAAGGGGTTGTTTTTCTGGATGTAAATCTAAAATCTGAAGCGCAAGTTTCTTTGACTGATTTTGAAACAAAACCATCAATTGGTGATAAAGTTGATGTTTACTTAATTTATAAGGAAAGTCATGATGGTGTGCCTGTTGTATCTTTGACAAAAGCTCGCCAAATGAAAGAAAAAGAAAATCTTATTGATAAAATTAATGCAAATGAACCGGTAGAAGGTGAAGTTGTTGAAGTTAGAAAATATGGTGTACTTGTAAAATACGGTACATTGTATGGTTTAATTCCTTTAGCATTGTGGGATAAGAAAAGAATTGAAGATGTTTCTACAATAAAAGAAAAGAAAGTGTCTTTTTATATTGAAAAACCAGCTCAAAAGAAAGATAGTTCTGGTGGTAAAAAAGGTGCATCTAAAGAAATTAAAGAAGATTTTGTTGGTAACAGAAAAAGAGTTCTTTTTGAATCAGTTAAAAAGAACAAAGCAGAATTCTTTGATAAAACTAATGTAGATGATGTTTTGACTGGAACAGTAAAAAATATTACAGATTTCGGTGCTTTTGTAGAAGTTGCTCCTGGAATTGAAGGTCTTTTACATATTACAAACATTTCGTGGAATAAAGTTGTAAAAGTAGAAGATGTATTGAAAAAAGGCGATGAAGTAAAAGTAAAAGTTCTTTCTTTAAATAAAGAAAAGAGCCAAGTTTCTTTAGGTTTGAAACAACTTGAAAAAATGCCTTGGGATACATTTATTGAAAAATACAAAGTTGATGATGTAATAACAGGAAGCGTTTCTTCTCTTACTACTTATGGTGCATTTATAAAGATTATTGATGGTGTTGAAGCTTTATTACATATTTCAGATTTGTCTTGGACAAAAAAAGTAAATCATCCTAAAGAAATTTTATCTAAGGGACAAAATGTTGAAGTAAAGATTGTAGTAATTGATCCTGAAAACAAAAAAATAAATGTTAGTTTGAAGCATTTATTAGAAAATCCTTGGAAATCTATAGAAACAAAATATTCTGTAGGAACTAAAATCAAAGGAAAAGTAAAATCAGTTGTAAATTACGGTGCTTTTATTGAGTTAGAAGAAGGTGTAGATGCTCTTCTTCATAAAGATGAGATTTCTTGGACTGAAAGCAATGTTAATCCTCTTGTTTTCTTTAAAGAAGGTGAAGAATTAGAAGTTGAAGTAATTTCATTGGATGTAAGTGCTGGTAAAATTAGAGTGAGTTTGAAACAACTTCAAGATGATCCTTGGAAGAATATTCCTGATTCTGCAAAAATCGGTGACATTATAGAATGTCCTGTAAAAGAAATTAACATGGATAAAGGTATTGTTGTTGAGCCTTATGCAGGTTTTACTACTTTGATTCCTTTTTCTCATGTTGCTGTAGGTCGTGTAGATGAAATAAAAGCTTCTATTAACGATAGAGTAAAAGTAGGTGATACTGTAAAAGCTATCATAAAAGAATTTGATATGAAAAAACGTCAATTTTTCTTGTCAATTAGAGATTTAGAAAAAGTAGTTACAGCAAAAAAAGTTCGAGAATTTGAAAGCGATGCTGCTGACTGTAAGTTTACATTGGCTGATATGATCAACCAGAAAAAGAATGATTAATTTCATTGGAGAATGTGAACAAATCTTAGATTTAAAAGAAGCTGCAAGGAAAGTTGCAGCTTCTGATGTTACAACTTTGATTACCGGAGAAACCGGAGTCGGAAAAGAAGTTCTTGCAAATTATATTTGGAAATTAAGTAAACGAAAAAACGCACCTTTTGTGCCTGTTTCTTGTGCTGCGTTGTCTTCAACTTTAGCTGAGGATGAATTGTTTGGACATGTGGAAGGAGCTTTTACCGGAGCTATAACAGATACAAAAGGTAAAATTGCGTTGGCTGAAAATGGGATTTTATTTCTTGATGAGATTGCGGATTTAGAACCTGTAGCTCAAGCAATGTTATTGCGTTTTTTGCAGTTTAAAGAATATACCCCACTTGGGGCTGTTTCTTCGGTTAAAGCAAATGTTCGTATTATCGGAGTTACTAATAAGAATTTATTAGATTTAATTTCTTTGGGGCATTTTAGAAAGGACTTATATTATCGTTTTAATGTAATTTCTTTAACAGTGCCTCCTTTGAGGAAAAGAAATAATGATATTTTGTTATTGGCTGATTATTTTTTGAAGAGACAGGCAGATATTCAAAGAATTCGTAAGCCTAAAGTATCTTCTTTAGCTGCGAAGAAATTATTGGAATATCATTGGTATGGTAATGTAAGAGAATTAGAAAATACTATAGAGCGAGCATTTGTTTTTTCTGATAAGAAACAAATTAAAGAAGAGGATATTCGCTTTGAATCTATAATTGATAGTGATATCTTTCTTCCTTATAAAGAAGCAGTTTTTGCGTTTAAGCGTGAATACATAGAAAGAGCTCTTGATGAGTGTCATTGGAATCAAACATTGACTGCTAAAAAATTAAAGTTGCAGAGAACTTATTTAGCACGTTTAATTAAAGAACTTAATATTAGTAAAATATAAAGTTGAGGAATTGAAGTATGAGTGATGATGTAAAAGAAGTAAAGCAAAAAGAGTTAAATGGAATTTTATTTTGGGTATTAATTGCATTAATTATTGTAGTTCCATTGGTTTATTTTGTATTTAGAAATCATAATGATAAAGTTAATATTGTTTCTTCTGAAAAATTTGAGACAGTTTTTGAAAATTTGAAAGAGTTTGATGAATTAAATGATGTTTCAAAAGCGGAAGAAAAAGATAATCTTTTAAAAGAGCTTGACGGAATTATAGTAAATTATCCAAAAACAGTTTCTGCAAAACGTGCTCTTTTTTATAAAGGATATGTTTCTTATTTTGCTAAAGATTATGAAAATGCTATAGTTTATTTAAATCAATTCTTAGCTCAAAACGGAAAAGATTATTTGGCTCCTAAAGCTAATTATTTCTTAGCTTTTTCAATGATTGAGCAAGAAAAAGATGATGATGCAATGAAATTTTTTGATGTAATTATTAATCAATTAAATGATAAATATTATGCACCTTTAGCTTTGATAAAGAAAGCTGAGTTATTGGAAGATAAGGGCAATAAAGATGAAGCGTTGAAATGTTATCAGAAAATTATTGATGATTTTTCTTTATCTCCTCAAAAAGAGATAGCTCAGTTGAAAAAAGTTATGTTAGAGAATGAGGTTTCATTTTAACTTTTATTTTTAGGTGTTGGTAATGAAATTAAGAATAAGCTTTCGTACTCCTTTTTTATTTAATATATTGGGAGTAGGAAGCTTTTTTGTTTTTCTTTTCTTGTATTTTTTATTCTTAAATCCTTTCTTTTATATTTTGAATTATCAATTATTTTCTTTTATATCCGTAGGGCATGAAAAAAATAAATATGATAGTGGTGATTTTGTCGTGATGCCGGATAGTAAAGAAATGGATGTTGTATATTTAATGAAGAAATTGAAAAAAATCCAAGTAGAAGATTTTGAAGATGTTAATAATGTTTTTTTTCAGGACGAAAATCTCCCTTTATTTATTTCGACAGAGTTTGTGAAAAAAATGTCTTTTTCTGAGCTTACGGAACAAGAAGAATGTTTGGATGTGTATTATAAATCGTATACGATTTTTTTTGATAAAAAGAATAATTCTCTTCATTTGAAAGATAATTTTTCGAGTGTTTATAGTTTTTTAGATAATCCTTTTGATAAAAATTCAATTGATTCTATAAAAATGAAAATGGATAAAATAAATTATGATTTTCAATTGGAATTGGAACGTTGGCGTGGTCGTTTTATAAAAAAGAATAAAATGGTAATTTCGGATGTAATTAAATTTGTGAAAAAATCGAACATGCCGGAAGTTTTGAAAAAAGATGTAATTTTAATGTTTGGAAATGATTCAATTATTTTAGATTCGGAAAGTTATTTAGAAGAACTGATTAATGTTTTAGAAAATATGGAAGACGGTTCTAAAAATGAATTGTACGGAGAAGAACTTAGTTTTTTACGGAAAAAATATGCAGAATTATATAAAATACACATGAAAGATAAAGTGGGTGAATTGACTTTTTCAGTTTATGACTTTTTTAAAATGAAAAATATCTTTATTTCAGATAGTCTTCAATTGGTTTCAAAAAGAAAGATTTATGTACAGAAAAAGTTTTTGAATGAAATGGATAAAAAAACAATAAAGATGAAACAAGTAGGAAAACATTTTCTTATATTGGATAACATGGGGAAATTAATGCTTTTAAATGAATCTGGCTTTTTTTTAAAAGAAAGTAAAGGTTCTTGTTTGCTTATTTTCATTATTTTAACTGTTCTGTTTTTGTTTTCCTTTTTAGAAAGGAAGCTTTTTATATTATTATCAATTGTGATTTTTTGTTTTATTGTTTTATTTGGGCAGTATTTTTTTATAGAGAGTGTTTTGGTGTTTTTGTATTCTGTCTTTTTTAGGAGAAGTAGAGCGAGATGAAAAAAAATATTTTAATAAGTTGTATTGTTCTTTTTGTGCTTACGGCATGTGGATTAGAGGATATTTTATTTTTTGAGTCTCCTACGGGTTTTCGTTCAGATTCAGAAAGTGATGAAAGTATTTTTGTGGAATTTACCGGATTTAATCAGGAACAAGAGGATACCGGTAAATATTGTTTTGTAGGATATGATATTTATTATTATTTCGAGTCAGAAAGTACAAAAGCAAGAGCACAGATTTTTTTGCCGAATTTATATTTAACTAAAGACGAAACAGCGGATGAAACAGTGGTAAATAAGGATAGGCGTAATGAAGAACTTTTGCCTTGGTCAGAGTTTCATAATGGGAGAGAAAATTTTTATGGTTATATAACGGAAACTTATAAGAAGCAATTGTATAGATATGTAAGTTTGCCGGTAACTTTGGAAATGATAAAAGATGTTCTTTATGACGGTAATTCATCTAATGTCAGAGCTTATTTTGGTGATACTTTTTTTGAAGGAAAGTTTTCCAATCCCAAAAATATAGAAAATGAACATATTCGTTTCACTAATTTATTTCCTAATATAGATCATTATCCGGATGATTATGATTACGAGGAGTACAAAAAGAACGGAAAAGAATTTAAAGGTTTCAGAGATGCCAGGTTTTATAAAAAGATGGGGGTCAATCCTATTTCCGGAACGACAGATCAATATAAATGTTATTTTTATGCAATAGCTAAAGGTTTTGATGGTGCAACAAAAACGAGTTTTACATCATTTTCCGAATCATCGAAGAGTTCTACAATTTCAATAACTTTTAAAATAGACCCGAATACAGCGGAGTAAGTATCGGATTTTTTTATTTTTTCTTTATATTTGTCAGATTGAAAAATCAGAATCAATTTGACTTTGTGTTAGAAATAATTTAATGTATCCCTCTGAATTTCTTGTCAAATCTTAGAGGGGGAGATAGTGGGACTTAGTGTTTTATTGCCAGTCTTGTTGTCAGTTATACTAACGCTTATAATTGTGTTGAAAATAAGGGATTATGATAAGAAAAGTTCTGATTTTAGTAAAGCCTGCAAAAAAATAAAGAATTATGCCTTAGAAACTCGTAAAGAGTTAGATAAAATATGTAATGAACGCATTGAAAGTATATCGTTTCAATGTGGTGAATTAGATATTAGTCTTGTGAAAGGTGAGGGGCTGATTGAAAAGTTATCAAATAGTCTTGATAGTTTTGAAAACGAACTCGACTCTCTTAAGAAAGCAAAAAATGAAATAAATGAATATTCCGGAAAATTAGAAGCGATGGGTGAACAAATTATTCATCTTGAAGGTATTCTTAGTGATGTTTACGCCAGCGAAGAATATTTAAAAACAACCTCATCGGAATTAGAAGAGTTTCAAAAAAATGTTGCCAGTGCTAAATGTCAGCTTGAAAGCTTAAATAACCGCTTGGACTATTTGGAAAGTACTTACCAAAAGCAAAATGAAACGTCTTTGAATAAAATAAAACAAGAAATTACTCAAAATTTTGAATCAGAATCTCAGAATATTCTTGATAATTTGAATAAATATAAAAATTCTCTTAATGAATCTTATGTTGAAATAGAAGCAAGATTACAAGAGGAAAAAAAACGATTAGCTGAAGATTTAGTTCATATTATAGAAAAAAGCGATGAAACTTACAGTTCTTTTGAAGCCAGAATAAATGAATTTTCTACGAAACTTTCGCAAAGTTTGAATCTTTTATATGAAGAACACCAGGATAAATTGACATCTTTTGAAAAATCCTTTGAAGAAATTGAAAACCGTATTGTAAGTATTATTCAAAGTGAAGGTGCCAAAAAACTTCAAGATCTTAATACTTGTTTTAATTCATCATGGGAATCAACTAAAGAAAGATTGCGACAGTATGAAGATAATGTAATAGAATCTATTGATAAACATTATGCAACAGGACGAGTTGATGTTCAGAAAATGCTTCAAGAGTTGCGAGGTCTCGAAACTCGTGTCAGTGAAAGAATGTTGGAATTATCAGACTTGGATTCGAAGGTTCAATTAAAATCAGACAGATTTGATTTATATCTAGAGAAGTTAACCAAAGATAAACTCGAGACTTTTCATAATGGATTAAAAGAAATAGAAAAAGATATGGAAATGATGGAGACCTCTATTTTTTCTTCATTAAGAGAAAAATATGAAAAGTTTGATTCCAGAGTAGTTGAAGAATTAAATAAATTAGGTTTGCGTATCGGTGAAAAAGTTGAGCAAAAGATGCGTGAATTTTCCGGAATGGAAAATAAGGTTTCTGAATTAAAAGAAGCAATTATCTTTATTGAAAACGACATTAATGAAACAACAAATAAGTTGAATGAAATGTCGTTGGATTTGAAAAATAGTCTTTATGAAAAAATTGATGCTGTAAGTTCCGAAGTTGATGCTCGAATAAAAAATATGAATGCATCTTATGAAGATGATAGAAAGACTATAATGAAAACTATGGAAAATTCTTTAGATGCTTTAACTTCAGAATCTCGAGAAAAAGTTTATAAAATACGTAATCAGCTTCAAGAACTTTATTCCGGCGTAAAATCTCGGTTGAATAATACAGAAAATGAAATTGTAAGAAAGACTGAAACAATAAAGCGTAAGATAGATCAGAAAATAGAGTTAATTGATGAGCAAATAAAACAAAAAGAAGATAAAGCGAATTCTTTGATTTTAGAGAAATTGTCCGTCTACTTTAGAAATGCAGATGAAAAATCAAAAGAGTTTGAAGATAATTTGCAAATATTTAATAACGAACTTTTCATGTTAAAAGAAGGTGCCAGAAAAAAATGTGAAGATTTGACATCTTGGCTTGCAGAGACGGTAAATGTTTTTGCAGGTGAAAATGATATTGTAGCTAAAAAATATCGTGAAGAGATGAAAATCTTAGAAGCAGATAATTTAAATTTACGTGAAAAGATGTTATCTGAAAATACTCAATATATTCAATCATTAAGTGAACAATTTAAACAAATTGAAGATAAGCTTCCTTTGTTAAATGAAGAAGTACGCCTGAATTTTGAGCATATTTCTAATCTCAAAGAAGAACAGCTTCTTAATATGCAGAAAGAAATTAATGCAGAAGTATTTCTTATTAAACAAAAAATGTCTGTGCAATCAGCTGAAATGGATGAAAAATTAATTCAGAAAATGCGAGATGTAAATGAAGTTATCGGAGTTATTCAAACTTTAATTTCTCAATATGATGCGAAGTTAAATGATTTTGAACAAGATAAGGTGCGTGCATTTGAAAAATTAGAGAACGAAGTAAACGAACTGCGAACTTCTTATAAAGAAAAAGGCGATGAATTAATAAAATCTAGTGAAAAACGTGTTCAGACAATTAATGAATCAATTCATCTTTTGAAGGAAAAAGCGGATTCTATCAATGAAGATTTAAGTCTTACTGTTGATAACAAAATATTGCGTAGTAAAAATGATTTTGAACGAATTTATAAAGGAATAGAAGAAAGCGGTAAGAAAAGCCTTGAGGATTTGATTAATGCAAAATCAAATTATATGGAAGAATTAGAAAATAGAATTGCTATTTTATCTGATAAGTCAAAATCCTCTTTGGTGAAAATATTAAAAATCGCACAAAGAAATATTAATGAAGTTCGTGATAATGCGGGGAAAGATATCAGTGAACGATGCAGAGAGTTGGAAGACGGAGTGATTGCTTCGTTATCTTGTTACCGTGAAGAATTGAATAGCGTAAGCAGAAGCTTGGAAGAATTGGGTAACCAAGTAGGTCCAGAAGTATTATCTCGCATAAGAGAATCAGAGAATGCATTGGAAAACCGCTTG
>JBGUUT010000115.1:0-63978 GCA_045133795.1 Spirochaetota bacterium
ATTTCAAAGAATAAAGGCAACGTCTTTGATTTGCGGAAGTTTGTGCCTTGTCGGATTCTTTGGGACTATATTTATAAATGAAAATATTTTGTACACCGCTCCGTTTGGATACGGATTCGGGACAATAATTCTTTGCTTACAAATGTTTCATCTTGAAGATTAATCAGTTAAAAAATTAAATATACGGAAGCGGGAAATGTCAAAAAAATTGAAATAATGCGTTAAATCAAGAAAGAGAGTAGGTGGTAATGAAAGATTATTTGCGAGAAATGTGTAGTTATCCCGGTTTGTATTATAAACTGGCG
Source organism: Spirochaetota bacterium (assembly GCA_045133795.1). Lineage (GTDB taxonomy): Bacteria > Spirochaetota > GWE2-31-10 > GWE2-31-10 > GWE2-31-10 > RGIG8597. The sequence continues at coordinate 306 of JBGUUT010000115.1, forward strand.
AAAGTTAAGAAAATAATAAAAGGGCAGCGTGTTGATTTCGGTAAGGCAAAGAATCAATTCTTTTTGTATTTTAAACCGAATCATGAAATAAAAGATAAGGTAATTGTTTGGATTCACGGCGGCGGTTGGAATGCGGGAACTCCGTATGATTTTGAATATGTAGGACAATATTTTGCTCAGGCTGGTTATCATTGCGTGTCGTTAGGTTATCGATTGTCTCCTAAAAATAAGTTTCCGGTACAGATAGAAGATGTATGTGTGGCTTATAATAAAGCAATTGAATATTTGAAAGAGCAAGGTGTAGATTGTTCAAAAGTAGTCGTTACCGGACCGTCGGCAGGAGCTCATTTGTCGGCGATTTTGTGTTATGGAAAAAAATATCAAGATAAATTCGGCGTAGATATTGAGCCGATTGCGGGATTTATCGGTGTTGCCGGTGTATATTCTTTTCGCATAAAGATAATAAATACAGTTCGTGTGCTTCTGTCGCAACTTTTTGCAAAAGGTTATGACAGAGCTGACGGTGAGCCGTGTGCTTTATTCACGGCGAATCATATTCCGATGTTGTTGATACACAGCAAGCATGACGGTTTGATAGATTATTCTCAGGCACAAGAATTTTATCAAACAGCGAAAAATGTCGGGCAAAAATGCGAATTGTACGAAGTAACGGATAAAATGAATACACATTCGGCGTACAGTGCCGGAATGTTTTTGGAAACACGGGAAAATAATAAAGCCTTGGATAAACTTTTTTCGTGGATTGAGGAAATATAAGGTGTTTTGCGGGCAAAGCTTTATAAACCATTCTGGTTTTTCTCGGTTCTGCCGGACAAGCCGGTGATGGAACTAAACTTTCTTCGGAGCTTTTAAGAAACTCTCTCTTAAGTTCAAGTTTTCATTTGCCGTGTAAACCGGCACTGAAATATAACTTTGGGTCAAAGTTGGTAGTTGTTAGGGCACTTTCTCTTTTTTTGCAATCAAAAAGAGAAAGTACCCTATAACCCGAAAGAGAAAAAACATGCTAAAGTTTTTGGTAATAAATATTCATTGTAACAATAAAACTAAAGCAAACCTTAAGAAATTAGCCTAATGGTACTTCATTCTCTCTTTTTTCACTTTTCGGTTGCAGACCGTAATCTCGTAGTGTCCAGGACGATGCTTCCGTTGCGTAAAGAGGGATAACCATAAAAAATGCGGAGGTTTTTCCTCCGCATTTTTAAGATTAAAAACTATTGTTTTGTTATTTCCACATTAAAAATAGTTGTACAACCTTCATAAGTAACCGTCAAAGTTTGAGTACCGACTACAGACGAATCAAAACCGCTTACCATATTTGAAGTTACTTCTACACTAGAAGTTGAATCGTCAGAATAATAAGCTTCAACTGCAAGTCCTGTCAAATCAAGCTCTTCTCCTACAACGTAAGAAGTTTTATTTGGGTAACTTGTAATACTTATACTTGAAACTGAAATTAAAACAAACTCGCCTGATATTTTTACTTTCATATTAACTTTATCAAAAGTAATTGTATATTCATTGCCAACAATAAAGCCATTTAATCCTAAACTAAATTTTGTTGCACTATCTGAAATACTGTTTCCGTCTTCATCTTCAGCTTCTATTTCATCGTTTGTTGCAAAATAGACTTCGGCTTCTTTATCAGCTTCTAAGATTGTAAAATCTGTAGTAGGATTTTCTTTATTATACGCCTGATATTGTTCCAACCAGCCATTTTCTGTTGTAAATTTAAAACCATATGGAAAAGGCGTGATTGATTCTGCAGTGAAAGTAAATGTCCACACGTCATTTTCACCTTTTGTCAGAGCATCTGCACTGCCGACACTTTCAGAACCTGCCCAATTAACACCGTTTAGACCGGAAAGGAAAATACTACCAGGTTCTAACTCTATCCATTTAGCGTAGAGTGTCACATCAGCCTTTCTTTCTGAAAAATTATAAAATTGGGTTATTTTCTCAGAACTAAAGTCTTCAGTCTCATACCATCCGGCGAATATATAGCCATCTTTTGTAGCTTCTTCTACCGTTACCCAAGATTCATCCTCTGTATAGAAAGATGGATTATTCGGACTATTAACACCGCCGTCGAGTACGTAAGTGATTATGTAGGTATTTTTTAGTTCTACTACTTCTACATCAAAAGTTGTTGTACAACCGCCGTAAGTAATCGTCAATGTTTGAATACCGACTACAGACGAATCAAAACCGCTTACCATGTTTGAAGTTACATTTACATAAGAAGTTGAACCGTCTGAATAAGTTGTTTCCACTCTAAGCCAGTTCAAATTTAATTCTTCACCAACAATGTATGATGTTTTCTCCGGGTAACTTATAATGCTTATACTTGAAATTGAGACAGCAACAAACTTACCTGATATTTTTACTTTCATATTAGCTTTATTAAAAGTAATCGTATATTCATTGCCTACGATGAATCTATTTAATCCTGAATCAAATTTTGTCGCACTATCTGAAATCCTGTTTCCGTTTTCATCTTCAGTTTCCAATTCTATATTTGTTGCAAAATAAACACCAGCTTCTTTATCTGATTCTAAGATTGTGTAATCTGTAGTAGGATTTTCTTTATTATATGCCTGATATTGTTCCATCCAACCATTTTCTGTTGTAAATTTAAAACCATATGGAAAAGGCATGGTTGATTCTGCAGTGAAAGTAAATGTCCACACGTCATTTTCACCTTTTGTCATAGCATCTGCACTGCCTACACTTTCAGAAACCGCCCAATTAACACCATTCAAACCGGAAAGGAAAATACTACCAGGTTCTAACTCTATCCATTTAACGTAGAGTGTCACATCAGCCTTTCTTTCTGCAAAATTATAAAATTGGGTTATTTTCTCAGAACTAAAGTCTTCAGTTTCATACCATCCGGCGAATATATAGCCATCTTTTGTTGGTGCTTCTACATTTACATAATATTCATCTTCTGTATAGAAAGTCGGATTGTATGGACTATTAACACCGCCGTTTAGTACATAAGTAATTTTGTAACCTTTTATCCATTTAGCATAGAGAATCACGTCTGATGTTTTCTCACCCTCATACCAAACTTTTATCGCCTCTCCGGAAAAGTCTGCAGTTTCGTACCATCCGAGGAATATATAACCGTCTTTTGTAGGATCTCGTAAGGCAACATATTCATCTTCCGTAAAAGTGTATTTATTTTTCGGGTTGTTAACACCGCCGTCGAGTACATAAGTGATTTTGAATTCGTTTTCTGCAAGTTGAATTGCGTACAATGTCACGCTTTCGGCAAAAATTACAGAACCGCTGTAAGATAAACCACTACCGTCGGCTTTTGTATTCCAATGTGAAAACTTAGCATTTGTCAATGCTGGCAAATCTACACTTTTGTCAGATGTAGTTTCGATTGCTGCCGGAGCAGTTTCATTGATTCCGTTTGTGTTAAAAGTAATTGTAACTTTTACCGCAGGTTCTGATTCTTTTTCCCATTTTGCATAGAGTGTTACATTCGCTGTTTTATCTCCGGCAGCCCAGCCTTTTATCGCATTACCGGAAAAATCTCTGTTTTCATACCAGCCGAGGAAATTATAACCGTCTTTTGATGGATTTTTCAATCCGATAAAATTCTCTTCCGTAAATAAAAACGGATTAGCCGAGTTATTAATACCGCCGTCGAGTACGTAAGTGATTTTGAATTCATTTTCTGCAAGTTGGATTGCGTACAATGTCACGCTTTCGGCAAAAGTTGCAGTTCCGTTGTAAGATAAACCGCTACCGTCGGCTTTTGTATTCCAATGTGAAAACTTAGCATTTGTCAATGCCGGTAAATCAACTGTTTTATTAACTGTGGTTTCGATTGCTACCGGAGCAGTTTCATTGATTCCGTTTGTGTTAAAAGTAATTGTAACTTTTACCGCAGGTTTTTCAGTATTTCCGTTATTTTCTCCGCCTTGATTATTTCCGTTGTTTTCATTGTCAGAGTTATTTTCGCCGTTTTCTCCGTCTTGATTATTATTACCTCCTTCTTGAGTTGTGTTGTTTCCACTGTTGTTGCTTCCGCCGTCATCATTAACCGGTTGACAGCTAAACATCATTGCCAAAAGCATAAAGATTATACTTAGGCTTTTTGTTAGATTTTTGAGTCTCATATATTTTACTCCCTAAATAATAATATAGTCAGACTAATAAAATTCTTATTTTACCCAGTTTGACTGATAAAAGCCATTATACACTCAGTGTAATTTTATTTCAATTAGAAAAATATCATCATATACTGATAATATGATAAGGAATCATGTTGTTTTTATTCAGAATCTAAAAAGAATCAGAAAGCTCAAAAACTTGTCTCAGGCACAATTAGCAGAACTTTGCGAAGTTTCTACGGGAACAATCGGAAATATAGAATGCGGATTGGCTAAACCTTCATTTGATTTGATTTTAACTATGGCAGAAATATTGAAAATTCATCCGGCATATCTTTTTGCAACAGATGATTTATTATTGAAACCTCTGGAGACATCGGAAGAACATCTTTTATTAAAAGAGTTTTACGACAAACTAAAAAATCATTTTGTAAAATTTACAGAGGAATAATAAGGAAAAAATGTACCTGAAAAAATCGAAGTCTTTTAAGGTACATTTTTCTTTCAGTTATAAAAACTTACTTCATGACCTTCCCGACAACCGCAAATATTAAAAACAAGATTAGATTTGCGACTACAATACTTGCTCCGGTCGGTGCCGACCATATAAAAGAGGCTACAAGTCCGATAAAAAAACAAATTACCGAGAGTATTGCTGATGAAATTGTGACACTGCGAAAGCTTTTAAACACTCGCATAGATGTCAATACGGGGAAAATTATAAGGCTGGAAATCATCATTGCCCCCATTAAACGCATTCCTACGACGATTGTCAAAGCCGTAAGCAATGCAATCATGCGGTTGTATTTTGAAGAGGATATTCCGCCGGCAGTAGCAAAAGGTTCGTCGAATGTCACGGCAAATATGCGGTGATAACATAAGATAAATAGTGTCAGTACGATAATGCTCAGTATTATCGACAGAGTGACATCGATTTTGCTCAGTGCTAAAATTGAGCCGAATAAATATGCCGTAACATCTGTATTTAAACCACAAGTTACTGATGTAACTAAAATCCCGATTGCTAATGCACTTGTCGAAATTAATGCGATTGCGGCGTCACCTTTTATTCCGGAATCAGAAGAACTGATACGTAACAAAAAAAATGCAGCGATTAACGAAACCGGAAGTGAAACTATCAACGGCGTAACGTTTAATGCCATAGCTATTGCAATAGCTCCGAAACCTACATGGCTGAGTCCATCGCCAATCATGGAATAACGTTTCAATACTAAAATTATTCCCAGCAGTGCAGAACACAATGCAACTAAAGAGCCGGCAACTAATGCTCGTAAAATAAAATCGTATGAAAATAAATCTAGAATCTTTATCATGACGGAAATACTCCTACTTTTATATGGCTGGCTGTACAATCGCTGCCGCAATGTGTACATGCATGTGTAGAACATGTTTCTACAGTCGTCATTTCATTATAAAAATGCGTTTTCTTATAATCTTCCGAAGTACCGAAAAACAGTGCGTTGTTGTTCATGTGTAAAATGTGAGTGGCATTTTGTACGGCACGATGAATGTCATGAGAAATCATCAAGACAGCAAGACCTTCTTCACGATTTCTGTTTCGTACAATCGAATAAAGCTCATCTGTGACAATCGGGTCAAGTCCGTTTACCGGCTCATCTAAAATCAGAAGTTCTGAGGCTGCACAAAAAGCTCGTGCTAAAAGAACACGTTGCATTTGTCCGCCTGAAAGCTCTTTAAACGACTTCTTTGTCAGTTTTTCTAATCCTAGTTTATAAATTTGTTCTTTAGCTCGTTTTTTTTCTTTTGCGGAATAAAAAGGCAAAAAACTTTGTGATAAACAGCCGGACATTACGACTTCACGGACAGTGGCAGGGAAATCTCGTTGTGTCATATTTTGCTGTCCGAGATATCCGATTCCCTTGCAATTTTTTTCAATCTTGCCGGCGTGCGGTTTGCACATACCGAGTATTGATTTTATCAAAGTTGATTTTCCGGAACCGTTTGCTCCGACAACGCATAAATAATCTCCCTCATGTAATGAAAAAGAAACGTTATCTACTGCGATAAGGGAACCGTAATTTACGCATACATTTTGACATGAAATTAATTCTTTTTTTTCCATAAAAACTAACCTTTTTTATTTTAAGCCTTCATCTAATGCTTTTGCATTTGCGTAAAGAGTATCAATATAAGTCATTTCATTATTAAACTGTGTTTGTGTAAGATTGTGAGCTGCATTCAGTTCCAATATTTTAACTCCGGCACTGTCGGCAATTGTTTGTGCTATTCGGCGATTACTCATTTCTATTGTAAAAACAGCGGGAAGCTCTTTATCTTTTATCGTTTTCACAAGTTGTACGATAGTTGCAGGGCTGACTTCTACAGCAGAACTGCAACCGCCAAATGCAGCTTGATATTCTAAATTAAATTCTTGAGCAAAATATTTCAATGGGAAGCGGTCCCCCATTACAATGAGTTTTGTTTGCTTTGTGTTTAAAATATTTTCTATTGCAACTTTTGCTTTTACGATTTCGTTTTTGTAAATAGTCGCATTTGCTTGATAGAAAACTGCATTTGCAGGATTACAATCGCTTAATGCAATAACGAGTTTATCTATCAATTCCAAAGCATTTGTCGGTGATGTCCATACGTGTTCATCAACTTCATGACGGTGTATGTCGTGATTGTGGTCTTCAGCGTTACAATTTTCGTGAATGTCATGGTTATTTATATTTTCCATTAATTTAAAAATGTGAGACGGCGGATTTTTTAAAGTTGATAATAATTTATTGACCCATTCATCACTTTCTCCGCCGGTATAAATGAAAATATCGGCATTTTCTATTGTGATGATATCTTTTGGAGACGGTTCAAAAGAATGAAGGTCTGTTCCCGGTTTTAAAATCATTTGCAAATCGGCAGTAGTGTTTTGCATTCCGGAGAAAAGTTTGTTTTTTTCTGCGGTTCCGATTCCACAAACAGCACGGGCTAAATCGTAGCACATAAAATTTGTAGTTACCACAGAAAAGCTTGTTGTTACTGTCGACGTTCCTTTTTTATTACAAGCAGTCAGCAATATTAAGCATAAAATTCCCGATAAAATCTGTTTTACCATTATTCTCTCCTTTATTTATTGCAATCAACACAAATCCCATAAAGTACGGTATGTCCCAAATCCACTACAAAGCCGTGATTATCTGCAACATGTTTTGTAAAAGTAGTCATGGTGTCGCAATCAAGGTGTATTAATTTTCCGCAAGTATTACATTTCAGATGATAATGTTTGCTGCAATCTCGCCCTTGAGGAATACCTTGATAACAAGCTCGATTCGCATTCGGAGCAATGAATTTATTTACCAGCTTCTGCTCTTCAAAGAAAACGAGAGTTCTGTAAATCGTAGCTATAGGAATCTTTGTCCCGTTGAGAGTAACTTCATTTGCGATGTCTTCAACTGTAAACTGTCGGTCTGTATGTGTCTGTAAAAGATTTAAAATTGCTTCACGTGCTTTAGTGTTAGTTCTCATAATTGAGAATGATTATCATTATCAAAGAGGGAAGTCAATTTTTTTTACGAACACATTTTTATAACTTAAACTTTTCTGATGTCACGCAGACGAAAGTTTCCGATTAGCTTTTCTAAATAGTCGAGAATTATTTTTGTGGCTTCGATAAAAGTTTTTCCTTTAAATATTTTTACTACATCGCCTGATAATGATGCTTCTTTGAAAATCGGGTCTAATTTATTATTACTTTCTTTAGAATCGGAAAGTTCTGCTATAAGATTTTTAAGTAAGTCATATGAGGAATTAAGCAGAAAACCGAAGTTTTGAATTAATCGTTGATATTCAAACATAATACGTGAATCATCACGACTTGTTGCTAAAGTATCCAAATAATGACGTGCTACGGGAATATCGGCATTGTAACCTACGTGCATTGTTAAATCATCATAATGCTGTGTAAATTTACGTTGAAGTGCAGTCCCGACAGTTCTTTTTTCTATCAATACGGCAATAGGGAAGTAAACATTCAAATAATATCTTGCTGCACCGCAAAGATAATTGATTTCATCATCAGAGTCTTGTGAAAGGACAATTTTTGGATAAAGTTGATAACGACGTTGATTCTCTTGCATAACTCTGTCAACAAAAGAGACTTGCTTTTTTTGATTTCTTTTTTTTATAGCTTCATTTCGTTTTTCTTCTTCAGCTTTTATCAATTCTTCAACAGCTTGTATTTCGGCAAATAAAAATACCGACAAGTTTTTACGCATTTTTAAAGTGGTGATATATCGTTGCTGGAAGTTTTCCAACATAGCAGGACTTTTTTTATATAAATCTATAAGTTTTTGATATTTAGCTCTTATCTTTTCTAAAACCATGTTGATTTCGGATTGAGAAAGATTTTTCATTTAGTAATCCTTCAAAGGTGTTTTGTTGAAATATCGGAAAAGTATTATTTAATGATAATAATAAGAAATAAAAAAAGCCGTCATTAAGACGGCTTCCGTTGCTCCTCCGGAGGGACTCGAACCCCCGACCTAGTGGTTAACAGCCACCCGCTCTACCGACTGAGCTACAAAGGAATGTTTGATAGTGCATATATACTATATATTACTTTTTACGTCAAGTTTTTTTCTCACTTTTTTTTTTAATTTTTTTTTCTGTATATAATTTGTTCGGGAAAGTTACTTCATTTTGATGTACATTGCAGGAACAACACTTGGTCTAATCGGCTGATACATTATTTCTGAAATTCTGTTTGCATCTCCGTATTGATTAATCATTCGTACACAATAATTTGCTTTTGCTTGAACTGGTGAACGAAGGTGGTACATACCAAAGCCGTTATATTTATTATCATCTGTCATTAATACATAACCGCCTATAGCTCGAGAATAATCACAAACTTTCTTTCTTCTGTTTTCATCTTCTTCATCATATTTTTTTAAACCATATTTGGGGTTAGTGATTTCATATTCACTCAATAAAAAAAGATAGTCATTTGTATCATTACAAATAAAACCATACGCTTGTGGTCCATTTTTATCATAATCTGTTGTTGAAATTGAACTGTTATCTATAATTGTTTTGTTAATTCTGGCTTTTTCGGAATCAGAGAAAGCTAAATCATAAAAACCTATATCTGTGAAATTTTCAACCCCGTAAGATGTTCCGTCAAGCCCATTAAGAAAAGCTCTTACCGTACTGTATTCGTAATTGTTAGGAGAAATATCTTTGCCGTCTATTTTTCTGGGATGAAACAAATAGCCGACTCCTTCTTCGAAGTAGCGTTCGGAATCTTTCAGCGGATAAAACCTATATCCTTGGGTAATTATTTGTTCTGCAAAAATAAGAGCATTACTTGTATTTTTTCCGGTTAGAATTCTCCATTTTATCGGTTCAAGTTTAAAATAATATGTATTTCCAGCAACAACATTTTCACTGTTAGAAAATATGACTTTATCATAATAAGGTTGAGCATTTTCAACCTTAGCATAATATTCTCCGTCACTTCCTAGATAATAGGTTTTTCCGTTTATAATATCAGACTTTGTTGTTATGCTGACATTTTCAGATTTCAGCGATTGCGGCCATTGTCCAAAGAAAATATAATCAGTATCAGTACGAGTACGCAATTCACTTTCACAGCAACTAATCATAAAAAATGTACAGACAGCAAAAATTGTCAAATATTTCATATCTTCTCCAAGAAAAAACACCACAAAAAATTGTGGTGTTTAATAAATTATTTATTTTTTCTTGTTTTTAAATAAGCTTTCAATTCTTCATAAACCGGTTTCATCGGAATAGAAACTTTTTCTTTGTCCAGATATTCTTGAAGTGTTGCTGGGATTTCAGGATTAACCCCTAAAATTTCATGTATTACTTCGCTGAATTTTGCAGGATGAGCAGTTTCCAAGAAAACATAAGGCGTATTTGTATCGCCAGTTTTTTCAATATGACGTTTAACTGCTGTATATCCTACAGCTCCGTGTGGATCTAATAAGTAATCATATTTTTCTTTAACTTCTTTAATTGAAGCTGCAGTATCTGCATCAGTTACACTGTAACCGGTAATATCTTTTGCCATTTCATCACGATTACCGTAAATAGCAAGCATTCTGGCAAAGTTAGACGGATTACCGACATCCATTGCATTAGAATAAGTAGTTACAGACGGACGAGCTCTGTATATACCTGTTTCAAGATATTCAGGAACAGTATCATTAATATTTGTAGCTGCGATAAAATGTTTTACCGGCAAGCCCATTTTATTAGCAATCAATCCACCGGTAATATTTCCGAAGTTTCCTGAAGGAGTACAGAAAACAGGTGTTCCGATAGATTTTAATTGGTGATAAGCCCAGCAGTAATAGAATGATTGCGGATACAAACGACCGATATTGATAGAATTAGCAGAAGATAAGTCTAACCAACCTTTTACTTCATCATCCATAAATGCTTCTTTTACCAAAGCCTGACATTCGTCAAATGTTCCGTCAATTTCCAAAGCTGTAATATTTTTTCCCAAAGTAGTAAGTTGTTTTTCCTGTAATGGAGAAACTTTTCCTGACGGATAAAGAATAATTACGTCAATGTTTGGTAAGCCGTAAAAACCTTTTGCAACGGCACTTCCTGTATCTCCGGAAGTAGCAACAAGAATAGTTAATTTTTTGTCACCGAGAAAATAGCTCATTGCACGAGCCATAAAACGAGCACCGAAATCTTTAAATGCAGCTGTAGGACCGTGATATAATTCTAATGCATAAATGTTATCGTGAACCTTTTTTACCGGTACATCAAAATTAAATGCATCGTCTGTAAGTTTGCGTAAGTCTGCATCCGGAATTTCTCCGTCAACTAATAATTTAGCCATTTCAAATGCCATATCTTGGAAAGAATCTTTTTCAAATATTGCACTGTCGGCTTTAGGAAAACTTTCCGGCAAATATAATCCTCTGTCCGGAGCTAAACCTTGTAATAAAGCCTCTTTAAAAGAAACCGGCTCAGAATTTTTACCTGTACTGAAATATTTCATAGGAAATCTCCTCTTTTGTAAAAAAATAATGTCTACGATATACCAGAAATCAATAATAATGGCAATTTAGTTTTAAGTAAACTCTTAAAAAATAAGAGAAAATTTCTTATTTTTGCAAACTTCCGGAGCCGGTTCGCCGAATAAATAACCTTGCGAATAATCGATTCCGTATTCTTGAACTTTTTTGAAAACTTCCGGAGTATGAACAAATTCCGAAACGGTTTTGATATTTAGTTCTTTGGTGAAGTTTACAATGGTTCGCGTTATTATTTGTGAAGACCTTTCAGTATCAAGGTTTTTTATCATAGAAGCATCTATTTTTAAAACATCGATATCTAATGACATCACATGGTCAAAATTTGAATATCCCGAACCAAAATCGTCAATGGCAACTTTACAACCGAAAGATTTAACATCTTCGATAAATCCTTTGATTATATCGTAATTTTCTATTCCGTCAGATTCTAGTAATTCGAAAACAGCTCTTTTTGCTGTATCTTGATTACTCAATAAAATTGATTTTATACAATTTCGGGTTTCTTCATTTTGAATATCAAAAACAGAAACATTAATTGAGAAGTCATATGGCAAATCAGCAAATTTCTCAAATGATTTAATAAGAATTCTGCGAGTGATATTTGGATAAAGACGAATCTTTTTGGCAATATCCAGAAAATAATATGGACTGATAATGTCATTGTTATTGTTTACCAAACGACACAGACATTCGTATTTTTCAATATCACCGGTTTTGTTATTAACAATAGGTTGAAAGAACGGAATTATAGAATCTCTGGCGATTGCATCTTTTAAGATGTAAGTCCATTTTATATTATTTTCATATTCTTTGGCGATTTCCATTGTTTCATCGTAAAGCAAATAATGTTTTCGCATTTGTTTAGCTTTTTTTAATGCCATATCTGCATTATAAAGAGCTGAAATCCCTAAAGTTTCTGTTATTTTTGCAGCTCCGACAGTTGCATTAATGTTAATTTCACTTTCATTACAGATAAAAACCTTATCATTGATGACAAAAAATACAAATGCACCGATAATATTACGAACTTCATCATATAAGCTGTTGTTTTGGTCGTGGAAAGAAGAACGCTTGGTCTTTTTGTATTCAGAATCGTCATGCTTCAGTAACAAAACAAATTCATCTGTTTGTAAGCGATAGATTGTAATGTTAAAATTGACTTTTACTCGTTGTAAACGAGATGCAATCCCTTTTAAGATTTCGTCACCGACTTCATGGCCGTAAAAATCATTTATTTCACGGAAACTATCTACGTTAATAATGAAAACAATACCGTTGTTTATATCTTTCAAATCTTCAATAAGTTTTGTTCTGTTAGGTAATCCGGTAAGATTGTCATAATATAATTGATGTAAAAGTTGCGAGTTTTTTAATTCGATAGAGTCAATCATATTATTAAAAGTTTGTCCCAATTCCCCAATTTCATCATCTGGAAGGTTGTTGCAGCGAACATTCGGCATATTTTTAGAAAACTTCTTAACAACTTTTGTAAGTTTTGCCAAAGGTCTTAAAACAATAAGGTTACAACCGAGGAATAACAATACCGGTATTAATATGAATACTATTAATGAATGCAGGCACTGTGTAAAAAATAAATTGTGAAATTGTTTTTTGAATACTGCCGGAGAAATCGCCATTGTTAATTCTCCGATTTTTCCGTTATTGTATATAACGTCGGCATTTAGTGAAAACATGGAATTTGAATTTAAATATTTACTGTCAGACTCTTCGTTGAAAGCTTTTATATTACCTTTTTTATCTTTTATATGTTCATATAAAATTATCTGATTTTGTTCGTTGATATAATCGGTTAATCGTAAATAAATAACATCTTCAATTAAAAGTTCATTGTCTAAAATATTTTGTATTCTTTGAGCATCATAATCCCAAAGTGTTTTTGATAGCATGAACGAAATTTTTGAAATGTTCAAATCGTGCTTTTCTTTTAGATTTTTTAAGCACGTATTTTTATTCATAGAATACGAAATTATGATTTCTGCAAAAAGGAGAGAAAATACACAAACCAGAATAAAAGCCGTAAGTTTTAAAAAAATAGGAGAAAATAATTGTTTCTTTTTCATACTACTCCACTTCTAAATTAAAAATCCCAACCGATAAAAAATCCGATACATTTAGAAAAAACATAATAATCTTCGTAAATACGTTTTCTAAAATCAGCATACGCAAAGGTATCATTTGTATAAGCCCTATCATTTCTGAACAAAAAGAAAAATTGTGTCCATATGTGATATGGCAAATCCAGTCGTATTGCGGGACCGAAATTGATAGAAGCAAAATCTGACCCCCATCCTTTATTTTCTATTTTTGAGTCATTGTAATGTGATAAATTTAAATGATCTATCTGTAAGTAGAAAGCAAATGTTAAGATTGTGGTAAAATTTGTTACTTTCAAGAACTTGTCTTGAGTGCCGGAATTGTCTTCTCGGATAAAAATTCTATATCCGGTTGTAAAATCTCCGGTAAGTTTCCAGCCGTTAAATTGCATTCCGTAATCTGCTTTGTAAATATACGGTTGGTCATAATCAACTCCGAAATAATGTTGATAATGAAATTGCGGATTTGCTAAAAGGAAAAAATGAGTCCACTTTTGATAAGCCGGCGGTAAAACATACGCTAAATCAAATTGGAAAGTAGGTTTAAACCAAAATTGAAAAATAGGTGCGTCAAATGACATTGTAACGTAGCTTCCGTCATTGTTGGCATTAATACCGGTTCCGGTAACGTCAAAAAGCGGAACGTCCCACCCGCCGCCGATAAGGAAACCGAATTGGAATTGAAGAAATGCCGCAGCTGCTAATGTCATGGTAGCACCGGCATTTAGAGTTACCGGAGAAAGTTGTGAAATTATTTTAAATTGTAAGAAATTATCTTTTGTCAGCGGAGTATCGAAATTTAATACGGGAACGGAAAAGCCGTATTCATTATAAAGTTCCATTTGAACACCGTCATAATTTCTTCCTACAAGTCGTCCGGCACCGTCGTCTCCGTGGTGCTTTCCGGCGGCACGATAATCTTTTTCTTCGTAAGAAATCGGAGCAAAATGTCCGGGATGACTGATACCGTCTTGGCAACCGAATAAGTAAGTAAAAACTGCAGAAACGGAACCGCGAAATCGTATAGGAAACGGAACTTTAGTGTTAATTGCGTTGTTTGTATTTTCGACAACGGTATTATTTATAATTTCAGAATCAGTTGTTGTATCAGAGAAAGAAGTGTTTTCTTGTGAGAAAATTGAAAATGGTAATAATAAACAAAATAACAAAAGAACATAGTTTTTTTTGAGCATAGGAAAATCCTCCGGGTACTTTTTATATGGTTATTTCTACTATAAGTTATGCCAAAAAACTAAAAATTTACTTATAAAATTTGTGCATTTTCATATCGAATGCCAATGCTTTGTCGCCCTCTTGCAAAGAGTAAAGAATGCCGGGCGATTGTCCCAGTGCAATTTCTCCGCTTTTTCCGATAATATCTCCCGGATAAACCTCTTGGTCTTTGCGAACATAAATAACACTGAAACCTGAATATGTAGAAACTAAACCGTTTGCGTGACGAATAAATACTATTAATCCGAAAGAAGCCGTATTTTCGATATGACTGACAATTCCGCGATCGATGGAACGAACTTCTCTGTCGTTTTTATTAAAAATTAGAATCCCTCTGTAGTGTGATTTTACATAAGGAACAATGTCTCCTTTTAAAGGAAGTGAATAGTTTAAATATTTTTTTCCGTTTTTATGACGTTGAAGAATTTGTTCAATAGAAGCTGTTTGTGTTTCATATTTGGCTTTAGGTATTTTTATTTGTACTCCCGGTTTTAAAATTGTGGAATCAGAAATCCCGTTTACTTCCATTAAAACCGCAACAGGAACATGAAAAGTTTTTCCGATACGATAAAGAGTTTCTCCTTTTTGCATTGTATGAAAAATAAAATCGCGTTCTCCGTTTATTTTTTGTTTAGCAGAAATGGTCGATGTGGTTGCCGGCTGTTTGTCAACGGTAGACGTTGTTATCGTTTTTTTATCTGCATCATTGTCCGGAACAAATATTTTCATGCCGGTAAAAAGTTTTACATTTTCGGAAAAGCCGTTTATTTTACAAAGACGGTCAACGGTAATGTTGTGCTTTAAACCTATGCGAAAAAGATTTTCTCCTTCTGCAACAATGTGTTCTTTAAAATCGCCTTCCATCGGAATATTTAAGATTTTACCTTTTATAAGAGGTGCATTCTTTTTTAAATTGTTTGAAATACGAATAGCTTCTACAGAGACGTTGTACTTTGCACCTATCAAAGAAAGAGATTCTCCGTCTTTGACTTGATGTTTTAAAAAAGTCTTAGAATAACAATGAAATGTAAGTAATAAAATTGTTGATATTAAAAAAAGATATTTAGTTCTAATCATCATTGTAACACCGTCTCGACCAGAATTCAATGCTCCGCCTAAATCGAAAAATCTTATAATTTTTTCGAAAATCCCCTCATTAGTTATTCAATTCGACTTTCAGTATAATAAACTTTATTTGATGACAGAAAAATGGAACCAATTTTCGACAAATAATAAAAAAAGTTAATAGTTTTAAATTGAAGTTTATTTTGAAAATGTTGCTAATGAAAAAACTTATGATATAAACGCTCAGCAATTAACATAAATTTATACTTATGGTATAATGCGACAATTTTTTATTAAAAATGATAAAAGTGTTTGTGGTTAGATAAGGAGAATGTTATGGGAAAAAATAAAATCCTTTTTATCGGTGCCGGAAATATGGGCAGTGCGATTATTAAAGGGTTAAATAAAAAAGCAGATTCAGGTTATGAAATATTTTTTTATGAGCCGGAAGTAAGTGTTCGCTGTGAAATTGCGGCAAAACTTAATGCTGTAGCTGTGACACAAATAGATGAAAAGATTGCAGATTTTGATACGATTGTGTTTGCGGTAAAACCGCAAGTTTTTCGTAATTTCCCCAAAGATGAAAAAATGGCACACTTATCAAAGTTTGTTACGGAAAAACAACTTGTACTTTCTATAATGGCCGGAATTCCTATAGCCACAATCACAGATTTTTTATTAAATGCAAAAAAAATAATTCGTATAATGCCGAATACGCCGGCTCTTGTAGGCGAGGCAATGAGTGTTTTGGCTCCTAGTAACGATGTTGCGACAGAAGATATAGAATTTGCAAAAGAAATTTTTGAAAGTATAGGGCAGGTTGAAGTATTATCAGAAAATGCTCTTGATGCGGTAACGGGACTCAGCGGTTCCGGTCCGGCGTTTGTGATGATGTTTATTGAAGCATTGACTCAAGGCGGAATCCTTTGCGGATTAACAAAGAAAACGGCCGAAAAACTTGCAATTCAAACTGTTTTAGGAAGTACAAAAATGGCTTCGGAAAGCGGTTTGTCTGTAGAAGAATTGCGACATGCCGTTACATCTCCCGGCGGAACAACTATTGCCGGAGTCGCAGCATTGGAGGAAAATGGTTTTCGTAACAGTGTGATTAAAGCTGTGCGAGCTGCTTGTATTCGTTCTGAAGAACTTGGAAAATCTAAATAATAAAAAAGGAAAGTAATATGCAAATTATCCCTGCAATTGATTTTATTGATGGAAAATGTGTTCGTTTGGTTCAAGGAGATTTTGCTCAGATGACGGTTTATAATGAAGACCCGTTGAAGCAAGCTCAAATTTTTAAAGATGCGGGAGTGTCAAGAATCCATCTTGTAGACCTTGACGGAGCACGCGGAAATGCTGAAGGAAGTCGAAAAAACAGAGAAATGATTTGTAAAATAAAAAAAGAAATCGGTTTGGAAATAGAAACCGGCGGCGGAATTCGCAGTGAAGATGATATGAAGGAATTGATTTCCAACGGAATTGATTATTTGATTTTGGGGACAATTCTTATCGAAGAATATCCGATGATAGAAAAACTTTTTTCGACTTACGGAAAGCATTTTATTGCAGGAATAGATGTGCGAAATAATGTGGTAAAAACAAGAGGTTGGAAAGAGGGCGAGGGTGTCAATCCTATAGAATTGGGAAGTCGGCTTTATCAACTTGGATTTAAAACAGCAGTTTATACGGATATTTCTGTAGACGGCAAGTTAACCGGCCCGAATATAGAAGCGACTAAAAAATTTAGTAACAGTACGAAATTACGTGCAATTCTTTCCGGTGGTGTAAGTTGCCTTGAAGATATTATAAATGCAAAAGCTGCAGCTGCGGAAGAATTTGAAGGTGTAATCGTCGGAAAAGCCTATTATGAAGGTAGAATAGACTTGAAAAAAGCTGTTGCAGAATTGAGTAAATAATAAGGTGATTTTATAAAGGAAGAAATATGTTAAAAACTCGAATTATTCCTTGTCTTGATGTAAACGACGGACGAGTAGTAAAAGGAATAAATTTTTTAAACTTAAGAGATGCCGGAGACCCGGTTGAATGTGCAAAGAGATATTCTGAATCCGGTGCGGATGAATTGGTATTTCTTGATATTACGGCAAGTTCCGACCGTAGAGAAACAATGGTAGAGACAATAAAGAAAGTCAGTGAAGTTACATTTATTCCGTTTACTGTCGGCGGCGGAATAAAAAGTGTTTCGGATATAGAAAGAATTTTGCAAGCCGGTTCTGATAAAGTGTCTATTAATACACAGGCTGTTTTACATCCGGAATTAATTACCGAAGGTGCTAAAAATTTTGGTTCACAATGTATTGTTGTTGCTGTAGATTCAAAAAATGTTGACGGCGAGGATATGGTTTTTATTTACGGCGGACGAACAAATACTGGCAAACGAGTTGTGGATTGGTGTCGAGAGTGCGAACAATTGGGGGCCGGCGAAATTTTGCTTACAAGCTGGGATAAAGACGGAACAAAAAGTGGATTTGACAATGCGGCTCTTAAACGTGTTACAGACCAAATCAAAATCCCGGTGATAGCATCCGGCGGTGGCGGGAAAAAGGAACATTTTGTTTCTGCGGTAAAAGAAGGTAATGCGAGTGCACTTTTAGCGGCGAGTGTTTTTCATTTCGGCGAAATTGATATTATGGATTTAAAACGTTATATGGCAGATAACGGAATTTCAGTAAGGTTGGATGTTTAATTTTCTGAGGAGGATTTTTTTTGGAAAGTGAAATAGGTATATGGAATCTTATTTTGTTGGGAGTGTTATTGGTACTGTCTGCGTTTTTTTCGGCAAGTGAGACGGCTTTTACATCGATTAGTAAACTAAAAGTCAGACATATGCTGGACGCTAATGTAAAAGGTGCAAAATATATTGCAAAAATCTTAGATAATCCTAATAAAATGCTGACTTCTATTTTGGTTGGGAATAATATCGTAAATATAACAATGACTTCTATTGCAACTGCACTTACTATTCATTATTTCGGAGAGTCCGGAACCGGGATAGCAGCTGTTGTTACTACGATTTTTATTCTTTTATTTGGAGAGATTACTCCCAAAACTATTGCAAATGCTTTTCCGGAAAAGATTTGTTTGGGAATAGCTGTAATATTAAGATTAATTATATTGATTCTTACTCCGTTTGCTTTTGTTTTTTCTAGGATTTCGGACTTACTTTTGATTCTGTTAGGACGTAAAAACGGAAAAAAGAAAGTTTCGATAACTGAAGAAGAATTGAAAACCATGGTAAATGTTTCACAAGAAGAAGGGGTTCTTGAAACAGATGAACAAGAAATGATTTTTAATATTATAGAATTTAATGATACAGAAGTCGGTAAGATAATGACGCCTCGTACTGAAATTGTTGGTGTAGATATAAATGCAGGATATGACGAAGTTTTTCGTGTATTTAAAGAAAATCAATATTCCAGAATCCCGGTATACCAGAATTCTCTTGATGAAATTGTCGGGGTTCTGCATTTAAAAGATTTGGTTTTATTTGATAAAGACAAAAATGTTTATCACAATAAAAATTATATGAAAGAACCTTATATAACATGGGAAAATTTTAAAGTATCAGATGTGTTTAAAAAGATGAAAAGTTCAAAATGTACAATGGGGATTGTATTGGATGAATATGGCGGAACAGCCGGAATTGTTACAATTGAAGATTTTGTAGAAGAAATAGTCGGCGATATTAATGATGAATATGATGAATATGATAATAAGAAAATTAGTATAATCAGTGAAAATGTAATATTGGCGGATGGTTTAGCAGAAATCAATGATATTAATGATAAGCTGGATGTAAATTTAAGTAATGAACGCTTCAATACTATAGGCGGTTTTGTAACCGGAGAATTAGGTAAGTTCCCTCTTAAAGGCGACACTCTTATTTATAATGATATAATTGAGTTTGTTGTGGAATCTGCCGGAAAAAATAAAGTAGAGAAAGTCAAAATCTCAAAATTGCAACAATGAGTAAAAGTTGAATTAAAATAACAATACTTATTTTACTATGTATAATAAATATATATACTTTTCGCATTTTATTCCCCTTTTATGTTGCAAATCGAATAATTTTTCAATATAACCACCTTAGTTTTTATTGAGAAAGAGAGGTTATTCTATGTCTAAATATTTAAAGTATCCTACAGTCGATCTTCCTAATAGAAAATGGCCAAATGCTTCTATAGAAAAAGCTCCGACATGGTGTAGTGTTGATTTGCGTGACGGAAATCAAGCATTAGCAACACCGATGTGTCTGGAAGAAAAATTAGATTTTTTCAAGTTACTTGTTGGTATAGGTTTTAAAGAAATTGAGGTTGGTTTTCCGTCTGCCAGTCAGATTGAATATGATTTTTTACGTCATTTAATTGATAATAATCTTGTTCCGGATGATGTTTATTTACAGATTTTGACACAAGCACGTGAGGAATTGATAGATAAATCTTTTGAAAGTCTTGCGGGAGCGAAGAAAGCAATTATACATTTGTACAATTCGACATCCGAACAGCAACGTAGAATAACTTTTAAGAAATCAAAAGAGGAAATAAAAGCAATTGCATTGCATGGTGTTGATTTGATTCTGGAACGTCTTGACAGATTGCCGGAAACAGAGCTTCTTTTAGAATATTCTCCGGAAAGTTTTACGGGAACAGAACTTGATTATGCATTAGAAGTTTGTGAAGCTGTTGTAGAACGTTGGAGAACAAAACAATCAAGTCGTGTGATAATTAATTTGCCGTCTACGGTTGAAATGTCTACACCGAATGTTTTTGCCGACAGAGTAGAATGGTTTTTAGAAAATTTCAGTAATCGTGATAACATTATTTTAAGTGTACATCCGCATAATGACCGAGGATGTGCTGTAGCTACAGCAGAATTGGCATTACTTGCAGGGGCGGACAGAATTGAAGGAACTTTATTTGGTAACGGAGAAAGAACCGGAAATCTCGATATTATAACTACAGGGCTTAATATGTATACGCAGGGTGTAAATCCGGAACTTGATTTATTTAATGTTCCGGTTTTATCAGAAAATTATCAGAAGTTTACTAAAATGGAGATTCCGCCGCGTCAACCGTATGCCGGAGATTTAGTATTTACAGCTTTTTCCGGTTCTCATCAGGATGCTATTAAAAAAGGTATGGATTTACTTGCGGAAAAAGAAGAAGATTGCGTATGGGATGTTCCTTATTTACCTATTAATCCAAAAGATATCGGCCGTTCTTATGAGGCAATTATCAGAATTAACAGCCAGAGCGGAAAGGGAGGAATCGCATATGTAATGGAAAAAGAATATTCATTGATTATTCCTAAAAATATGCAACCTCAATTACGTGAAGTTGTACAGGCTTATTCTGATTCAGTTGTTCATGAACTGTCACCTAAGGAAATATATGATATCTTGCGTAAAGAGTTTATCGATTTAGAACAGCCGTACAAGTTGTTGAATTATAAATTACAGACAGATTCTGTTACGGGCGAAGTTGTATTTGTCGGTGAATTGCAAATAAGTCAGACTTCGATTTCTATTTCCGGAAGCGGAATCGGAGCAATGGATGCGTTTATAAATTCTTTAGCTAATGTAATAACTTCAAACTTGGAAGTCGTAGAGTATCACGAACAGGCTCTTAATTCCGGAACAAATGCTGTTGCAGTAACGTTTTTAGCATTGAAAATAGATGATGAAGAAGCTTGTTGGGCTGGTGGTTACGGAAGTGACAGTTCACTTGTTAATTTTACGGCAATATTGAATTGTATCAATAGAAAAAATATTAATGCGTAGTTTTAAGGTTTAGATTATTATAGTTTAGCGTCACATATTAATTATGTGGCGTTAATTTTTTTATGTGTATAGGAATGAATATGAATGGAATTGTAGTTTACGGAACTTTTCACGGAAGTACTAAAAAATGTGCAGAACAGTTGGCGGAGTTAACAGGTTTTTCAATTATAGATGCAAAAACTGCATTAGATACGGATTTTTCACAGTATGATAAGATTGTTATCGGAAGTGCATTACAAGGTTTTAAAGTACATCCGGATGTTGAAAAGCTTGTAGATATAAAAGGAAAAGATTTTACATCGCAGAAAACTTATTTTTTTCAAGTAAGTGTAACAGCAAAAACTCCTAAATATTTTCAAAAGAAATTGGGAGATATAAAGGTCGCGTTTTTTGGCGGAAAGATTGATTGGAATACTTTAAGCTTTTCAGAACGTGTCATTATTTCCATAATTTCGCTTATTTGCAGAAAGAGTTTAAAAAATTTTGATAATGTCCAAGATAAGCGAATAAAAAAACTTGCGACAGAAATTATTAATAAATCATAAAGAAGCTGTCTCAAAAAATTGTCCGACAGAATTTATTTCAGTATCTATATTAATAAGGTATAGATACTGAAATAATCTTAGAAAGACAGTCACTTTTTTAAATTAAACCGCTTTTATAAAAGCTGAAATAGCCGTTAGAACTTACAATTAAATGTTCCAGTACATTAATTCCGATTATATCTCCAATTTTTTTTATTTTAGACGTTGTGTTAATATCTTCTTTGCTTGGCGTAGTGTCGCCGGAGGGGTGATTGTGAACTAAAATTATAGAAGAAGCTCTGTCCTTTATTGCATGATGAAAAATCTCTCGTGGGTGAATAATACTTTGGTTTATAGTCCCGACAAAAAGAATTCTTTTTCTTATTACGCAAGAAGCACCGTTTAAAGTTATTAACATAAAGTGTTCTTGCTTTTTCTTTGCAATATTAAAGGATAATTTGTAGATGTCGGCAGCTCGCAGTATCGATTTTTCGGAATCGGATTTTAGCCGTTTCATTAATTCCAAAATTGCCAGAATTTTCGTGGCTTTTATGCCTCCGATTCCTTTAATTGATAATAATTTTTTTAATGAAATCTTTTCGGTTTCATATTTCAGCATTTTTGCCAGTTTATTAGATATTTGTACCACATCTTTTTGCGGTGTTCCGGATTGAAGTATTAAAACGAGAAGCTCGGTTATGGTGAGTGATTGAACTCCCAGCAGTTTTAATTTTTCTCGTAGTTTAATAGACGGAATAATTTTTTCATTTGACATTTTGTTTCTCCATACCTGTTTTAATTAAAAAAAGTTTTTTTTTATTGCACGATATGGAGATTTTTTACCATTTATTCTCTTTTAGCATTGTCAAAAGGATTTAAATTACTTTCCAAGTTCTTTTGCTTTCTCAATATGAATGTGATTTTTGCCTTTTTTGTGACGGAATGTATCTATAATAGTATTTGCATCGTCAGCAGAAACTGTCATAAAAGAAAATTTATCGAAAACCGCAACATCATTAATTGCTTTTGCCGGAATTCTCGTTTCAGAACAAATAAGTTCCACTAATTTTTTAGGATTAATTTTGTCTTTTTTTCCTAAAGCAATAAATAGACGTGCTTTTTCACTTTTCTTGCTTTTTACTTGTCGAATTTGAGCGTAGCTTTTTTCTTCCAATTCGTCATCTAACGTAAATTGCATAACAGCGGCAATTAAATCTTCAAGATTTCTGCCTTCATCTTCGCAAGTTAAAAGTAGGTCACGAGCAAAATCCTGACAACCTTTAGAAATACCTTTTTCCATAATTTCTATAATTTGGTTACGAATACGTTCTTTTTTGGCTTCGATAACTTCGTTAATTTCAGGAACTTGTTGTTTTTTTATATCTGTTTTTGCAACACGTTTAATAAACATCAATTTTCTGTATTCATCAGGAGTCACAAATGTTATAGCAGTACCTTCTTTTCCTGCACGTCCGGTTCGACCGATTCTGTGAACGTAAGCTTCCGGGTCTTGAGGCAATGAATAATTAATAACATGAGTTAAGTTGTTTACATCGATTCCGCGAGCTGCAACATCTGTAGCGACAAGAATAGTCAGTTTTTTGTTTTTAAATCTGGTTAGAACTTTTTCTCGTTGAATTTGAGTTATGTCTCCGTGAATAGCTTCGGCATCATAACCTCTGTCAATTAAACGGGTAGTAGTAGTGTCGACATCGTGTTTTGTTCTACAGAAAATAATTCCGTAGAAGTCAATTTCCATATCAAGAATTCTGCAAAGTGCTTCAAATTTATCACGCTCAGAAACTTCAAAATAAATTTGTTCTGTTAAATCCGTAGTTACGGCTTTTTTCTGAATTTTAATAACCTTATGGTCTTTCATGTATTTTTTTGCAATTCGCATAATTTCTTGCGGCATTGTTGCACTAAAAAGTAGTACACGACGTTGTTCCGGTGTCTGAGCTAATATTTTTTCGACATCTTCGATGAATCCCATATTCAACATTTCATCGGCTTCATCTAAAATCATAAATTGCAAGTTATCAAGTTTTAATGTTCCACGTTCCAAGTGGTCGATAATTCGCCCCGGAGTTCCTACAATTATGTGAATTCCGCCTTTTTTTAAATGTTTAATTTGCAGTTCAATACCTTGTCCGCCGTAAACCGGTAAAACTTTGAGTTTTTTATTTCCTTTGAGAGAGTTTATTTCATCGGCAACTTGTAACGCTAATTCTCGTGTCGGAGTTAAAACCAAAGCTCCGATTTGATTTGATTTTTCATCCAAACGCTCGATAATAGGAATCCCAAATGCAGCGGTTTTTCCGGTACCGGTCTGTGCTTGACCGACTAAATCAGTATCTCCATTTAATAAAAGAGGAATTGTTTGTTCTTGAATTTGAGAAGGTTCTTCGAAGCCTTTAGCTTCTAAAGCCTTTAATATATTTTCAGATAATCCCATTGCTGCAAATTTTTCTAGTTTTTCCATGATTAATTATTCCTATCCCTTGAGCTTATTTTTAAGCCTAAAAGTTTATATTTTGTACGAATTGATTTTTTTATGTTCCGAGTAATTTAAAAAGAAAATTATTGAGGATAAAATCGTAGTAAAAAATCGTTCGATTTATACGGTTTTATTCAGTGAATGTCAATCTTTTGATTTAGAATAAGGTATTAAAGATAATGTGAATTAACCAATCCAACTGTACAAGTCACGTTTATAAACAATTAATTCATCTGGAGAAAAGAAATTGTTTATTTCACGTTCAGCACTTTCCGGAGAATCGGAAGTGTGTACAACATTGCTGGCAATATGAATTACGTAGTCTCCACGAATTGTTCCGGGTGCGGCATCTTCAACTTTTGTTGCACCGGCAAGTTTTCGAGCAATACGAATTGCATTTTCAGCTTCCAGAACAAGAACAACACATGGAGAAGAAATTATAAATTCTACCAAGTCATTAAAAAAAGGTTTGTTTTTATGTTCCATATAATGATATTCTGCTTTCTCTTTGGAAATCATTATCATTTTCATGGCAACAAATTTCAAACCTTTTTTCTCAAAACGTGAAAGAATCTCTCCTGTGATACCTCGTTGAATACAATCCGGTTTTAAAATTACAAGAGTTCTTTCTAGCATAATATTATAGACCGTATTTTGCTTTAATTTCTGCTTCAGCTTCTAACCAGTCTGTTAAGCTATTACCTTCTTTACCGTTTTTTTGTCTTTCTTCAAACAATGCATAAGATCTTTTTTCAACTTCTGAAATAAAATCTTCTTTAGAAATAGCAACAGTTGCAGCTGCTTTCTTTGTTGTTGTTTTTCTAGTTGTTGTCTTTTTTACGGTTTCAGTAGTAGCTTCTTTTTTTACATCTTCAGTTGTTGATGTTTCTGCTGTTTTTCTTTTAGCCATAATTCAAAACTCCTTTTACTTATTCCTTTGTAAAATAGTATTAACCTTTTTCTTAAGGTACAAAACGCAAGTACTTATACTTAAAATAAAAATAAATTGCAAATATTTCTTTATTCTAGGCGTACTAATAACCAATGGTAATTAAAATCTTACCGAGTGAATATTCTTGCTTTGTTGATTTTTCAAAAACCCATTTGCAAAACTGTCTGCGAATATCTTCATCCCACATAGAATTGCCGGAACTTTTTACGATATTTGCATTTCTGATATATCCGTTAGAATCTACATCGAAGTTAATTTCTATAACAAACTTCAGACCGGCTTTTTTTATATCTTCCGGCACTTCAATTGCATCAGAAAATAATAAACCACGTGCACCTCCGCCGTTCCATTCAATATCTTTTCCGTTTGTAGCGTTATTATTGGTTGCATTTTCATTTTTACTTTTACTGTCTTTATCGTTATTTTCAGGAGACAAACTGCTTAAATTTTCAGCAAACAATGCTTCTGAAAAATCAAAATCCGGTAAAATTTCGGCAGAACTTTGGTTGTCATTAAAAAAGTCGTTTTCTAATTTTAGTTTTTCTTCTATCTGTTGGTTTTCTAATTCAGTCACGATATCATTTTCAATAGTAACGGGAGTATTTTCCGGTACTTCAACATTTTCGGAAGGTTGAGTTTTTTCTTGCTTTGGAATAATTTCTTCCTTTATTGGAGATTTTGAAGGCGTAGATGAAACTTCCGTTTTTTTTATGGTTTTATGATTTTTTTGTACGGATTGATTTTTTATGTCTGGTTTGGAGTTAGCTGCTGAAGTTTTTTGTTTAATATTTTTAGGTGAAATTATTTTCTTTTCAGGTATCACTTGTTTCTTTGTCGGTGCATTTTCTTTTTTTGAAGAGGTTGCTTTATTGTTACCGGATTTTTCTTGTGACACACTGAGATGTTCTTGTACTAATCTGACGGTCATAACTCTGTTTTCTTCTTTTGGAACATCATTTTTTAAATGAGAACTTAAGAAAATAAGAAAGATATGAAAAAGAATTGATAAAAATATTGCCCAACCTAAACGTTGTTCTTGTGATTTGGCTTCTTTATCATTCATTATGATTTCCTGTCTAATGCTAAATCAATGCTGTCGTAACCGTGTTCTTTTAGAATATCCATAACTTGAATCAGTAATTCATATTCAATGCTTTTATTTCCATATAAAATAACGGATTTCTGACCAGTTGCAGGATTCACTTCGGATTTTGATAAAAGCTGTGAAAAATTTACCAAAGTTGTTTTTTTTGAGCCAACCAAGATATTCTTTTTATTTAGAATAGTTATTTTAAGCGGAGTTTCAGCAATCTTTGATAAATTTTCAGCTTTCGGCAATTCAAATTCCATTCCGGTAGTTATTTTTACTTGTGTTGCCAGCATGAAGAAAATAATTAATTGAAAAACAATATCAATCATCGGAGCCATATCCAAGACAACTTTTGTTTTTAATCTTCGGGTAAATTTTATTGCCACTTCAGCCTCTTTTTTCTTGTTTTACTAACATTTGAATAAGGTCGTTTGCTTGAATTTCTAATTTCAAAATCATATTGTTCACTTTATTTGTATAGTGATTATAAACAACGGTAGACGGAATTGCTACGACTAAACCGAATGCTGTAGTTAATAATGCCTTTGAAATCCCTTGTGCCAATTGCTCCATATTACCTAATGCGGCTCCGGCTCCGATGACACCGAATGTTTCCATGTTTCCCATTACGGTCCCTAACAGTCCTAGTAGAGGTGCAATACCGGCGATAGAACCTAAAGTTGTTAAAAATTTTTCTAATTTCGGAATCTCAAGACTGGCAGCATCTTGTATTGCATCTTGAATTCTATTTTCGCCTTCTTCTCGATGTTTAATTCCGGCTTTTACCAAATTTGTTACCGGAGAATTTTTAGAATCACAGATAGCAAGAACTTCCTCGTAGTGTTTTTGTGAAATAGCATTTGCTATGCGACTCAACAATTTATCAGTTCCCATATTGATTTTTTTGTAATAGAAAAAACGTTCCAAAGTAATTGCTAAAGCAATAATCGAACATAAAAAAATCGCAGACATAATGAAAGGCCCGCCGTCAATGAAAAGCTTTAATATATCTTTCATGTTTCCTCCGTAAGATTAAACTTGATTAATAGAAAAAATATCGTCAAAAAATAAAAAAGGCTAAGTGAAAAATAAAAAACCCTTTAACAGAATTAATCTATTAAAGGGTAAAATAGCTAAAAAACTAAACGATTATTCATCTTCGTCAAAATCGTTGTAATCTAATTCGTCGTCTTCGTAAATATCTTCATCATCATCGTCGAATTCGTCGAAGTCTTCGTCATCTTCATCGTCGTAATCATCATCATAATCATCGTCTTCGTCATCATAGTCATCATAATCATCGAAGTCGTCATCATAATCATCATCGTCGTCAAAATCTTCATCTTCATCGAAATCTTCGTCGAAGTCTTCGTCTTCATCTTCGTAATCGTCTTCATCGTCGTAATCATCATCAAAATCTTCGTCGCCGTCGTCATCATAAGCCGCAGCAAAAAGAGAATTTTTTTCTAGTAAATCTTCATCTTCTACATAAAACATAATAAGGTCCCTCCCTTAGTATCTCAAAAATTTTCATAGACATAGAACATAATGCTAATATTCTTGTCAAGATATTTTTAGTGAATAAAATATATTTACTATTAAAAAGTATTATTGAAAACAAAATTGCAATCTTTTTTAAAATAATCAAAGAAGTTATGAGAAGCCGTAAAAACTGGGATTTCGTATTCTTCTGTTAATATTTGCGGTAACGGCCAACAATCTTTTGCCATAACACACCAAACAACAGTCATTTCAACTTTTTTTTCAATAAAATCTGCCAATCTTACCGGCTCTTTTAACTGCAAATCTTTCATAAAAGACAAAAAACCGGCAGCACTTTCTCTGTAAAAGTATTTGTTACTGATTTTGTCATTGCATAGGTAAAATTTTAATAATTGATTTCTGAGTTTATGTCCGAAACTGCTTTTTTTATATTTTCCGTTAAGAAGCGTACCGTAGAAATCCGGTTCGATAAAGAAAACTCCCTTTATTTTTTCAGAAAAACGTTTAACTAAATCTCCGGCAATATAAGAAAAGACTCCGAAAGAAACGATATAAACAGGTTCTTTTTTATTTATTATAATTTGTGATATTTTTAAAACAAATTCATCGTAAGTTGTATCTGTGGAATAGTCCAGGAAAGTTGGCTCATACTGAATATCCCCAAAAAGACTGTAAACAATTTCATTGCTAAAAATACGGTTAAAAGGGAAAAAAGGAGAGACTATAACACTTATTGGCTTATTATCTTCCGAATTCACTTTCTACCTCCCAAATTACGATTTTATTAAATTTCAGATTATAAAATAATCAATCTAAATTGTTAATCATTGCTTCTATTGCAACTTTATTAATTTTGCCCATTTCATTTCGTGGGATTTTTGTTTGTAAAATTCTTTTAGGGATTGCGTATCCCGGCAATATTTTTCTTAAGTCTTTACTTATTTGAATTGTATTCAGTTTATCTTTGCATTCAGCCAGTAGGTAAATGTTTTCATCTTTACAACCGACAAAAATTTCATTTTCACCCAAAATAATTGCGTGTGTATCTTTTAAATAGTTAATGAAATTAGCAGAAATAAATCCTAAATCAATTCTTTTTCCGTGAATTTTTACAAATCGAGTATTTCGTCCCAATAAAGTAAAATGTCTTTCATCAATAAATTTTACTATATCGCCGGTACAATATCCGACTTCCTTATCATATTCGACAGAAATTGCAGGAGATGAAATAAAAAGTTCCAGTTCTTCTGTCGGATGATAGTTTTTTACGTTAACATAATCAATTAATTCATAATTTGGATTTTTTGCATATATGCGATATGCCATTCCGCCGGTTTCGGTAGAACCGTAAATCTCGTGAATTTTTATATTTTTATCAAAGAATTTCTTTGAAATTTCACCCGGTAAAGGACCGGAAGAACTGAAAGCTCCTTTTAATTTTGAAAAACATTCTATTAAATTTAACTTATCAAATAATCCATAATACGAAGGAACAGCGACAAGATAGTCAATTTTAGAATTTACAATATAATCTGCGATAGATTCCGGAGTAAAAAAAGAATTCAAATCAATTGTTGCTGAGGAAAAAATCGGTAACATTGTAAAAAGGAAACCGTAAATATGGTAAATCGGCGGAATACATAGAAAAACATCACCTTTTTCTATAGAAAAAAGTTTTTGTAATTCTGCAAGTTCCGTAAGAATATTAGAACTCCACTTGCCGATATTTTTAGATTTTCCGGTCGAACCTGATGTGAAAAAATATAAATCATAAATATTTTCGAAATCTTTTATATTTTCTGCGTTGAAATCTTTTTCCGGAACAAGGTTAAAATCTGGTGTTAGGAAAATTCCGTTGTCATGGTGTTTGTTATCACTGATATAGATAATTCCCGGTTCGAAAAAAAGCTGAGGTTGAATCTCAATTGGAATCAAAACGGTAGCCAAATTTAATTTTTTCATTGTAAAAAAACTAATTAAGAATAGAAATCTGTCTTTTATATCAAGATAAACACGTTTATTTTCAATGTTATTGCTTAACAATTTGCAGAAGTTTTGTTCTAAAAGTGCGATTTTTGTGTCGATTTCTTTTTTTGTATAACAAAAATTATCATATAAAAATGAAACATTCTCCGAATCATTATAAACGGAATACAAATTATTTTTCATAGAACAACCTCGAAAAGATAATATATTCCGTTATTTTGTTCTATTACTGCGGTTTTTCCTTTAATTTCTAAAATAAAAGGTAATGCTAAACGTGTTACTATTGAAATCGGAGAATCTGCGGTTAATGGATAATCAGTCAATAGTTCTGCGTTAACTTTATCTTTTAATGTTACAAAAGTTTCTTTGTCGGCAATAATGTGATTATATTCAGGAAGAGAATCAAGAATTTCTTGCCAATTATTTGATTCAGATTTTAAGAAAAAACCTTTTGTTTCATTTTCATTCTTAACAGCTTTATAAGAAATGAAGTTAGGAAAAAGTTTATAATCGTACTTAATTTCAAGATTATAAAATGAAGAATATTCGTCACCGGCAACAATAATAAATTGCGGATTTACTTTGATTAAAAATTTTATTAAATCAACGAAAGATTTTCCTGTATTAATTCCGTCAGATACAGCCAAACAATAATTGTGACATTTATTAATGATTGTATAATATCCTAACGGTGTATTATGAACGGAATTATGAAATAGAACCGGACTTACCAGCGTACTGTTATTAATTTTCAAATCTTCAATAATTTTATTTGATGTGTCGATTTCAGCAAAAGATGTAAATAAGTAAATTTCATCATCTTCTTGCAAGTCTTTAGCACCGCCGTTTTGCAATGCTTGAAAGACGCCTAAAGATAATTGACTCATTCTACGTTTTAACGGAGATTTAATATTGTTTGATAATTCGGGAATCTCTTGTGATAGATTCGGAGATAATTCAATTTGAGAAAGCAATCCTTTGTTGTACATTTCTTTCAATGTATCTGTAGACGAAACCTCAGAATTTATGAAATGAATATCTTTGATGTAAGTGAATTCTTGTTTCATTACATCTCCTTTTCACTGGAATTATCGGACATATTTGTCTTTATTAATACAGAAACGTTATTTCCGCCGAATCCGAATGAATTTTTAAGGAAATATTTTATGTTTTCTGCTTTTATAGTTTTAGATGGAATTAACGCACTTATCGGATTTGAGAATGTTTTCGGTTGATAAATAAAACCTTCTTTTAACATATCAATACAAAGTGAGATTTCCGTAATTGTAGATGCCCCCAAAGTATGTCCGATATATGATTTTAATGAAGTAACACATGTATTACGTTCGTCAAAAATTGTTTCTAATGCAGATAACTCTACTTGATCGTTCATTTTTGTTCCGGTTCCGTGTGCGTTGATGTAACCTACATCGTTCGCAGAAATTCCGGCTTCATTTAATGCATCGTGAATACATTTTTTTTGATTGGTTCCGGAAGGATCCGGAGCTGTTATATGATGACCGTCAACACCGGAACCGACTCCGGCAATTTCAAAATCATTTGGAGTTCTGGCTTTATTTTCTAAAACTAGAACACCGGCACCTTCACCTAATGTAAGACCGTCACGTTGTTCTGTTAACGGACATGAAGGTTTATCTGAAACTAATTGCAATGAATCAAAGCCAATTAGTGTTGTTTGCGAAATTATATCAATTCCCAATAGAATAGCACTGTTTATTACTCCGGCTTTTATCAAACGAGCTGCTTGATAAATAGCATGACCGGAAGATGAACACGCAGTGGAAAAAGTGAAAATCTCACCGATTTTACCTTTTGGATATCTATATCTTATGTCCGTACTGGTTTTATTAAAAAAATGATTTTCAAATACGGAATAAGATGATTTTTTATTAGTTAAATCAATGTAATTCAACTCAGTTTCTCTTATTCCTCCGGTAGATGAAGATAAGAAAACCGGAATATTATCATTTGCATCGATAAAGTCTTTGCACTTATCTAAAAGCGAAAAAATGATGGCAGATGACCTTACTTGATTTTTATATTCATTAAATGCTGATGGAATAACATAAAAAGGTTTAGTAAAATTAAAAGCTTTTTCGTCTGTTATCGGTTGGGGATTTTGCTGACTTAACGACCGTAGAATTTCATCAGTTGTAATACCAAGGGAGCTTGCACTCCCATGGTATGTTATAAAAACTCTATTTTTTTGCGTTTTCATTCACAAAGTCGTAGAATATTTGAAAAGAATCAAGTTTATTTTGATTCAAATCTTTGTCTTTTATTTTGATTCCAAATTTTTTCTCGATTTCAACAATCAATTCTAAAACATCTATAGAATCAAAAAACAATCCGTCTTCCCCAATTAAAACGGTATCATCTGTAATCGAACTGATATCATCATCACTTTTGGCTACAGTCAGAATTACTTTTTTTAATTCGTCTTTATCTACCATAATTTTTCTCCCTTAATAAAATCTTTATTCTACAATTGTAGTTACAGCTTCAGGAGAATAATTAATATCATTTAAGATTTTAACAATTCGTTTTTGTGTATCTTCGTTTTTAAGTGCGTCTTTTGTTAAAGTATAATATAAACCACTTTTTTCTTTTTCATAGTAAGACTTCATTTCAGTTTTAACAGCATCATCTGAAATCTTTTCTATAATAAAAGCTTCAAAGTCTTCTGCATTAATATTTTCCGGAGCTTCAGTTAAACCTTTAACTACAGTTTCAGAAGTGATTCCGGCATCGAATTCAAGTTCGCTTATAAGCTTATTTCCGATTTGAGCATCACGAGTAGTCTTTGCAGAAATAGAACCGATTATTAAACTTAAAACAAAAAATAAAACTAAAAGAACAGAAGTTATCTTAGTAAGCATTGTCGCAGAACTTGCACCAAAGAAAGACTGAGATGACCCACCGAGAATTCCCAATCCACCGCCGGATTTATCTTCTTGAACGAGGATAACCAAAGTCATCAAAACGCAAACGACAATCATAAATATAGCTAAAATATTAATTGTTAAATGCATTATTTTATTTCCTTAAAATTAAACTTTTTCAAATTTAGCAATCTTTGTAAACGGAGCTAATTTCAATGATGCACCGCCGACTAAAGCACCGTCAATGTTTTTCTGAGCCATTAAGCTGTCTACGTTTGTATCAGAAACAGAACCGCCGTATTGAACAGTTACATTTTCTGCAACTTCAGCACCGTAAAGATTTGTTAATATGTTTCTAATGTCTTGGTGAGTTGCTTCTGCAATTTCTGGAGTTGCAGTTTTTCCTGTACCGATAGCCCAAACTGGTTCATATGCAATTACAATATTAGCCATTTCTGCTGCAGAAACGTCTTTTAAACCTTCTTCAAGTTGTGTTTTTACAACATTAGCTGTAATTCCAGCTTCTCTTTCTTCTAAGTGTTCTCCGATACAAAGAACAGGTTTCAAACCTTTTGCTAATGCAAATTTAACTTTTTTGTTAATTAAAGCATTGTCTTCTTTGTAGATGTCTCTTCTTTCTGAGTGTCCTAAAATAACGTATTCAACGCCAAGGTCTAATAACATGTCAGCTGAAACTTCTCCGGTATAAGCACCTTTTTCGTTGTCATTCATGTTTTGTGCTCCTAATTTTATAGGAGTTCCTGCGATTGCTTCTTTTACATAAGCAAGAGATGCGAAATTCGGTGCAATCATCACGTCAACATCTTTATCTAAATCTTTAATGTTAGCAGCAAGCTCAGCAGCAAATTTTTTTGCTTCACTTGGAGTTAAATTCATTTTCCAATTTCCTGCCATTAAATATCTTCTCATAATACTTACTCCACTGAAAAAAAATAATTGGGTCGAATATACCTTTATGAGATTAAAATGTCAAAGTTTTTTTCGACATTAAGGATTTGTAATTCTTAGCTGTACGTTTTTATTAAAATGAAGTAAATATTATTTTCAGTTATTTGGTGAGGAGATTTTTTTATGTATTTTGATCCTTTATATTTATTGCTTTCGGCTCCGGTATTAATATTTTCAATGTTGGCACAATGGGCTGTAAAGTCTAATTTTTCAAAATATTCAAAAGTAAGAAATAGTTACGGAATTTCGGGAAGCGAAATTGCACGTTTAATTTTAGAACGCAATGGAATTATGGATGTAAAAGTGGAACCTACGAGAGGGTGGTTGTCGGATCATTATTCTCCGTCAGAAAGGGTGTTAAGGTTATCAGAACCGGTATATAACAGTAATTCAATTGCGGCTATCGGGGTTGCAGCACATGAAGCGGGCCATGCATTGCAACATAAATTCGGTTATTCTATGATGACACTCAGACAAAGTCTTGCATATCCGGCTTCA
The DNA here is from genome assembly GCA_045133795.1 of Spirochaetota bacterium. GTDB lineage: Bacteria > Spirochaetota > GWE2-31-10 > GWE2-31-10 > GWE2-31-10 > RGIG8597. Next base: position 34,646 of record JBGUUT010000115.1, read on the forward strand.
TTTGCAAGTAACATTTCGGTGTGGTTAATTGTCATTGGTGCATTAATAGGAGCGATGGGATTAGCAAAAATAGGTTTTGTATTATTTTGTATTGTTGTTTTATTTCAGATAGTGACTCTTCCCGTGGAATTTGATGCATCAAGAAGAGCAAAAAAATTATTGGTTGAATACGGAATTGCAGACCGCAGAGATTCTTCCGGAGTTGCCAGTGTTTTAAATGCGGCAGCAATGACTTATGTGGCAGCTGCAGCCTCTTCAATAAGTCAATTATTGTATTATGCAATTCGTTTGGGATTATTTAACAGAAGAGATGATTAAAGTTTAATGTTATTTGAATGCAGGATAAGGTGAAGTTATTATATGAACAATATTCGTATAAAGATATTGAATATAAATAATAATGAATTATTAAAAAAGCTTCTTAGGTCTTTTAAGAATCAATACCATATAGAGTGTATTGAAGAAAAGGATTTAACAGTTGAGAAATTGGAAAGTATTAAACCGGATATTGTAATTTCTTCCTTAATATGTAGAGATTTATTTATTTGGAAAAAGAAGTATTCCGCCAGATTAATTCAGGTATTTGACACATTGGAAGATGTTTCATTGGATGCACAGGTAGATGATTTTATTGTTTTAAATCAAGCGGATACAAAGCTTAGATTGGCACAAGTTTTAAAATTGCATGAGCAGTTTTTTGATTTGGAGCATAGATTTCAAAAACATTATAATTTTTTATCTGCGATGGTTCATGATTTAAAAACTCCGTTATCGGCAATCTTAGGGTTTGCAGAATTATTGCAGGAAGAACGAATCTGCGGAGAATTAAATCAAAAGCAAGAAAAGTTTGTTACGCAGATAACAAATTCAGCGAATCATCTTTTTCAAATGGTAAAAGATTTTCTGAATTATTCGATAGTAGAATCCGGGCGAATACAATTGGATGTAAAAAAACAAAATTTAAATGATGTTCTTTATCAGATTTATCCGGAAATTGCAGTTTTGGTTAAAAGCCGAGAAATTAATTATATAACATCAGTTCCTGACAATGTTTACGGTTATTTTGACGAAGAACGATTGCGACAAGTTTTGGAGAATTTAATTTCAAATGCGGTAAAATTTACGTCAAAACAAGGGATGATTCAGGTCTTTGCTTCCAGAGTAAAAAAGAGTTTGAAGATAACTGTTCGGGATACGGGGATAGGAATGGCTGCGGAGGATATAGAAAAAGTTTTGGATAAAGAAAATCTTTTTACAACAGTCGGAATTCTCGGAGAAAAAGGAACCGGGCTCGGAGTTTCAATTTGTGCTGAAATCATGCGAGCTCACGGCGGAACGTTCAGTATAGAAAGCCAACTCGGAGAAGGAACAACAGTAACGTTAGTTTTTCCGGATCATACTTATTAATTTTTTATCAAGTAAACATTTGTACTGCTTAATAAGTTATTATTTTTTGAATCTTTCACTATTGAACTTTTAATTGAGTAACCGGCATTTTTCATTAATGTCAAAAAATCATTGATATAAGTTCTGCCCGGGTCGGCTAAATATACAGGGATTTTCTTTTGTAAAAAGGTATTCAACACATTAAATAGCGGAATTACTTGTTTTTTTTCATACAAAACATCAGAGCAAATTACGATATTGATGTTTTCTTTTATTTCGGGAAAATCTCGCCAATCAGCGATAAGCGTGTCAAAATTTTCTAAATTGTTAATTTCACAATTGTGTTTGCATAATTGACAACTGTATTCTTCATAATCTGTAAAAATTACTCTGCAATTACTGTTTATTGCCAGGGCGATTCCGGAGATTCCCGTTCCGGCTCCTAATTCTAAAATTGTTTTCTCTTGTAATGCGGGAATGTCATTGAGTATGTGTTCAGCTAATAAAACTCCGGAATCCCAGATGGCGAAAAAATAAGGAAAACGTTCATCTTTTTCAAATTGTTCGTTAGTCATTTGGTCAATTATGGAGTCAAGGTCGTCACTGTAATCGATTTTGAATTTTTTATTGCCGCAAGACAGTTGTTTACTTTTTAGTTTTACATTGGAGAAAATATCTTTCATTTCCATAGAATAATTACCTCAAAGGTGTTTATACTATATTTATGAATTAACGTAAGCATTCCTTGTCATTTTTTAGTGTAGAAGATTAAAACTTGTGTTCTTATTGACTCAAAAAAATGAAAAGATTATATATTTTGCATGGATTTTTCACATATTTTCCCGGCAAAAGACCCGGTTATTGTTTTTTCTATTATAAGCTTAGTTATTCTTTTCGTTCCTATTTTGTTTGAACGCATTCATATGCCGGGGTTGGTTGGTTTTATTGTTGTCGGAGCTTTGCTCGGAGAACATGGCTTTAATATTTTGCAGCGAGACAGTGCAATAACATTGTTTGGAACTGTGGGATTGTTATATATAATGTTTGCTTCTGGTTTGGAAACAGATATTGATGACTTTAAGAAGAATACAAAACGAAGTCTGATTTTCGGATTATTGACCTTTATTATACCGCAAGGGCTGGGAGCTCTAATTTCTTATTATATTTTGGGGTTTTCTTGGGTTTCATCTTTACTTTTGGCGAGTATGTTTGCTTCTCATACCTTATTGGCTTATCCTCTTGTAAGTAAATTTAATATATCAAAAAATGAAGCGGTTACGATTACTGTAGGCGGAACGATTATAGTAAATTTTTTAGCGTTGTTAGTTTTATCGATAATTGTTAATGCTGACGGCGGCGATTTAAATATTATGTTTTGGGTAAAACTTACAATTAATGTTTTGATGTTTTTGTTAATTGTATTGTTTGTGTTGCCGCCGGCATGTCGTTGGTTTTTTAGAAAACTAAACAGCGAAGACGGTTCACAATTTGTTTTTGTTCTTTCGGTAATTTTCGGAATCAGTCTCTTAGCCCAAATTTTGGGAATTGAACCAATTATCGGAGCTTTTTTTGCGGGATTGATTTTGAGTAATTTAATTTCTCCTACATCAAAACTGGCAGATAGATTGTCTTTTACCGGAAACAGTCTTTTTATTCCGTTTTTTTTAATCAGTGTAGGAATGCTTATAAATATAAAAGGATTTGGCAGCGGTTTTACGCCGTGGTTGGTTGCGATTGTAATGATTTTAACTGCAACGTTATGTAAATTTTTACCGGCAGTAATTGTTCGTTATGCTTTTCGTTATACCAAAGATGAAGGTTGGTTGATTTTTGGACTTTCAAATGCACAAGCCGCAGCAACATTGGCAGCAGTAATGGTCGGACATCAGAAAGGATTGTTAAACGATGATGTTCTTAACGGAACAATTTTGATGATTGTTGCTACGGTATTTGTAAGTACTTATGTTACCGATCGTGTCGGTCGACGTATTGCTGTTACGATGAAAGAAAACGCACCTTATGATAATGGACAAAATAATTATTTGATAAATGTTTTTAATCCTAAAACAGCAGAACATTTGATAAATCTGGCATTACTTTTCAGTAATGATAAAGCTAATATGTATGCGTTATCAATTGTTAATGACGGAAAAAATATCGAAGCTCAAAAAAAGAATATTTCAGATATTCACGAGCATGTGAAAAAATATGCAAAACAACTTAACAAAGATGTTGAAACTTCAATGCGTGTTGATATTAATATTCCGGGCGGAATTGTTCGAGCATCAAAAGAGCTTAATGCCGGGAATATGTTGATTGGTTGGAACGGAAAAACAAAAGCTACGGATAAATTGTTTGGGTCATTATCTACGCAGATTCTTCAGAATTCCAACGGACAACTTATGATTTGTAATGTTCAAAAACAATTGGAAACAATTCGTCAGATTTCAGTTTTTTTCCCTAATAATATAGAAAAAGAAACTTGTTTTAATGATTTATTGCGGTCTATTTTGAATATTGCCGAGAAAAGAAAAATTCCTATGCATATTCACTGTGCGGAATCAATATGTCAATCAATATCAGAAGTTTGTCATCCTGATTTAGTGTCTATTGTAGGTTCAAAGACAAATGTAGAACGAATGAAAATGATATTCGGCAATTTAACGGAAGATAATTTTGTAATTGTTGTCGGTGCAAGGAAAAACTCTATATCATGGTCGAAAGAAAATGATAAAATTCCTAAATTATTAAATAATTATTTTGCAAAACATGATTTTGTTTTAATTTATCCGCGAATATTACCGGACAGCGGCAATGTAAATCTTTTTGAATCAGAGGTTGTTACATGAAAAATATAGTTTTAATCGGAATGCCCGGAGCCGGGAAAAGTACAATAGGCGTTGTATTGGCAAAAATCGCCGGTATCAATTTTGTGGATACAGATCTTTTGATTCAACAACAAGAAGGAAAATTGTTGCAAGTCATTGTTGATGAAATAGGATGTGATAATTTTATAACTCTTGAAGGTGATTTTTTGTCAGTTTTTAAAACTCAACGTGTGAGTGTTGTAGCTACCGGCGGCAGTGCGGTTTATACAGAAAAGGCAATGAATAATTTGAAAGATATCGGTGATATTGTTTATTTACAATTACCGTATGAAGAGATAGAAAAACGAATTCATAATATTACGACTCGTGGTTTAGCTATGGCAAAAGGGAAGACATTACTTAATTTATATGAAGAACGTCTTCCGCTTTATCAAAAATATGCAGATTTGATTATAGATTGTTTGGGTAAAACAATTGAAGAAATAGCATTGGAGATTTTGAATAAAGTTAAAAAAGATTAGAATGTTTTTCGATAAGTGTTTCGATTTCTCCGTTAGCAATCATTTCTTTGATAATCGTATTTATTTCTGTCAATAATTTAGAATTGCTCTTATTTACGCAAATTCCATAATATTCGGTACCATCTTTTAAAGGATGACTTTGTAATTGTGAATATTGTGTTGTAGCCCAAAGAGCGGTTTGTTGATCTATAACGACGGCTTCAGTTTCATTGTTTAATAATGCTCTTATTGTATGCAAAGTTGTAGGATACGTAAGTAAATTTGTTTTCTTTAATCCCATTTGTTTAATAAGTGTGTGACTGGAAGTTCCTTGTTTTACACCGATTTTTAATCCATCAAGCTCACTTTTATTTGTAACCGGAAAGTCTTTTAATGAAATTATGAATTGTTCACTTTTTGCGTAGGGTATGGAAAAAGCGACTCGTTCTTGGCGGTCTGGAGTAATTGTGATAGCTGCAATTCCTATATCTCCTATTTTTCTTTCGATGGACGGGATAATTGAAGTAAAACCGACAGAAAATATTTTTATTTTTTTATTTAATTTTTGGGCAATAACTGCAGCAATGTCCGGGTCTACACCGGAAGGAATGCCGTCTTTTATATATTCGAATGGCGGGAAACTATGGTCGGTAAGAACAACTAATTCATTTTTGTTACTGCATGAGAGAAGAAAGACAACTGAAAATATAAATGTATAGATTATTTTTGCCATAATACTACTCCTATAAAAATAGCTTTTACGTAAAGATTAACCGCAGTAAAAAGTTACGGCAAAAAAATTACACAATAGGATTATGAGAGGAAAATCCCCAAAATAAGAACTTATTGTATATTTTTATTTAAATAACTATTGCAATATAAAAAAAAATGTATATAATACTAATCAACTTATGACCAGTTGGTCATGTTAATTTTTGTGAAGGGAGTTCGAAATGACAAACGAAGAAATTTTTGAAAAAGTTAAAAAATTAATTGCAGAGAGATTAGCTGTAAATGAAAGTAAAATTGTTCCTGAAGCTTCTTTTATTGAAGATTTAGGTGCTGATTCTTTAGATACAGTAGAATTGCTTACACAATTGGAATCTGAATTTAACATTACTATTCCGGATGAAGATGCTGAAAAAATCACTACAGTTGGAAGTGTTATTGAGTACATTCAGAAGAATGAAGCGTAATTAAATTCATTATGATTTAGTGAATAGGCCTTTATAAAAGAACCCAGATGTTTTTTTATAAAGGTTTTTTTATTAGGAAAAGAGTGTTATTTTATTCTGGATACGGAGTTAGACTTTGGAAACAAAAAGAAAAGAAGAATTAAAGAAATTTCTGAAAGAACAAAAAATAAAGTTTAATGATCTTGATCTTCTGGATTTGGCATTATCTCATCGTTCATTTGCTAATGAGAAAAATGTGGGAATGGGAAATAATGAAAAATTAGAATTCTTAGGTGATTCTGTTTTAGGTTTAATTATTACAGAGTTTCTTTATAAAAATTATTCATCTTTGCATGAAGGAAATTTTGCCAGAGTAAAATCCTTTGTGGTCAGTGAAGAAATGCTATCAACGCAAGGGAAAAATATCGGATTAAATAAATTGATAAAAATAGGTCACGGAGAAGAAATGACCGGAGGGCGTGAGAAAAAAGCGATAATTGCTGATGCCTTTGAAGCTTTTCTCGGTGCAATGTATCTGGATTCAAAATATTCACGTGTAGAAGAATTTGTTGTCCGATTATTTGAGGAAGAAATTAAACTTGTGGTGAATGAACGTCAAGGACAAGATTATAAGACATTGCTGCAAGAATATGTTCAGAAAAAATATCGTGATTGTCCGCAATATCGCCAGATATCGGAAAGCGGCCCGGAACACAATAAAACTTTTTTAATGGAAGTTCTTGTTGATAATCAAGTTATAGCTCAAGCTACCGGGAAATCAAAAAAAGAAGCAGAAAAGAATGCCGCAAAAATAGCTTATCGAAGAATTATTGATAATTTCCCTAAAGAAGAAAAACAGACTACTGGAAATCATGAAAAAAGCCGAAAACATTACAGAAAAAGGAGAGGTAATACAGAATGATTTCGGTAGGAAATATAAAAATTGGCGATAAAGGTTTTATTCCCGTACAGACAATGTTAAAGAATCCGGTATGGGAAATTGATAAAACATTAAAAAAAATAGAAAATCTTGAAAGAATCGGATGTGATATTTTAAGAATTACAGTTCCGGACCAAAAAGCATTGGAGGGACTAAAAGAGATATTAAAACGGACTAAAATGCCGATTGTAGCGGATATTCATTTTGATTATAAATTGGCGATAGCTTCAATTGAAGCAGGAGTTCACAAAGTTCGTATAAATCCCGGAAATATAGGCGATAAAGATAGAGTTCAAAGTGTAATTGCATGTTTAAAAAAACACGGAACTCCGGTACGAATAGGAATAAATAAAGGTTCTTTGCCAAAACATTTAAAAGAAAAATACAATGATCCGATAAAAATAATGATTGAATCTGCCCGTGAAGAAGCAGGGTATTTCCGAGATGCAGGATATGATAATGTGGTTCTTTCATTCAAATCTTCTACCGTGATGGAAACAATAAAGGTTAATCGACTTGCTAAACAAGAATTTGATTATCCTTTGCATATCGGAGTGACCGAAGCAGGAGATTTGATTGACGGAACAATAAAAAACAGTATAGGGATTGCAACTCTTTTACAGGAAGGTATCGGCGATACAATTCGTGTAAGTTTGACAGCTGCGGAAGAGGAAGAAGTCAGAACCGGAATGAAAATTTTGGAAGCGTTGAAATTACGTGAGAGCCATGTGGAAATTATAAGTTGTCCGACTTGTGGGCGAACCGAAATAGAATTGGCTAGTTTGGGACAACAAGTAAAAGCTCTTACGGAAGGGAAACGTTTTTGTAAGAATTTAAAAATTGCGGTTATGGGGTGTGTTGTAAATGGACCGGGAGAAGCCGGAGAGTGTGATTTCGGAATTGCAGGCGGGAAAGATCAATCAATTTTATTCAAAGACGGGAAAAAGCTAAAAGTTATCAAAAATGACAGTATAATGTCTGAAATGGAGCAACTTTTAATGGGGTATTATGAAAAAGATTAATCTGATAATTTTATTTCTTTTGCAATGTTTGTGGATTTTTGCATCGAAAGAGCCGAGCTGGGTGCATTTAAAACGTGCTGAAAATCTTACTGCTAAAGGCGAATATTCAGAAGCAATGAGTGAAGTGCGTAAAGCCAGAGCTCGTCGTATTGATGAAGCATTGGAACGTTATTGGAATAAATTGTTAGTGGAAAATCCGGATAAAACGGATTATGAGTTAAAAAAGCTCTTGCAGAAAGAAGAACAAAAGTTGAAAGTTTCGGATAATTATCCGCAATATCACAATATTGTGGGGGATTTGTATGTAAAAACAAATTTCTTATCGGAAGCGGAGCGAGAATATAAGTTAGTTTTAGAACAGCAGGAGTTTTTAGATTATCCGGATGAGATATTAAATGTTCGTTATAAACTTGCAGAATTGTACAGCAGTCGCGGCGATTTAAATCTTGAAGAGATGACTTATCTTGAAATTATAAACGGGTTTCTTTCTACAAAAAAAGACACTTATTGGGAACGAGTGCGCTACAATATTCGTCAGGATATAACTTTGTCGCATATATTTAAAGTTTATAGATTTGATAACGGAATGAAGTATTTTAATGCACTTTATAATATAGGACGTTATGCTGCGATAGCTCAAAAAAGAGACGAGTCGTTATTTTATTTAGGATGTGCTGCGATTGTTTGGATGACGCATGTTAATAATGAGATTCGTAAAGTTCAGCCGGATTTTCATTATACCGGACCGGCTAATTTTATTAACTATATAGGTAATCCTGCATTTCAAATAATGCTGACAGAAGATTTTGTTTTTGATAAATTAATGTTTTATATCGGATATAATCATTTTCTGAACGGTAATATTCAGGAGCGAGATTATTATTTTGGTTTGGCAAAAAGTTTTGCTGCTAAAGTCGGACGAGTTAATATGATTAATGACCAGATTGATTATTTGATAGCTCATCCGGATCATGTGTTGACATATCAGGAAATATTGAAATAGTTATGGTTATAAAAAGAAATCTGTTTATTTTTTTATTGTTTGTTTTTTTATGCAGTTGTTTTAATGGAAATAAAAATCTTAATACGGAAATAGAAATGATTGAGCCGGAGATTTACGCAAAGTATTTATCAATGGCACCCGGTAATGAAAAACCTAATCTGTATTACAGCGATGAGTCTATGTTGGGATTAAAACTTTCACGTTTTGCTCAAAAAAGATGGGAAACAACTTATTTAGATCAGTTAGATACTCAAGAACATTTTAATCCGGTTATGGGAAAACATTTTTTGTTATATGACAAATTGTTTTATCTGGATTATCAGTCAGAAAGCAGAATTGTATTAAAGCAATTAATAGAAAAAGAAGAGGGCGGATTTTTAGCGGACGGAACTAGAGTTTCATGTTCTGATTTTTGTATACTCCAAGATTCGCCGGAAAGTGAACCGCTTCTTTTTTATAATGACGGCGGAGAATTAAAGGCTGCAATACTTGAAGAACACAGGTATCTGGATAAATTAGAATTTGATACTGAAAAAATTAAGAGTGTAGAAGAATTTCAGGTTTTTAAAACATTAGATTATTACACGATGGTTTACAGCGGAGACGGTGGATTATTTTTAGTTCGTTTGGCATTGAATGCGGAAGAAAAAAAGATTGAGGTCGAAAGTCTTTTGCAGATAGACAGCGGAATCGAGATGTTTCATGCAACATTATTTGATGATGATGTTACGATTTTGTATTACTCAAGAGAATATCTTTTGAGTTATTATTGCGGCGGAACAAATCAAAAGATTGGTTATTATCCGGAAATTCATTTTCTAAATGTTAATTATCGTGCAAAATCTCCGGTTTTTACTGTTTGTGCTCCGGATAGAGAATCGAAAAATCAACCGGTTTATGCTGTTTATTTTATTCATGAGGATTCGTATTCTCAGAAGAAATGGCGAGAAGATTTACTTGTTCGTTCTAATACTCCGTTTATTGCATGCAGTACATTAGATGTGGCAGATAATTTTTATATGTTATTGTCCGGTAACGTTTTGCAATTGTTGACAATAAAAAATGCAGGAATGTAAATGCAAAAGTTTGATTTATTAATAATCGGTGGCGGTAGTGCTGGAACTGCTGCTGCAATGCATTCCGTAGGAAAAAAAGTTGCGATTGCCGAGAAAACACAATTAGGCGGAATGTGCGTAAATGAAGGTTGTATTCCGTTTAAATCATTTTTGAATATAGTTGAAAGTATTGCCGATTGTCGTAAAGGAATTATCGGGATCGACCTTATTGAAAGGTCATTTAATTATGAAGCGATTGTAGATGAAGTGAAACAGCGTATCGAAAGTGTACGTAAATCGCTGGAATTCTCACTGCAAAATATTACAGTGTATCATGATGAAGCAGTTATAACAGATAAAAATCATGCAGTTATTGCTAATGAAGAAATCGAGTTTGATTATTTGTTGATAGCTACGGGAAGTTCTCCTAAAGCAAATATGTCTGCGACAAAACAACTTTTTAATTTTACCACTCTTCCGCAAGAAATTAGTGTTATCGGCAGCGGTATCACCGGGATAGAAGCCGCATCGATATTAGCGAAGTTGGGAGTAAAAGTTACGTTGCAAGAAAAGCAAAACGTTATATGCCCCGGAATCCCGGAAATTTTGCGTAAAGAATTGCAAATTATATTAAGACGAAACGGTATTTGGGTGAAAACAAACAGTCAAGATGTACCGGAGAATGCGTTGTGGTGTACCGGAAGTTCTCCGGTTTTACCTCGTTTTTTAAATGACTCACTTTGTCCTAAAACTGATGATTATGGCTGTTTGTGTATTGATGAAAATCAAAAGACAACGGTAGAAAACTGGTTTGCAGCCGGAGATGTGTGCAGCGGTACGCCTAAATTGGCGTATATTGCATCGTATCAGGCAAAAAAAGCCGTTTCGACAATGTTCAATTTGTCGGATATTCCTAGAGTTGAGCCTCAATTTATTCCGTATTGTATATTTGCACCTACACCGCTGGCTTGGTTCGGAGATTTTGATAATCCGGATTATAGGATTGAAAAAAAATCTTACAAAGCTGTACCTGCTGCAACAGTGTATGATGATACTCGCGGTTTTGTGATTACAGCAACAAATCAAAACGGCCGGCTTTGCGGAGCTGCAATTTGCGGAACTGCAGCACATGAAATGATTCATCAATTATTGATTTGTGCAAAGTACAAAATAACATTGAAAGATTTGCAAAATAATATTTTGACACTTCATCCGGTTTTATCGGAATTGTTGCAATTGTGAGATTACTCTACGTAAATTTCGTCATCGCACAAAACAATTTTTCCTTCATCTTCCAGCTGTTTTAAATAATTGATGAAATCGCGCCTTCTTTCTAATACTTCACTCTTTTTTACGGCTCCGAGAAGTTCAATTTCATGTCGAATTACTCCGGCACGTCGTTGACTGACACAGCTTAAAAATACATCTTTTACAGCCTCGGAACTTCCTTTTAGGAAAAAAGCAATTTCATTGTTAGGATAATCTTTTAATCCTTTCTCAAGCTCTTTTTTCGGTAATCGCAATATATCAGTGAAAGTGAAAACTTTTTCTTCGATTTCTTTAGCCAACTCTTCGTCTTCATTTGCAACGGCTTGGATAATTTGTTGAACATTTTCCTGGTCACAATTTCGCAAAATATCAATAAGGCGTTGTTTTCCGAGAACAGGGATATCCGCACTGTTAGTACAAATATCTTTTGCTTTTGCATTCAATTTCCCGATTATCATTTTACTGATGTCGTTGTTAATTTTAGATTTACCGTTAATCAATTGTATGATTGCAGCGGAACGTTCAGGCGGTAATATCTTTAATATTTCGGCAGAACGTACCGGAGCCAGCAAGGTTAAAACTGTAGAGATTACTAAATCACTTTCGTTTTTGAGAAGTTCTTTTAATTGAGTCGGAGACAGTCGGTTTAAATATTCGTATTCTTCTACACCGGCTTCTTCTTCCAGTTTCATAAATCGGACACTGCCGTCAGATAATCCGAATATTAATTGTAATAAAGTTCGTAAAAATTCTCGACCGGTCGGAAGCTCTCCCCATCCGTTTTGTGGAGTATTTAATCCGAAAGCGGCTTGTGTATCTTTTATGTCATCGGGAGTGATATTTCCCAGTTTTTGTAATTCTTTAAAAATCTTGTGTTGTTCGTCCGGTTGAAATTGTGTTGCAACTTTTGCAGCTTTGTCTAATCCTAAAAGAACTAAGAAAACTGCACTCAATCGCAGACGAGATTTTTTATCAATAGGAGCTTCAGAAGTTACTTCTTTTATAAACGGGCGATTATCGTTTGTTTCGGCAGTTGTTGTTTCTGTCGATTTGTTAATAGGAATGTAGTCTGATTTGTTTATTTTTTCAAAAGCAGCTTTTTTTATTTCTTTAGACACAGTAGGTGTTTCTAAAATTTTTCCGTCCTTTAAATCCTTTGAAGATAATTTACGTGGGAAAAATGCCTCTACTTCAACTTGTGTATTTTTTAAACTGTTACGCATGATTTCCAAATTTTTATCATCCGTATTTGCATTGTTATTAGGTTGTTGATTTTTTTTATATGCATTAAAAATAAAATTATTTCCTGCCATTTTTCCCCTCCCAAGGTTATAGCCTGTTTATCTTTGAACAGTAATACAAATTTGTCATAATAAATGCAAGCGTGTTGACTGTCTCTATTTTAATTTGTGAATTAATCTTTAGATTTTTACGCCTAAAGCGACAGTATTTTTTTGCGTAATTGCAAAATCGCATACTGTCGCAAAGAAGTAACAGTTTTAATCTTTATTAAAAGAATTTATTAACTCTCCGTAGTAACGATCCATATCTCCGGCTCCCATCAGACAAACGACGTCATTAATGCTTATTTTATTTTTGAGATTTTCGGCAATAGTTATCGGGCTGCCACAATATTCGGTATTCGGATTATATTTTGCTGTTTTTTCAGCTAACATTTCAGAACTTACGCGTTTTTCCCATTCATTCTTTTTTTCACGTGCGGGATAAATATCGATTAACGAAATTTTATCCGCAGCAGAAAGTGCGGTTGCAAAATCATTAAGGAAATTAAATGTTCGAGAAAAAAGGTGTGGTTGAAAAATAAGATGTAACTTACGCTGCGGATAAATACTGCGAATTTCTCCGATTATGTGTCGAATTGATTCCGGCGAATGTCCGTAATCGGTGATAAAAACCGGTTTTTTTCCGCAAACATCAAAACGGCGTTTCATTCCGGTAAAACGTTTTAATCCTTCTGTGACATCAGCATGTGTCATTCCTAATTCCAATGCTGCCAAAACTGCACCGGTTGCGTTTAGGGCTAAATATCCTGGTAAAGCAGGAACAAACAACGGCAGTTTTTTTTCGTCGACAGCGTCCAGAGTAAAATAGTTTCCTTCCGGTGTAAGTTTGTGATTTGTGATTGTCCAAACTTTTGATGTGTCAATATTGGCATTTTTTAATAATGCAATTTCTTCAGGAAAACCGAACCATGTAATATTTTTAAAATTATTTTCTTGAACAAACTCTATGATATTCGGAGTTGCATGAAGAATTTGTTTTTTTCTTCCGGTCATTCCGTTAAAAAAGTGAGCAAATGAAGCTTTGTAATCTGCAAAGTCTCGATATGTTTCCGGATGTTCGAAAGCAAAATTTATCATTACATTAATTTCCGGATGATAATTATGAAAATTGCGATTGTATTCATCACCTTCAAGAATATAAGTACAGCCTTTTCCCATGAAAATATTTGAGTTGCCGGACGGCATTTTCATTTGAGCACCGAGTATAGACAACGGATCCCATTTGGTGTCCTGCAAGATTGCTGTAAGAATTCCGGCGGTAGTTCCTTTCCCCTCACTTCCTGAGACAGTAATACCGATTCTGCCTTCTTCCAGTAAATATTTTCCTATAAAGTTTTCCCAACTTTCTTGCGGTATTCCGAGTTTTTCGGCTTCTTTAAATTCTGGATTATCCGGAGCTAACGCTTTTACCGCCGGTGAATATAAGAGAAGCTGCGGAACGTTTTTTAAGTTTTCAGCAGCGTGTTGATAAAAAATCTTTATTCCTTTTTGCTCTAAGTAACCTAAATCATCACGAGTTGTACGTTCCGAACCGGTTACCTGTATTCCTTTTTCACAAAGATATTCTCCGATTGCTGAACAGGCACAGCCGCCGATTCCAAGAATATGAACGTGTTTTAATTGTTTCATTGTTTTTCCCCTTTGAGTATGTATATATACTGTTTTATGAATTTCTTTTCAAAGTTTCTGTTGATTTTTATGTATTTTAAAAAAAGTCTTTTATATTTTTTATTCCGAATAAGAATTTGTGACATTAAAAAATGAGACTTTTGGATTCAAGACTGCCGTTGAGAGTAGAATCTCAGTTTTTCGTCCATCTTTGCATACAATAAAATCTAAAGTCTATATGTATTTTTTTATACCAAGAGCGTTGTCCTAAAAATATTTAATCTGAATATTTTTTTATCTTTTCAAAAATTTGTGTTGCGTTATAAAAGATTTGTTCGGCAAAATCTTCGATTTTTTGTCGACGAATTGAAGAAAGCAGCGACACTGCGGCGGCTAAAGTTTGCGGTTTGTCAGTGTCTGTTTCTGTTAAGATTCGATTTGTATCGACAAATGCAGCAGCTTGGGCGGTTTTCTTGCTGCATGAAAGTAATTTTGCAGAGAAAGAAAAGTAAACATCATAATTACTTAATTTTTGTGCATCTTGCATTGAGCCGCAGAACCCGTGAATAATAATAATACTCTCGCTGTTTCTTTTTCGAAAGTTGCTTAAAATCGGCGGTAAGAGATGCAAGGATTTTACGCAGTGTAATGTTATTACCGGGCATTTGTTTGTTACGGCAATATCGAGTTGTCGTAAAAATATGATTTTTTGCATTTCCGTATTTTCTCGACATAAATCTAATCCGATTTCTCCCATCAAAATATTTTTTTTATGCAGTGAAAAAAGATTTTCTAATCGGTGTAAATCCTTTTCAAAATCGGTTGTCATATACGCAGCTTGCCAAGGATGAATCCCGAATGAAAAAGGGATATTGTTTTTTAATGAGAAATCAGCTTGCAACAGTTGATTGTGCAATGAAAAAGGATTGTCTGCATTTGCTGCGGCAATACAAACTTCTGCTGTACTTATTTCCGGCGAATGAGTGTGAATATCGACTAATCTCATATATTTTAAATTGTATCAAGATTTATAACAAGCAGCGTTAAATCGTCTTTTGCATTTTCTAGCGGCATAAATGAATTTAAATCATCGATGATTATGTTTTTTAATGCATTGGCACTTTTGTCTTTATTAGCTATGACAATTGATTCCAGTCGTTCAATGCCGTAACGTTCTTCGTTGTTTTCTGATTCAGTAATTCCGTCAGTATATAAAATAATTTTGCTGGTTTCTTCGGTAGAAATCGTAGCAGTTTCCAACGGAAGTTTTTCGAGATAACCGATAATGGAAGAGTTCGGAATTAAACGTTGTAAAGAACCGTCTTTTTGGACTAACAGAATTTCGGTTAATGCCGCATTTGAATATGTAAGAATATTTGCATTAAGGTCAAGTTCTCCGTAAAAAGCTGCAAGATATTTTTTATTTGCAGTGATTTTACAAAGGTCGAAATTTACTTGTTGTATAACATCTTCAGGATTCATGTATTGTCGAATATTTTTTTGGAATGAAATTTTCGCCATCATTGTTACCATTGCAGCAGGGATTCCGTGACCGCAAACATCTGCAATAACAAAAGCGTATTTTTTATTTCCCAGATTTACGATGTCGTAATAATCACCCCCCAGTTGTTCCATCGGGCGATAAAAACCGGCACAATCGATTTCGGTAAAAGTAATTTGCGGGATAATAGCCTCTTGAATTCTTTGTCCCATTTGCATTTCAGCTTGGATTTGTCTTTGGATATTCAAAAGCTCTTCATTGTAAACTTGCAATTGATGAGTTCGTTCTTTGACTTTACTTTCCATTTTTTCACTGTAATCTTGCAAAGTTTCGGCCATTGCATTAAATGAATCCGAAAGAACTTTCATTTCTTGATTTTGGTTAAAGTTAGCACGGATGAATAAATTTTCTTCCCTGAAATGCCCAACAATCTCGCAATATTTTTGAAGCGGACGTACTATTAATTTTTCCAAAACGAAGTGGAAAGTAAGAATTAGAGCAATTGTCATTATAATAAATTGTAATAAAGTAAAAAGAATATCTCTGGTTAATTCCTTATAAAGATAAGACTTTGTCGTAATAAGAATGATTTTTCCTATTTCAATTTCATTGTTTTCGTTGGAATCATCGATATGGATAATAGGATGATTAAGGATAACTTCCGGTTTGTATGTTGATTTATATATGATTGCTTCTTCGGTTGAACAGATTTTCTTTTCCTTAGAAAGACCGTATTCAAGATTGTCATCTTCATTATAAACAAGTATGGCTTTTATATAATTATTTTCTAGCTCAATTTGTATTACACTTTCCATCCATTCATAATTATAATTCCATAAAGGCCAATCAAGGTTAAATTGGAGACGTTTTACTAATAAATCTATATTGTTTTGGTACTCGTTATGTTTATCTTTATATCTGAGAAAACCGGTAGCCCCGCCCATTATTATCATAATTAAGGAAATTATCGCAATGATTATATAATTTACCAAAGTAGAAAGTTTTGTCATTTACAATCTCATTCTAAATTCAAGTTAATAATTTTTTTCTTAACTAAGATTTATAATATATATCCAATAAAAAAACTAATCTAATAGATAAAAAATAAATAAATTCTGTTTTTTATAAGATTTTTTTGTTATCCGATTTTAAAAATCGAATATAAAAATAAAGTTAAGGTTATAAAACAGGAAAGAAAATATTTTTTATTTTTTTAGAATGCTTTTTAGCTTACGATAAATTCTGCCCGGCGTGATTAAATTTTTTCGGCGGAAAAAGTTTTTAAGTCGTTTGTACATTTGTTCATCGACAACGATTTCTTGAGGGAAACAAGTAATTTCATAATCGATAGAATCATGTATTTGGTGAAGCGGCGATGCATAACAGTTTTCTCCGCTGCTGTCCATTCCGATGTTGCGAACAAGAGTTTTTTGCGGGGCAACACAAAGCCCGCCGTGTTCAAAAATTGTTGCACCCCAAAAAATTGCCCAAGTATTAAGTTTGCCGCTTTTGTTGCGTAAAATTTGTTTCCAACGATTTTCCGTTCCTTCACTGTTGAAATGATAAATGTCTTTGCGTGAAAATTTGTTGCAGTAATATTCGCAATCTTTTTTGTAATATTTCCAACGGTCAGCCCACGTTGCCCACCCCCAACAGTCCATTACCGGATAGATAAAAGCACTGTCGCAAGATGTGGCTTTTACCGGATTAGTCCAGCCGTTGATATGCCAAACTTGCGGTGTATCTCGGTACAAATCCAGAGCTTTATTCATGTAAGTGAGAAAAAATTGTCCGGTAACAATATCATCTTCCAATACAATAGCACGACCGTGTTTTTCCATTATTTTAGAAACTCCGCTGATAATGGATGAAGCCAGGCCTTTATTTTCCTGAGCTTCTTCGATATAAACATAGCCGCACCATTTTTTACTGCGTACAACATTGCGAGTTTGTGCAATTTTTTCGAGTTGCTTTTCGGAAGCATTGTTTTTAGCACCGTCACAAAAAACATAAAGTTCTGTTTGCTCTGACAAATGATTTCGTTGCAAAGCCTCCAGTGTTTTTTGTGTATGTTCGGGACGATTGTAAACAAAAAGGATTACCGGTGCTAAATTCATGATTTTCTCCGTGATAACTGAAAGTTACGGCATTATATGAAAAAATCAGAAAGTTACAAAAGGAAATTACCGTTTTAGAACCAAAAGTCTTCGTCGATTATATAGTTAATTTCTATTTCTTCTATATACTCATATTTTTCAGATTCTAAATATGCACAATACGCTCTGGCAATAAACCAATTATAAAAACGTTCTTTTGTTCTGATAGTTTGATAACGACAACTTTCCATAAACTTTCGTTGATAATTGGAAAGAAGTCGGCGATTATCTGCGTTAATACATTTTCCGAAACGCATTAAAAATTCTTCCTCTTCACTAAAAGTTAATAATAAAGGAAAAGACTTTTTCACTTTGATAAAACCTCACATTCGTAAGCCATTCAGCATCATGTAAAATGAACAACTCCAAATAAAATAGTGATAAATGATTTTTTTTCAAAGAAAAATTTTTGCGTTATATAAAAAAATTACTTTTGCAAATAACGACTCTCAAACCAGGTCATTGCTTTTTTTGCCGTAAATTCCGCATGACCTTGTTGAAATAAAATATCACTTTTAAAAAATGCTTCATCCAGCGGTGTATCTGTAAGATACGGAATCGCCATTACTTGCATTCCGGCATTAAGTCCGGCTTCTATTCCGAAAACGGAATCTTCTACTACGAGACAATTTTCCGGTTGAGAATGAAGTTTTTCGGCAGCTTTCAAAAAAATGTCCGGGTTTGGTTTGCTTTTTCCGACATCATCGGAAGAAATTACAGCATCAAAATATTTACGTAAATCAAGGTGATCGACTAAACGATTAAGGATTGAAGATGAAGTGCCGGAAGCAATTGCAATAGGAACGCATTCACTGACCAGCATTTTAATAAATGCTAACATTTCGGGATAAATCGGAGTATTTTTTAGTGCGATTTCCAGATAGAGTTCATTTTTTCGGCGTATCATATCTTCCACCGTGCCGGGCAGATTGTAACGTTCGTGAAGAGTTTTCATCATTCCGCTGTTACCTCGTCCGATGAATTCTTTTTTCATTTCAAAGGTGAAATCGATACCGTATTCTGCCATGAGAAGTCGGTCTGCTTCATAATAATTAGGTTCGCTGTCTGCTAAAGTTCCGTCAAAATCAAAAATTACTGAATCAATCCTCATTTAAATTACTCCGTAAAAAATAATAAATTCCTTTGTCTGTCCAATCGGCATCGTTTTGAAAATAATGTTCTACGGTTTCGATGTACTGACGGACATTTTTTGTTCTGTGAATTTTTTTTATAAACTGCTCACTGTTTTTTAGGTGAACAGCTGAATATTCCCAGAAACCTTTCATTTTATGGCAAATCCCTGCCGGTTTATTATCAATGTCTTTGTGTGTTGAGCCAAAGCTTATATCAAATGAATTAAAAATTTCATCATGAAAGTCATGTAATATTTTAATTTTTGTGTCATTGTCGAAATCCGGATTTCCGCAAAGTCGTCGAGCTAAGAACGGGTCGGACAAAGCACCGCGTCCTAACATAAAGTGAGTTACTTCAGGAAACATTTTTTTGATATTAAAAAAACTTTCATCGTCAAAAATATCGCCGTTATATGCAATCGGTTTTCCGTAAAGTTCCAGAGCTTCTGCAAAATATTCAAGATACGGCTTACCGGAATAAGCCTGTTTCCCGGTTCTGGGATGGATTGTTAATTCTGATATCGGATATTGGGAAATTACTTTCAAAACGCTACGAAATTCTGTCGTGTCATTAAGTCCGAGTCTCATTTTGATTGACAGTTTGCAGGGAATGTCTTTCATAGCTTCGTTTAGGACTTTATCGATAAGTTCTGCATACGGTAATATTCCGCTGCCTCGTTTTTTACGAGTAACGGTAGGAAACGGACAGCCGATATTCCAATTTACTTCATTGTATCCTAACGCAGCCATTTTTAAAATTAATTTATGCATAAGCGTGCCGTCACATGATAAAATTTGCGGAATCATTTCTACGCCGCAACTTTGAAGCGGACGACTTTTTGCCGGAGATAAATCTTTGAGTAAATTAGGATTTTCTACGGTTGTGTTTACGGCGGATACAAACGGAGCGTAATATTTTGTCATTCCTCCGAAGTATTTGTGATATGCGTTACGATACGAACTGTTTGTAATACCTAAAATTGGAGCTAAGCTAAAAATCATGCGGTACTTTTAGCAAATGAAGATATTGATTGTCAAATCTTAAAATGGGAGACATTTCGATTTTGAAAAAGATTGAAGAAAAACAAGAAATATTATAAGAACTAGCGAAATTGATGTGTTTTATAAAACGTTTTAATTTTGTTTTTTCAATAGAAAATAAAAAGCTACAGAATAAGGAAGGATTCAATATGAAAAAAATCAGTTTAATTTTTGTTTTACTTTGTGCGTTTGCGATGATTTTAAATGCTGCCGAGATAGAAGAAAATACAGAAAGTCTTCAAACTCAAATGGAAAATGAAATGGCAACTTTTCGTTTTGATAATGTAGACCTTTATAAAAATAAAATTCAAAGTGCCGGCGGTGACTTTGCTGCAAATACGAAATATTATGTTCAGTTAGGTTCCGGAGAATATGTAGATTTACCTTTTTTGGCAAGAAAAATGGGAAATGACAGATTGGCAAAAGATTTAACGTGGGGACGTTATTATAACTCATTCAAAGTCGGTTTTTTTATAAGTTTAGTTACCGGAATTGCTCTTGATGTGGGCGGAGCAATATTGACTGTAGGATATTCTACAAAAGATTATGTTTTCGGAGATACAATGTATCATCAAGATACGGCTTTAGGTTGGGGAATAGCACTTTTTACGTTATCAACATTTTCTCTTACCGGAATAATAACCTTTGCGATAGGAATGGCAAAAGGTACACGTTACAATTACGATTTGATTAAAGCAAAGTTTTTGGTAGACCAATATAATGGTTTTGTAAAACGCAAATACGATAAAATGAGTTTTGATATTGAAGGAACAAACAAAGGCGATATGCGTTTTTGCATGGAAATGAAGTTTTAAGGAATAAATTATGACGCCGTCAGAATTTGCAGCAGATTATAATTCACTTTTAAATGATTGTCTTGATTTCTTTACGGACGGAATGCGAAGTGAACATCAAGTGTTTGATTTTTCGCCGTGGGATAATGAAGATGAATCGGAAAAAGTTGCAGTTTCGGAGAAGATTGAAGAATCAGTACAGACTGTGTACAAGCCAATGAATACGGTGATTGAAAAAACTGCAGCGAATATTTCACCAGCTGCAAAAAGTAATACTTTGGCAATGATTGAAACCGGACGAAAAATCTTGAAATGTCAGGCGTGCGTGCTTCATAAAAATTCTGCGACACGCTTTCCCGGTTGCGGTGCAGTTTCTTCGAAGATTTTCCTTATAGCCGAACCTGTAACTCCGACGGAAGAAAAAGAACGTTATGCGTTGTCCGGAGCAGTGCGAGCTTTTTTTGATAAATGGTTGGCTTCAATAGGACTTTCGGAAGATGATTTGTTTGTAACGAATATTTTGAAATGTTGTTTAGGTAATACTCGGCCGTCGGTAGAAATGATAGATACGTGTCGAGAACATTTAAACACGCAGATTGAATTGGTAAATCCGAAAGTTATCGTAACGCTCGGACAATTACCGCTTTCATCGCTAAAACGTGCCGGAGTGAATTTGTTGGCAGAACATGGAAAAATAATAAAATATAATGAAAGAATTGTGTTTCCGTTATTTTCTCCGGCGTTGGTTTTGGCAAATCCTCAATTAAAAGGTCCGCTTTGGGAAGACCTTAAAAAATTAAAATCAATGCTTGGCTCTTCATGAAATATGTAGAGATTGCCCTTGCAGTTCCTTTAGACAGGACTTTTACTTATGCAGTGACGACGGAACAAAATCCGGATAATGTATCGCTTATCGGGCGAAGAGTTCTTGTCAATTTTCATAATCGCAAACTTATCGGATATGTTGTAAATGAAAGCGATACAACGGACAGTACTTATCAAATAAAAAATGTGGAAAAGGTAATTGATGAAGCACCGATTTTTTATCCTTTTATGAAGAAGTTTGCAGAATGGATTGCTTCATATTATTTTTGTTCTGTCGGTGAAGCGTTGTCATTAATGATTCCGCGTGGGATTCGTCCGAAAAAACTTCCGGTTTTACCGCCGAGAACTTCTTTGCCGACAACACTAACTCCGGAGCAGCAAGCAGCTTATGACGGAATCAAAAATGATTTGCAGCATGGGCAAAAGATGTTTTACCTGTATGGAATCACCGGCTCCGGGAAAACCGAAGTTTATATAAAGTTGATGGAAGATACTCTTGCTGCCGGAAAAAGTGTGATTTTTCTTGTTCCGGAAATAGCTATGAGTTATCAAACATTGGAACGATTACAGGCTCGATTCGGCAATCAATGTGCCGTTTTGCATTCCGGATTAACCGGAAGTATGCGGTTGGGGGAATATCTGCGATTGTTTAACGGCGAAGCTCGAGTTGCCGTCGGTCCCAGAAGTGCTCTTTTTGCTCCGTTGCCGGATACAGGGTTGATAATAATTGATGAAGAACATGACAATGCTTATAAGTCGGACGAATCGCCTCGTTTTCAGGCGAGAAGTGCGGCATTTCATCTTGCAAAAATGATGAATGCTGCGGTAGTTCTTGGTTCGGCGACGCCGTCTGTGGAGTCTTGGTTTCATGCACAAAAAGGTTTTTTAAAATTGTATACTCTTTCGCAACGTTATCAAGGTGCAATGTTGCCGGAAGTGAAAATTATAGACACATCAATGCTGGCACAGGAGCGAATTTTATCATCGGAAATGGCAAGTGAGATAAATCGACGGCTTCAAAACGGCGAACAAGTTTTGTTGTTGCAGAACAGACGCGGTTTTTCCAGTTGTTTGCAATGTTCCGCATGTAAAACCGTAATCGAATGTCCCAGATGTTCGGTGAATCTTACGTATCATCAAGTTAAAAAGAAATTAGTTTGTCACAGATGCGGTTATACCAGCGGGATTCCGACAACTTGTCCGGATTGCGGCGAAAAAAAGTTTAAAAAAATTGGTGCGGGAACAGAAAGAGTCGAAGATGAAGTTCGCAGAACTTTTGCCGGCTTTGAACTTGTTCGTATAGATTATGATACAGTTCAAAAATCTAAAAATTTACAGGAAACATTCAGGCGTATTTCCGACGGAGAAATAAAGATTATCATCGGAACTCAAATTATTGCGAAAGGATTACATTTTCCGGGAATAAAGTTTGTAGGAATTATTAATGCGGATTTGTTTTTGAATATTCCGGATTTTAAATCTGCAGAACGTGCTTTTGCATTAATAACTCAAGCTGCCGGACGAGCTGGGCGTGAAGGTGAGCGAGGTTTGGTAATGGTGCAGACGATAAATCCCGATCACTATGCCATTTCGATAAAAGACGGTTTCGGGACGTTTTATACAAATGAAATATTTTATAGAGAAGCAACGGAAATGCCGCCGTTTTTTAGATTGATACGGCTGGTAGTGCGTTCGGCAGATGAAAATACGGCGAAGAATGAGTGTGATAAATTACGCCGATTACTTGATTGGCTTTTGGAAACAATGCCGAATCAAGAAGAACGAAACAGTATAGAAATTATGGGGGCGGCTCCGTGTCTTCTTACACGTATTAATAATAATTTTCGCTATCATATTTTACTAAAGTCAAAAAACTTGCAATCGATAAGAAAAATAGTTAAGCAGATGACAAAAAAAATGGAACGGTTGCCAAAAAATTCTTATTTGGAAATTGATACTGATCCGACAGACTTATTTTAATTCAGCGTGTTTTTTGGAGATATAGATGAGAAATATTTGGACAATATTTATTTTGATATTACTGACCTGTTGTTGCGGTAAAAAGGAAGATGTTGCAGATAATAAAGAATCTCATGTAGTATTGGAAGGGACTGTTACGAGCAGTCGTTTTTACAGTAATAACAGCTTTTTTAATGAAGATACGGTAGCAAAAACTTTTGCAGAAAATGAACTTGATTTTTGGATATTGGTAGAGCAAAGCAGACAAGGCAATATGCCGTATCCTCAAAAGTTTATTAAGAATATCAAGGCGTTAGGTAAGAAATGTTTTAACAAACAAGATTTGTTGTTTATGTCATTACCGGAATTTTATGAAGATATTCAAGAAAATGATATTGCATTTTATTTTCCTACAATCCGTGATGTTCCGACGGCTCCGGTGTCATCGTTTATACGTGAAATGGACAGAAAGATTTTATTCGGAACGGCATCTACCGGATTTGACGGAAAAGTTTCCGGATATCTTGATGAATATCGTGATTATTTAGACCGCGGTTTTATTTTCGGAACTTTTCAAGCGTCAAATTTATTGGGGCCGGATTGGAAAATTCAAAACTCTCCTCGTTTTTGTGTTATTGCAACAGAGCGAACTCCCGAAGCTTTGCAAACAGCGTTGAAAGAACGTCATACATTTGTTTCTTTTGAAAAAGGAACGCAGATGTTGATGAATATTGAAGATGCTCAAATCGGCGATATTTTAGAAACTGCAATGGATAAAACATCTTTTGCATATCATTGGCGTGTTACATCGGATTCGTTGCCTTTGGGAAAGGTTGAACTTGTTACGAATAACGGTCAGGTTCTTACGGAGACACAAGCGAGTGAGCAATCTGAAAATCAATTTTTAGAGGGAAGCGGATTTGTGAATCTGGACAGAGCGTTTCAATATGTGATGTTAGTTGCATATTTTGAAAACGGTCACATGGCGTATTCTACGCCGATATGGATTCGAAAAAAGCAAAGTATTATGGTGAGTAATATTTTGGCAGAAAATGAAAATCCACACATCAGTAAATCACCGAAAGTAATTTCATTTACGATTTCAAATATTTCTCCGACAACACTTTCCGGAATAAAAGTGCGTTTCTTGGATAATAAAGGCGGTTGTGTTTATGAAGAAAAGTTAACTTTGAACGGGAGAAGTGACCATAAAATTAAGCGAAAGTTAAATTCGGAAAACAGTGAAATTACGGAATTACGAATAGAAACGAGTATA
The DNA here is from genome assembly GCA_045133795.1 of Spirochaetota bacterium. Classification (GTDB taxonomy): domain Bacteria; phylum Spirochaetota; class GWE2-31-10; order GWE2-31-10; family GWE2-31-10; genus RGIG8597. The sequence goes on from JBGUUT010000115.1 coordinate 59,421, forward strand.
GATAATGAGATTTTTACTTGCGATACGGTAGCTTTGCCGAAAATGCAACAATATAAAATTTTAGTCGATGCAACACATCAAAATAAATATACGGAAAATCTTAATTCGTTAAAGAAAATGATGGAAAACAGCGGAGCTTTATTTTCGATTTCAACGGATGGAACTCCTTTTATGAAAGATTCCATTTTGCAAGACTATGATTTGGTGATTCTAACTCCGCCGCAGTTTATTTCTGATAATGTAAATTATGAAGTGAATTTTTCGTATGCTTTACATCGCTTTGTTTATCGCGGAGGAGCGTTGATTATTGCAGCTGACGGACGAGATGAAACTAAAGCACGTGCGGCGGTGACATATTACAATCGTTTATTAAGAATTTTATATTCTCCGGTACGTTTTCGTTATACGACGTCGGTAGGTTTTTTCCGGATTTATGATGAGGAAAATTATTTTCATGATTCGGAAATGCCGTTGTTTACTGCTTTTAATCGCAGTGTTTACGGACAAGATTTGGAGTCTATTTATTTACCTTGTCCGGTAGAATTGATTGCGTCTTCCAATTACGGCGAGATTTATCCGATGCAGGCATACAATACAATCTCATTGGTACAATTATCTGCATCGACAAAAATAAAAAACAGACGCCTTGATTTGTCGCAAAATAAAAATCGTTCGGTTGCAGTTATAACAGGGTTCGGGAAAGGGAAAATTTGTATTTTATCAGGTATGAATTTCAGTGATTATGATATTGACCATCTCGATAATAAACAATGGATTTATAAGACAATACGTCATTTACTCGGAATAAAGGAGAAATAATGCGTTTTACAAAGTTGCATCAATGGGTTGATGAAGTTGAGCCCGGGATTTTCAGAGTCGGGCTTTCATCTTTTGCGATAAAAGAATTAGGGGAAGTGGTTTATATTGACTTTTTGAAAAATCCGGGCGAAACGGTAGAAAATGCCGAACCGTTGGCTGAGATTGAATCTCTTAAAAGTGTGAATTATTTTCAATCACCTTTTGCCGGTGAAATAATGGAAGTAAATGTTTCATTGCAAAAAGATACGTCGACGGTGAATAGAGATTCGGAAAGTACAGGTTGGTTATTTTCAATAAAAATTACAGAAAATACAAATATAGAATTGATGGATGAAAAAAAGTACAGAGAGTTTGCAATCGCAACTTAATTGATTTAATCCTTTAATTAAGGAGATGTACAAATGAAAGGCTTTTTTTTGAAACAGATTTTATTAGTTTTGTTTTGTTTGATTATTTGTCCGGTTTTTTCTCAAGAGGGAAAGCTTGAAATGTTTAAACATTCCAGTGAGACTTATACATTGATGAAAAAGCGAACAATAAGTGTTTATTTGCCTAAAGCATATTTTCAGGAGAAAAATAAAGATAAAGAATTTCCGGTTTTGTACATGTTTGACGGTCAGAATTTGTGGGATAAAAAGACATCAGCATGGGGCGGATGGAAAGTAGAAACAGCAATGGAAAATCTTGTAAAAAAGAGAAAAATGTCGCCTTGTATTATTGTCGGAATTTCGTGCTCGATAAATCGAACAAAAGAATACGCCGGGTGGTGTGATAAATTGCCGGATGAAAAAGTTAGTGACCCGGAAAAATATAAGCAATATGCACGTGAACATAGATTGATGATTATAGAAGAAATTATTCCGCTAATTGAAAGTAAATACAGAGCAATTTCACATCGCAGCGGTCGTGTAATTGCCGGAAGTAGTTACGGAGCGTTTTTGGCTGCACATTTTGCGTCGGTTCATTCGGATATGTTTTGTGGTGCAGGATTATTTTCGGGCGGCAGCACTGGATTTGAGCAGATAATTGCAGAAGACGGTTTTAATTTTTCTGCAGAAAATAAGGTTAGATTTTATATTGATTGCGGAACCGGAGATTTTTTGGAAAAAATATTACTTCCCGGAAGCAGAGATTTAAAAGATTACTTATTAACAAAAGGGTATAAAATGGCAAAGTCTGCGAAAGATTCTAAAGCAGATTTGTTTTACCAGGAATGTGAAGGTGAGCCTCATAATGAAAAAGCGTGGTCTTTAAGAGTTCCTGCATTCTTGCAATTTATGTACGGAAAATAGAATAAATATAAAACGTACTTTTTTTGAAGTGCGTTTTTTTATTGCTAATATTTCTTTTCAGTAGAAGACATAAAAAGTTTTCTTTGCTTTTAAATAAAGTTCTTTGTTGTAATTATTTGTGAACAATATGGCTTTGACAAGGATTATCACAATCACGTAAATTTTAATGAAAATGCAATCGGTGAAAAATATTTTTTTATATTTTATTTAATTTTGTAATTTACAAAAACATAATCATAATTTATAGTCTTGAAGTTTATGATTATTTAAATTTAAAGGTGGATAAAATGAGTGTAACTAATAAAAATTCAATAATTAAAGAATTTCCTAAGAGGTTATCCGTCTTTTTCTCTTTAATTTTCATTACCCCGATTTTGGCTGTATGGATAATACTTTCGAGTTTAAAGCTTTTCACTTTTATGGATAGTATAAAAACGCTTTTTACTCCGTTTATATTAGTGGCTTGTCTATGTGTTGCCGGATATTTGTTCTTTTTGTATACCTTTTTTACACGGAAGATATATTCTTTCGATGGTTCGCAATCTAGTTTAGATGAAGTGAACAAGGCTGTAAAAAGATTTGAGACGATAACATTGGTTTCTGCAGTTTTGAATTCTTTTATACTTCCGATTATTGTTTCGATTGGCGGAAAGTTTGTGAATATTGATTTTCAGATTTTTCCTATTTTTACCGGTTGTATAGCGACAGTATTTTCATATTCTCTATTTTTTTATATTTGTTTTATGCAAACTTTAGAAGGACTTGTGTGTGAGCTTCCGTTTGAAGAAAAATATAAGGGAATGCCTTTTTTAATTAGAAATATTTTAGTAATGGCTGTTGGTGCCATCGGACTTATTGCTTATGCCGTTACTCCAATATTTGTAAATAATTTAAAAGATCTTCCGGTTATGAAGTTATTTTTGACTTATATTTTCCCGAGTACCCTTTTTGGTCTGGTAATGCTTCTTTTGGATTCTTTTGTTCAGAGTCGAGGAACGGTAAAACGTATAAACGATTTAAAGTTTTTTTCCGATTCGATAGCTCAAAAAGATTATGCTGATAAGAAAATAACAATTCGAAGTCGTGACGAATTTGGATTATTAGCAAAAGACTTGAATGTATTTCACGATGTAACTAGAGATATGCTTTTGCAAATTGATGAGACGGTTTTGGAATCATTGAAGAATGCAGACGGTCTTTCAACAAGCATGAATCAAACATCGGGAATTGTGGATGATATTGTTGAAAATGTGAATTCGATAAAAGATAAAATAGCCGGTCAATCAAAAGTCGTTGATGAATCGTATTTTACGATAAATGAAATGATTAAGAAAATTGAAGGATTAAATAATAGTGTTGAAATTCAAGTTTCCGGAATTGCAAATTCTTCGGCAGCAGTAGAAGAAATGGTGCAGAATATTCGTTCTGTTACGGAAATTTTGGAAAGAAATTCCGATACGGTAACTTCTTTAGGAAAAGAATCAGAAACCGGTCGTCAAAAAATATATGAATCAGTAAAGTTGGCGGAAACAATTATAGAGCATTCTGCCGGATTATTAGAAGCGACATCGATTATTCAAAATATTGCATCTCAAACAAATTTATTGGCAATGAATGCTGCTATTGAAGCTGCTCATGCCGGGGAGTCAGGAAAAGGTTTTGCTGTAGTTGCAGATGAAATCAGAAAGTTGGCGGAGCAATCTAATACGCAAGGAAAGGTAATCAGTGTTCAGTTGAAAGAATTACAAAGTGTTATTAATAGTGTGGTTGAAAATACAAAAGATGTTCAGACTCAGTTTGATGTAATTTTTGATTTGACAAATTCTGTTCAACAGCAAGAAAGTATTATCAAAAATGCGATGGAAGAACAAACTGAAGGTAGTAATCAAGTTTTACAATCTATCAGTGATATTCAGAGTTCAACTGAAATTGTTAAAAATAATGCTGAGGTATTGTTTGAAGGCGGAAAAGAGATTGTTAATGAAATGGGCATTTTGGCTAATGAATCTTCAGAGATTAATTGTGCAATAAATGTTATTGTTTCTGGAACAGAACAAATTTCTGATGCAGTAAAAAAAGTAACAGTGGATTCAGAGCAAAATAAAGCAAGTTTAAATGAAGTTCACAGAAAGGTTTCAGAATTTAAGCTGTTGTAAAAAAAAGTTGATAACTTTAGTAAAGTTTATTAAATAAATAACGATAACTGTTTTTGTGTTCGTTTTTCAGTATTTTGTAGATTAAATTGAGTTTGTCTGGGCTGTTAGATTGATTCTTCAGTTTGGATTTGGTTGAAGTTTGATTTAAAAAATGAAAAATGCGGCATTTTAAGAACTTAAAAAAAGTTCTTGACAGTAAGCTTAAAAAGATGTAAAAGTCGGTTCGCTGCGGTGCACGAGAGAGAAACTTGTGAGTAGCAAAGACTAAATAGTTCATTGACATTATATAGA
>JBGUUT010000116.1:0-6528 GCA_045133795.1 Spirochaetota bacterium
AGACGTTGCCTTTATTCTTTGAAATAATTTGTTTTTAGTTGCCAAACTGATACATAAAAACGCAAGTCCGTTGAAAAATCCCCACGCCGAATAATCTATCGCCATCTTTTAAATTCCATATTGCATGATGAGAAGACATTCCAAAAGACTGTACTATTTTTAACTCAAAGCTACCACCATATCTCCCATAAATATCTGTCGCTGCATCGATATCATTCATACATTTTTGAAAATTCTCAACATCTGATTTTTATTCCAATTTCACACGACATACATACCGAACCAAAATAATCAATAAAAATACTATTCTTTACAAAATATCTTTCTTTGACAGTTTTCTTTCGGCTGTGATTTTTTTAAATAATTTTAAAGAATAACAGTTATTAACTTTTAATATTTCTATCACAACGCTTTATCCCGTAATGTGAACATCAAATATTTGTCTTTTTATAGCAAAACAAAATGATTTTTATTAAATTTCAGCATACCTTCGTCTCTCATTTTACAAAGTTCATTTGACATAGCACTTCTGTCTACACTGAGAAAATCTGCTAATTGCTGTCTTGAAAAAGGAATATCAAAACAATTGCTATTTTGTCTTTTAGATTCTTCGGACAGATACGACAGCAATTTTTCTCTCGTAGAACGTTTTGACATATGACCAAGCTTTTGCATAAGCTCTCGATTTTTTTCTGAAATTGCAAAAAAGAGATTTTGTATTACCAAAGAATGAAACTGACAAGTACTTGAACAAACAGTAAGCAATCTTCTCACGTCAAAGAAAACAATTTTACTGTCTTCTTCTGCAATAACATCATTTGGCAAACATCCGCTTCCTGGTGCGACATAAGATTCGCCGAACATTTCACCGATTTTTATTACATTGACAATACTTCTGTTTCCCCAGAAATCATCATGTTGAATAAGTAATTTTCCTTCTGTCAAAATAGAAATTTTATCAATATGTTCGCCTTCTCTAAATACGAATTCCCCTTTTTTGAAAAAACACAATTTTGCTTGCAAACAATTCAACATGCTTGATATTTCACATTCTTTTACTCCGGAGAATAATTGCGAACGTTTGAATATTTCAATATATTTTTCCAAAAAAAAGTTCCTTTGTTGTAAAAACAACCGACATGTTTTATTTGTTACATTATATTCTATTTAAATATCAAAATAAATAAATTAATAAGGAGCTTTTATGGTACGTAAAATAATCAAAATTGACAAAGAAAAATGCAACGGCTGCGGTGCTTGTGCTGCGGCTTGTCACGAAGGTGCAATCGAGATGATAAACGGAAAAGCGACTCTTACCCGTGAAGATTATTGTGACGGACTCGGAGATTGTTTACCTGCCTGTCCTACAAATGCGATTACTTTTGAGCAACGAGAAGCCCCGGCTTATGATGAAAAAGCCGTAGCGGAAAATAAGAAAAAGATTGCCGAGAATCAGCCTTGCAGTTGTCCGGGAATAAAAACAAAAATGATTGAACGAGAAAACTTCGAGTCTATTTCAAAGAGCGTCTCAGAAAGTCAACTTTCCCAATGGCCGGTACAAATAAAGCTTGCTCCCGTATCAGCTGCGTATTTCAATAATGCAAATCTTTTAGTTGCCGCAGATTGTACTGCTTTTGCTTACGGAAATTTTCACAATGACTTCATAAGAAAACACATTACCCTCATCGGTTGCCCGAAACTTGATTGCGTGGATTATTCAGAAAAATTGACACAGATAATTGCACAGAATGACATTAAAAGCGTAACGGTTGTAAGAATGGAAGTTCCTTGTTGCGGCGGTATAGAAAACGCAGTAAAAAAAGCATTGCAAGCAAGCGGTAAATTTATCCCTTGGCAAGTAATCACGATTTCAACCGACGGAAAGATTTTGCAATAATAACTAAGCTTACGACGTCTTTTACTGTATTTGGCTTACAATTTTTTCAATCAGCCCATTTACGACTTCCGGTTGGTCGGTGTTAGAATTGTGACCGGCGTCTTTTATCCACTCAACAGGGATGTTTGTGTCTTTGTGCCAAGCTTTGTTGTATCGGATACAAGAGCCGGCTTTGTCTTTTTCTCCGCAAATCAGCAACGCCGGACAGTTGATTTTATACGGCAAATCTTTTTCCATCGCTTCTGCTAGTATTTTAAACCCGTGACCTGCTATTTTAGCGTAACGTTTTTTATCTCCGCCATAAGTCATCATGATTTGGTGCATGAGTTTTCTTCCGTATTCAGAAACTGCCACGCCTTTTGTTCCTGATTTTAAAAGCCATTTCCACGGATAATAATAGTAAACCGGTTCCATTCGTTTCAATAACCAAAGTTCTATTCCCGTTACATATTTTTTCTGCAACGGAGCTGAATCAACAGAAACAAAGCCTTTTAATTTTTCCGGAAAAAGTTGGGAAAATGCTTGTCCCACATATCCGCCCATTGACTGCCCGATTATCACAGGAAATTTTACTTCTTCCTTTTCCAAAATTTCATCAAGCCATTTTGCTTTATCCATCAAATCAAAATCAAACTCAAAGGGCCATGAAGAAGCGTGTGCCGGAGCATCCCAAACAAACACATTGTATTTGTTTTCAAAATATTCAATTTGTTTTTCAAACAATCTGTGATCAGCCGTCAGTCCCGGAAGAAATACAAGAGTAGCAGAATCTGTATTCAATATATTTATCCAATAATGAATCTCGCCAAGTTGTGTTTTATGTATTTTTTCTGTCATTTCCCTTCCAACAACCAATCCTACACATTTTTTTTCGAATGACTGCATCGTAATCTACTTCGAAGGAATGAAGCGGCTTTCATTCCCCCAAAGACTTATTTTTTTACTTGATGCGGCTTATCATCCAGCGGTCTTTTGCAACCATTTTTCTTCGCAATATGTCTTATTATCATCTTCTGCAACCAATTGGTACAATTAAACAGACAAATCTCTTTTTTGGAAAAATACTCAGGAGCTGCAAATTTATTCACTTCTTCTTTATCAAAAGTTCCCTTCTGTGCAAAAGAACGTCCCATTTTTTCGTAAATTGCCACCATTTTATTTGCTTGTTTTTCCGGCAACCAGGCCGGTGCAAAATTATTTCCTTTAATCAGTGTTCCGTTGTATTCACAATTAAAATATGACGGTAATATTTCCAAATATGCTTCCCCGCATCGAAGCTGACTGGCTTCGGCAAAGCCACATTGCAGGATGAAAGACATTTTCGTTCCGGCTTCTTTTTTCGGTTGCAGCGTTTCTAAAAACTCCAGCATAATTCCCGGAATATTCTCTACATACAAAGGTATTGCAAATAAAATATTACTATTCTTTTCATATGCTTCTTTCGCACTTTCCCATTGCTTTTTATCTGATAAATGCCAAACTTCTGCGGTGTTTCCGCCTTTTTCGAAACCTTTCAAAAATGTACGGATAATTCGTGCTGTATTACTTTTAGCCTCTACACGAGGGCTTGTGTTAATGATTACTAAATGCATGACAAAATCCCCCTTCCTTCTTTTAATGAATATACACCGAGAGAAGTTCCGTACAAATTAAGTGTGGTTCTCTCTATCCATTTTTCAAGATATGCATGTTCTGCTTTTCCCGTATAAATGATTCCCATCTGCGGATGAATATCATAACGCGGTACATGTCGCATTTGACCGTCTACAAATTGTATATACATAGTTGCAACCGGCAAAATTCTGTCCAGCAAATCTTTTGTCTGGTAAGATACAAATCCAAACTTTGTATCTGTAATAAAAACGATTTTTTCATGTTGCAAAATCTTTTTAAAAATAATCTCATAGTCGTCCTTAATCGTACAGATTCCCGGAGTCTTCAACCAACAGTAATTGCAACCGATACAATGTGATATTTTCATATCTTTTGTGCAAACAACCTCGCTGCCCTCAGATTTCGCACATATCTGATTTTGCAGTTCTAAAACTTCATCGTTGTATTCAGATAAAGTATTCAATACAAGTACGCTCATACTCTGTTCTCCTTTCCCGTTCATTCTAATTAAACGGCTCGTTATGTCTACATAAATTCAAATTTTTTGCTTTCCAGCCAATCCCCAATTTTCATTTGGCGGTTCTTGTATGACTATAAAAACATCCGTTGCTTGTATTTCAAGTCTCGCATATAACTCTTTTACTATTTCTTCATATATTTTCGCTTTTTGCTCTTTTGTACGCCCTTGAAACATTGTTATCTCTATCATCGTAAATTTATCTGTCTTACTCTCACTTCTTTCAAACAAATCATCTTCGATTTCATACAATCTTTGAAATCTATCCCAGCCCTCAATTTGAATTGCATTTATTAATGCTGTATGAACTGCATTTAGAATTTCTTTTTTATAATCAACACTTTTTCCTTTTATTATCTCTATACGAACCAAAGGCATTTTTTGTTCTCCCGTAAATTGAAGTTATGCTTACAAATTGGGATTCTTATCACTCAATCGTAAAACTTTCAGTTTTCAAATCGCAATAGTATCTTCCGCTTTCTGCGGTAAATCTTAAAACACAATAGTCGGGATCTGTAACTCCGCCTTTATAAAATATTGTGTCGCCTTTGTGCCAAATCATATCTTTTGTCTTTTGGTCGGTTAATACTTCCATTTTACCTTTTAACATAACACCGGTGTATTTAATCAATCCCTTGTGATAAAAGTAAATGCTGGCATTTGGATTGTTCATATACTGTTTTACTCTCATGGAAGAAGTATTTGTTGAAAAATAAAACTGTTGTAATCCGTTGATTTTTCTTGGGCGAAGCATTGCTTTTACATTGGGAAATCCGTTTTCATCAACGGAACAAATAAAAGCAACTTTTTGTTTCTTTATAAATTTTGCAATTTTGGTTTTATCCATGATATTCCTTCTTGTATATTCGTCTATTCATCAAGCATAAGTTTTCCTGCTTTCGCTTTTTCCTTTTCTAAATTCTACAAGAAACGCTTCAAATTTTTCTTTGAATACACTCATTAACTATCTCCTCTACTTCATGTTTGTCAATTTGGGAATTACAAAATCCACTATACGAAATCCGCACTTCTTTTATTTCCCTTACGCTTTATAAACACAAACTAAAAGTTTCGAAATCTGTTCAGCTCTTTTGTTTCGCTAAAACTCGATTTTAATCGGCTTATTAAAATTCTCACGTAAATAATATGTGATTCTTTTATCACTCGGTTCGTAAACACAACTCCAAGTCGTTTTATATTTTACATCTTTCAGTCCGTCTCTGATTTGATTTGCATCTAATATCCAGTTATTTTTATCTCCTAATTCTTTAAGGCAATTATAGCTGGTAGGTTGGCAACCTTGTCCTTTTTTAGGGCTTTCAGTTACATAGAAATTCGTTAAAACCTTTGTTTCACTTACGTACATTTTATTATCTACCCATTCCACTGCAACAGATTTTCCTGATGCATCGGCAATCGCAAAGTGATGTGCAAATCCAATCACCGAATGCATGTCATGATTTTCTAAAAGTGCTATCGCTTCATCCACGGTTGCGGCTTTGTCTAAAACCAGTCTTATCGCCGTTGTAGTTGTAACCGAAGTTTTGCCGGTATTTTGTGCTGTTTTTTCTCTGTCACCCGCAACCAAATTTGAAATATAAAGCCCTTTTTCGTTCATTCCGTCCAACGGTACATAAATACAAGCAAGTATTATTTCGTTCTTTTTGTGATTTCGGCTTGGCAGCCAACTTCTTTTCACTCCGACAAATTCCAGACTTGACGTAGAAATTGATTCATATCCACTATCTGGTTTTGTATGAATAATTACCGCCGAAGAATCCCTCATCCAATCGTAGTTCCTTCCGAAAATCGCATCTCCATTTTCCTTTTTAGCAACTATTGAACTACACCCAAAATCCGGAATTGTTATCTTGACATTAGATTTTTCATCTTTTGCCGGGCTGATATATTTTTTTGCCCCTATAAATTCTCCAAGATATTCGGCGATATCTTCGTTTACTTTTGCACCGCCTTGCTCTAAAAAAACGTCGAAACCGTAATCTCCGATATATTCAAAGAAAAATAAACCATCATCTAATTGTTTAAGTGATTTTAAAGGATTTGTCGTCTCCGGTAGACTGTGACAACCCGTAATTATTAATGCGATGATAAACAGTAAAATTGATTTCATTTTTTTCATGTTAGTTTTCTCCATATCTAATTATTTCTTCATTGGATACTACCCGGTTCTCCAGCCGGCTTTATTCCAAAGTTCTGCTACTATTTCTAGTTCTTTTGCGGTTTCTGCTTTGTATCGAGAACATTCTAAACATTTGTCACCACTAAAGATATTTTTTCTTCCGTTTCCCGCTTCCGTATATTTATATTTTTGGCTGATTAATTTTCAAGTCGAAACATCTGTAAGCAAAGAATTATTGTCCCGAATCCGTATCCAAACGGAGCGGTGTACCAGATATTTTCATTTATAAATATAGTCCCAAAGAATCCGACAAGGCACAAACTTCCGCAAATCAAAGACGTTGCCTTTATTCTTTGAAAT
>JBGUUT010000117.1:0-9397 GCA_045133795.1 Spirochaetota bacterium
TATGAAAGAGATTTAAAATATTGGAAAAAATGTATCCAAGAACAGATACGTAACGAAATAAAAGAAGAAATACGTAACGAAATACAAAAAGAATGTCGTGAAGAAGGGCGTGACGAAGGGATAACTATCGGACGTGAAGAAGGCATTGCAATCGGACTGTCGCAAGCCAAAATCGAAACAGCGAAAAAGTTTCTTGCTATGGGGCTTTCTGTAGAACAAGTTGCTGACGGAACCGGATTATCGGTTGAGGAAATAGAGAAACTTTAAATACATAAAAAAACAGGAGCAAAGCCACAAAGCTTTTACTCCTGCTATTTGTTTATATTTATAGACTCAGAATATTACACAACACCTTGTTCAAGCATAGCTTGAGCAACTTTCATAAAACCTGCAATATTAGCACCTTTTACGTAGTCAATAGTACCGTCTGCCTGTGTACCATGTTCTACACATTGCTCATGAATAGATTTCATAATTTGGTGTAAACGTTCATCCACTTCTTCAGCTGTCCAGCTAAGGTGTTCACAGTTTTGTGTCATTTCAAGACCTGAAGTTGCTACACCACCTGCATTTACAGCTTTACCAGGAGCGAAAAGAGCACCTGCAGACTGGAATGCGTGGATAGCTTCAGGAGTACAACCCATGTTAGAAACTTCAGCAACACACCATGTTCCGTTAGCCAAAAGTTCTTTAGCATCATCACCATTCAACTCATTCTGGAATGCACAAGGAAGAGCAATGTCACATTTTACAGACCAAGCTTTCTTTCCTGCTGTAAACTTACAAGCTTCAGGGAATTTAGTAGCCATATCTTCAACCTTATTGCGGTTTGAAGAACGCATTTCAAGCATGTAGTCAATCATTTCGTTTGTGATACCGTTAGGAATTTCACAAACTCCGTCCGGACCTGAAATTGCAACAACTTTAGCACCAAGCTCAACAGCTTTTTGAGAAGCACCCCAAGCTACGTTACCGAAACCAGAAACAGCAACAGTCTTACCTTTAATATCTTTACCGGCTTTAGCTAACATATATTCAACAAAATACAATGCACCGTAACCAGTAGCTTCAGGACGAAGAATTGAACCTCCCCATGTCATACCTTTACCAGTCAAAACACCAGTGTGGTATTTACGAGCAAGTTTTTGGTACATTCCGTTTAAGAAACCAATCTCACGACCACCAACACCTACGTCACCGGCAGGAACATCTGTATCTACACCGATATTGTTCCAAAGTTCAAGCATAAATGCCTGACAGAAACGCATAATTTCAGCATCTGATTTACCAACAGGGTCAAAATCAGAACCACCTTTAGCTCCACCCATAGGAAGAGTTGTCAAAGCATTCTTAAATGTTTGCTCAAAACCTAAAAACTTCAACATTGAAGGGTTAACAGCTTTGTGGAAACGCAAACCACCTTTGTAAGGTCCGATAGCAGAGTTAAACTGTACACGGTAACCTAAGTTAGTTTGTACTGCACCGTTGTCATCAACCCAAGTAACACGGAAAGTAAAAATACGATCCGGATCTACCATTCTTTCAAGAATAGCATTCTTTTCAAGCTGAGGCATTTTTTCAACAACCGGTTCCAAAGATTCAAGAACTTCTTGAACCGCTTGTAAGAATTCAGGTTCATTAGCATTCTTAGCTTTTACACGTTCAAAAACACGATTTACATAAGCATTTTTCATTTTATGGTACTCCTCTTATTTAATAAAAAAAATTAATAAAATTTTTTTTGTGGCACGGTTTTTACAACAATGAAAAAAAAAAAAAAAGCAAATTCTTAAAAAAAATGATGTTTTAGCACTTTTTTGTATTTTTTTTGTTCTTTTTCATAGAAACATATACATTCTCTGCAAAATTAACAGCCTCCGGTTTTGCTATCTTAATTTTTGCTTTAGATACAAGAGGATATTGGAGTATAAGTTTTAAAATTTCATCAGCTAACGTTTCAATAAGTGCAAAATGAGATTTTTCCGTGAATTCAAGAACTTCTCTTTCCAATAAGCTGTAATCTACCGCCTTAGAAATATCATCGCCTGCACAAGCTTCCGTAGCATCATAGTGCAATTTCAGTGTAATAAAAAGCGGCTGGCGTTTTACTTGTTCAAAGTCATAAACACCGATTTGAGCCATAACTTTAATATTTTTTAATTTTATAACAGCCATTCTATATTTCCCCCGTTAATACGTGCATTCCGCCGTCCGCATACAAAATCTGTCCAGTCACACTTTTGCTTTCATGCAAAATTTTTATCATCGACAATATTTCTTCCACACTGCCGGCATTTCCCATCGGTGCTTTTTCAATTCGCCGTTCAAAACATTCCTGTGTTTCGTTTATCGAAGCTATCACCGAGCCGGGACATATTGCATTTACACGAATTTTCGGTGCAAAAGCTGCCGAAAACTGCAAAGTCATATCAACTAATGCTTTTTTAGACAGTACATACGCACTGTAAGCAGTTCCGTTTTTTGCAATTTTACTGTCCGCTATATTTACAATCGAACTTCCTGATTCGGCATATTGTGCAAACATTCGTGATAATTGATACGGAGCAAAAAAATTTACTCTGAATATTTCGTCCAAAATCTGCGGTGTCGTATCTTCCGGGAAATAACGCATAAAAATCGAAGCATTATTCACAAGTAAACCGTTACCGTCAAAATATCCTCGATTATTCAGATTTTCCATAAACGACGGAATTTTCTCATATTCAGTCAAATCAACTTTTAACGCCTCACAAGACACACCGTATTTTTTTATATCAGCAATTGTTTGTGTGACATCAGATTTATTATAAACCAACAAAATATCATAACCGTCTTTTGCCAAATTCAATGCAATCTCACGTCCCAAACGTCGAGCAGCTCCGGTAACAAGTGCATATTTTCGTTCCATTTGAGTTTAATCCTCTTTTACCAAAAGTCCGCCACGCAACACATAACGCAATTCGCTCATTGCTGCAATTGCCGGAGAATGAGTCACAATTACCAAGGCGTGTCCTTTATCCTTACTCAAATCAAAAAGTAACTCTACAACTCGCTCTGCATTTTTATTATCAAGATTTCCCGTAGGTTCATCTGCAAGTATCAACGGAGGCTCATTCATAAATGCACGTGCTATGGCTACACGCTGTCGCTCACCGCCCGACATTTTTGACGGATGATGATGCAAACGATGTGCAAGCCCTACTTTTTCCAAAAGTTCTGTCGCTTTTTTACGAGCTTCGTTTTTATTGTAATTATTCATCAAATACGGCAACATTACATTTTCCACTGCATCAAATTCTTCCAGTAAATAATGTGACTGAAATATAAAACCGATTTTTTTATTGCGAAGTTCTGAAAGTGAAGTTTCGTCAAGCTTTGTAATATCCACCCCGTCAATACACACCTTCCCAGAATCTGTCGTATCAAGTCCGCCGAGAATATGAAGAAGCGTGGATTTCCCCGACCCGCTTTCTCCTGTAATAGACATGGTTTGTCCGGATTTTAACGACAATTGAACTCCGTTTAATATGTGTAAAGTTTCTTCTCCGCTGGAAAATGTCTTGCAAATATTTTCAACACACAATAAATCATTCATTTTTTAATACCTCATTAGGTTTGATATAACCGGCTTTTAATGCAGGAAATAATGCCGCCGATACGGAAAACAGCAAAGTTAATCCGGTTATAAATAAAATTTCACTTATACTGATTGATGTATAAAGCTTATCCAAATAAAAATCACTTGAGAAAAACTCTATCGGAAGAGGTTTAGGCGAATCAAAAAATAGATTTCCTATATGATAAATCATCATATTTATTGATGACAAAATTTCCCCTACACCTGCAATTATTCCGTTTAGATTATGACACAGTAACAATCCTATTATTATACCGGGAATCAAACCTAAAACAGCAAGATAAAGCCCCAAATATAAAAACAGACTGGTAATTTGAGCCGGTACAAATCCGGTCGACCGCAAAATCCCGATTTCGCGTTTTTTTTCAAATACGGTAATATGGATTGTAGAAAGCAAATTCAATACTGCGACAAAAAGAACAAGTATTACAATCATTGCAATAATATTTCGCTGAAATTTCAATGCTGAAAGCTCATTGTAATTTTCTTCCTCCCAATGTGTTAATGCCATATGGCCGTCAGCTTGATATTTTGAACAAAACGCAGCCGCATTGTTATAATGATGAAGTTTCAACAGCAAATTGTAAGGCAACTCGTTAAACATTCTGCGTCCGGTTTCTCTACCTATAAATGCAAGTTGCTCGTCTAATTCCGACAGTCCGCAAGAAAATATCCCGCTTACGGTAAACTTTCGAATACGTACGGATGTTGTATTATCATTTTCCATAAATGAAACAAAAATTTTATCACCGACATCTACTCGCAGTTTTTGTGCAGTCTTGGAGCTAATCATTATTTCACCGAAGGCAAGTGTTTTACTTCCGTTTAATAACCTTACCGCCTTATCAAAACCGTCATCTTTTTGAAAAATATTTTCCGGTAATTCTCGTAAAAATGCCACGGCCGTACTTTTTCCGGAATATTGCAAAACCGCATTGGTTTCTCGATACAACGCACTGTATTTAACTTCTTTGTCTGCAGAAAAATGCAAACGCAATTCTTCCATTTCCGTATAACCTTTGCCTTTCATTGCTTCACGACGCATTTCTATACTGCCGGTCAAAGGAACATTTTCTTGTCGCGAACCGTCATACTGAACATGAAATGACTTTACTTCAAACGACAATTGCATTACTCCGTAAATATAGCCATTCATAATTGATACGGCACAAATATAAAAAATAATTCCGACAGCAATAGAAACAATAACCGTAAGTGCAGAAGATGAAATTTCTCGATTTTCACCGGAATAACGAATATAACGGCGTGCAATTAAATTTTCCAGTCTCATAATCCCTCCTGCAAAATTTTATTCGGACGTAAACGTGCCGCTTTTGCTACCGGTATATACGCTGATAACAAAGTCAACATCACTATTGAAAAGTACATTACAGCAAGTTCTGAAAATCCAAATTTTACAAGAAAATCAGTCTGATAATAAATGCTTGTATCATAAATAACAATCGGTCTGAAGATTTCGGCAGGAATTGCAATTTGCAATGCTGAATTAATTATAAATTCTACCACTGCAAAAATATTGAGTATATTGTGAGAAATAAAAATTCCGACAAGCATTCCTACCGTAGCTCCGCCGAATGCCAAAATAAAACTCTCAACTAAAAAAATATGCTCTATGTCATGCGGTGTTGTTCCCAACGCTTTAAGAATCAAAATCTTTTTCTTTTTCTCTAAAATCGTAAGACGAAGCGTTCCGAAAATATTTGTCGCAACCATTAAAAAAATGATTACAAATAAAAACATTATCATCATTTTTTCTAAACGCAATGCAGCAAAATACGCACTGTTAGTTTCTTCTGCCGTTTTGATTTCCAATCCGTACTCTTGTAAAAGCGACAAGTTGCGAATATTTTCTACCGCAGTACGACGATTCGTTCCCTTTTTAAATTTTATCCCTATACCATCAATTTGATTTGTTTGTGTAAGTTTAAAAAAAGACGAAAGCGAAACAAACGCCCAATATCTGTCGTAATCATAACTACCGGTATTAAAATAACCGCTTACACGAAACTCGCCTGCGTCTTTTTCTTTTTTACCTGCCAAAGTTTGCAAACTTATATCCGGAGTAAGATAAACTGCAGAATTTAATCTGGCAAAAGATAATTCTCGCCAGCCTAATTCTTCACCTAAAATTACTTTGCCATCCGAAAAATCTAACGCCCCGTGTGTAATATTAAATAATTCAATAAAACGACTGTCTTTTTGAATTTCTTCCGGGTCTACGGCACGTAATTTCACCGGTTGTCTGTCGGAATCAATTTTATTGCGAAACAAAATTATAATATCACGGTCGCAAAACGGAACTGCAGCTTCAAGTTCCGGTATTTGCCTATACAATTCTGCCAAGATTGCTTTATCATAAACACATCCGGCCTTATTGTCTTTAGGAAGTAAAGTCGCATGATATGAAGCAATCTCGACACGACGTGTTATATAATTATCTTGAAAACCGTTCATTACACCGATAACTACAAGTAATACCGCAAAACTCCCGGCTATTCCGGCAAATAATGCTGCAAATACCGGAGCTCCGGTATTATTGCCCATTAGTTTACTTCCGGCATATATACGAAATTTAAAATTATGATTTTTCATTGTTTTTCAAAATATCCTTTCATTATGTTTGCGAAAACTCCGGTTCCTTCTACATTAAACTTTTCTACATTCGCATCTTCTGCTTTTATTAAAAGTTCCATTTTCTCCGGAGATGCCAACGGCCAGTCATTACTGAAAGAAAATTCAGTTTGCCAAATCCCATATAAATCGGTAGTAGCGTCACTACTTACATCAGTAATTCCTATTTGGTCATTTTTCGAAACATAACAAGTCAAACGATTATTAAAAGAATCAAGCTTCCATTTTCCCGGCACATGTCCGTTAATTATATAATCTGGGAAGGTTGGAGAATCTTTAAAAAAAATCATAAATTCGCCGTCAGCATCCGGACCGGAACCGTTATCATTAAATACAATATAAAAATTGTCGGTAATTTCCGGACTGAAAAAAAAGTTCCCGAGTACCGGTTGTCTTGATGACGGCTCCGTTACTCCTACGGGCAAAGTTTCCGTAGAATAACTGATGTAACTATCAGCACCTTCATGATATTGAATAAATTCTGCCGTTACCAGTTTCCATTTCCCGATTATTTTCCCGGTATCCAAAATAGTTCCGCAAGATACCAAAAAAAGCATAGAAATCATCAAAAACAGATTGAAAATTATTCTTCTGAAATACAAAAAACGTTTATCAGTCGTGTGACGGATTGTTACGTATTTTATCAATTGCGACTTTAACCGCATTACGATAAGTTGCATACTTATTCTCCTCAAGATACAAAGCCTGAGCATATAAACGACCGCTGTATGTACATCTGTATACCGCCGGAACTTGATTCAATGCATATGCCACAATATCAAGAACACAGTCCTGACATCGACAAATATCATTATTTTCTTCCAGATTTAATTGCTGTTCTGTTTCGTTAATAATAAGATTTTCAACTTCGTTTACCAAATGAGTAAAATTATATTCATCTCTAAATGCCATTTTTTTCTCCTTTGTCGCTCATTGTTTAAATTATATCATCTAACAAAAAAATATTAGACTTAAAATTAAGAAGTTATAACATAGATTTCGTAATTTATCAGGTGACTTTAAAGTATAAAATAAAAATAGATAAAAGAAATTGTTTTTTACTAAACAGAAATTATGTTATTTCGATAATTTAAATAAAAATATCAGGGAGGAAAAATGAAAAAATGTTTTATGTTATTGGGATTATGCATACTTTTTTGCGGTTGTCCAAATAAAAAGGCAGATTTCACAAATAAAGATTTAACTCGTAAAAACCTAGCAAACTCAACATACAATGATACAAAATTCACAGGAACGAATTTAAGTTACAGCGTTCTGTCAAACAGTAATTTTGCAAAATCTGATTTTTCAAATGCAAATTTAAGTTATTCTATTATGAACAACGTAAAAATGAACCGCACTGTTGCAAAAAACGCAAAATTAGTAGGTATAAACTTTACCGGAGCCGATTTACGCAACGCAGATTTTTCTGACAGCGATTTAGAAGGCTGTATTTTTACCAATGCAGATTTATCCGGTGCAAAATTTTGCAATACTAACCTTAATAATGCTATATTCCATGCCGCTACTCTAAAGAAAACGAACTTTACCGGTTCCAATGTTACACTTGATGCATTGGCAAATGCTCGTGAATTAGAAAAAGCAATACTTCCTTACGGTACACGTTACCAAAAAAAGAAATAAGCGGAGGCTTTACATTGAAAACCATTATTAAACTGGTTGTATTTTTAGCAATTATAGGAATTGCCGGAAGCATAAGCGGATTTTTGCTGTTAAACAGAGCAAGTTCCGACATCCCGGAAAAAGGTATTGAATTCGATATTCGTCCCGGAGATTACGCATCTTCTATCGCAATTCGCCTAAAAAGAGAAAAACTAATTACATCTTCATTATTTTTTAAAGTGATGACACGAGTTACCGGACTGGATAAACGTTTGCAAAGCGGTTATTTACAAATTCAACCGGGCGAAAAAACAACTGACATAATCCAAAATATTCTAAACGGAAAATTCTCTACAATCACCTTTACCATTCCGGAAGGTTATAATTTCAAAGAAATAAACAGAGTTTTAATAGACAAAAACATCCTTACAAAAAAACAAATCGATGATTTTACGACACAACCGGATTGGTTGGTAAAAATAGGACTTCCTACTTACTGTAAAAATCCGGAAGGTTTTATGTTTCCGGAAACATACACAATCCGTAAAGGTGCAAATATCACAAAAATTTATCGAACAATGGTCGATGAATTTTATTCCAGATTAAAACGAGAAATCCCTAATTACAATACTCTGACATCCGAAAAATTTTATGACAGAATTATTCTTGCCTCTATTATAGAGAAAGAAGTAAGAGCTCAAAATGAAGCGGCAATTGTTGCCGGAGTATTTTTGAACCGTTTAAACATAAATATGAAATTACAAAGTTGTGCTACGGTTCAATATGTTTTAGGTAAACCAAAGGAACGACTTTTGGAAAATGATTTGTTTATCGACAGCCCTTATAACACATATTTAAATACAGGATTGCCGCCGTCACCGATTTCCAATCCGGGAATAAACGCATTAAAAGCTGCATTTAATCCGGCAAAATCCGACTACTTATACTTTGTAGTTAAAGACCCGGCTAAAGGTACACATCAATTTTCTAAAACTTACGAAGAGCACTTAAAAGCACAAAGCAGATATAAATCGATTAAAGGCTTCCAATAAAGCAAAAGAAACTGTCCGTAGAAATGCGGGCAGTTTTTTTATCCGGTAAAAAATAACAGTATTAAAATAAGAAGTTGCGTTTTTCATTCTACAATAACAATGGACTTAAGTCCATTGTCAGTTTGTTTACCTGCTCTCTTTGTGTTCGTTTGCGTTGCTATAAAAAAAGCGGATTTCTCCGCTCTTTTTGAATTATAGCTTCTCTATTTCTTCTATCGATAAGCCGGTAACTAATGCAATTTGGTCTTGCGGTAAACCTAAGTCTATTAGATTCTTTGCAGTTTCAAGTTTGGCTTGCGTGCTTCCCAATGAAATACCACGTTCTTCACCAATTGCAATACCCTCGTTACGACCTAAAGAAAAACCGTATTCTTCGCCGGCAGAAAAGCCGGAATCATAAGTATCTTGTTTTAACATTTCCCACGTCATATAT
>JBGUUT010000118.1:0-25435 GCA_045133795.1 Spirochaetota bacterium
TATACTGTATGGAAGTAATTGTTCTTACTTGATAAGAGCAACGCTTCCTAAATTATAAACAAGGAAGCAAAAATGCAAAAGTTTAAAAAGTGGGAAGATTTGACAATCACTGATGACTTCATGTTCTCCCAGGTGATGAAGGACAAGGAGATTTTCGTTCGATGTTTACTAAAGTAAACATTTCGTTCATGTACTACGTACATTCACCGTATTTGCAAAAACGTAGTGGAAACTATTTTGGGAATCAAAGTGGGGGAAATTAAATTTCTCACATCTCAGCACGAGATTGAGATTACTCCGGAAGCAAAAAGTATCACCATGGACGTATATTTACGAGACGAAAAGAAGATTATAAATGTTGAGTTACAAAATGGGCATCGATTGGAATTACCGAGACGTTCAAGGTTTTACCAAGCCGCCGCAGATATCGACAACACACAGCCGGGCGATATCTACTCGCAAATGAAAGACAATTACGTAATTTTTATTTGTACTTTTGACCCGTTTTTGCAAGGCAAGGCATTTTATAAGTTTGAGAATTTTTGTTTAGACTGCAGTCCGCCGTTACCATTACGAGACGGAACTTATAAGCTTTTTTTAAACACTGCGGCGGAGGATTTGACTTTGCTTGACCCGGAATTGAAGTTGTTTTATGATTACATTCGTAAGGGACGAGCTGACAGCGACCTTGCCAGAACGATAGATAATAAGATTGCGGTAATAAAAGAAAACATTGAAGTACGAGGTAAATATATGACATATACAACAAGAATTGCAGAAGCAAAAAGTGAAGCCTTTGAAGAAGGGATTTCATTAGGAATCACGCAAGGCGAACAGAAAGCCAAACTCGAAACTGCAAAAAGTATGAAACAGGAAAATATGTCGACTTCCATGATTGCTCATTTTACAGGTTTGTCACCGGAAGAAATAGAGAAATTATAGGATATAGAAATTAACAATTGAAACAAGTAAATTAAAAAGCGGAGTTTCTCCGCTTATTTTTTTGTAAGAGTCTTGAACACGCTGTTCGAAATAGTTGTATTAAATAATAATTAAAAAATAGATTTTTTATCACATGTATTCTTTTTTTAGCCATTACATTCCGATAGTTTCCAATTAAAAAGCATTTCATTAAAAATTTTCTTTTATAATGTATAAAAAGAGTTTTTTATGTATCATTGGTTTTAGGAGTTAATATGATGAAATCATTACACAAAACAATTATTTTATCACTGTTCTTATCAATCTCTTCCTTACTCTATGCACAAGTTGACTCTAATGAGTTGCAAAGTATCGGAAATAAAGAGATTATTTTCGAAAATTACACCGGAAGTTACGATTACAAAGAATCAGTTTCCAGTATTGAAGGTATCGGTAAACGACTTTCTGACGGTTTAAACAATGATTCTGCAAAAAAAGAATATTATTATTTAGATAAATATTCCGTTTTTCATTGTTTGGGAGAAAACGAAGATGACAAATTCGGTGCTGATATTATTTCCATAGATAAAGGAGCTAAAGTTGAACATATCAGAAATGTTCGTTTAATTATTTCTTCATATCTTGTAAATCAATATCGTTACAATAAAAAAGATGCCGCAACATTAGCTTACTTTATTACTATTTATAACGCTGTTTATCGCCAAGATTTAGCATACTTTCAAAACAATTTTAAATCTGTTGTGCTTGATTATATTACAGCCGAAAATGCCGGTTTATCATTAAAATACAGTGAATGGCCGGGCAAATCACGCATAGTAATTCCTTTAAGTAAAAATCCTCAAAAAGGAAAAGCCGGAGCTTTAAATACTTCTGAACTTTCAAACAAAGATGTAATAGATGCCGCTAAAATTGAAAACGATGACATGAGCGTTAAAGAGCGAAAAGATTTAGTTAAAATAAAAGAAAAAGAAGTAAAAGAACTGGAAAATGAAATAAAAAAAGAAAAAGCTTCCGTTGAAAAAGAAAAAGCTAAAAACGCAAATGATGAAAAAAAATTAAGTCAAAATAAAAAATCAATTCAAGACCGAGAACTTTGGATAAGAGCAGAAGAAAAAGAAATTGCAAAGCGTAAAGCCGAAATTGCTAAAATGCCCGACGGTCCGGAAAAAGAAAAGGCTTTAAAAGAACTTGAAGAACGTGAAAAAGCTTTAAACGCAGAAAAAGAAGCTGTTAAAAAAGAAAAAGAAAAACTTTCTGAAGAAGAAGAAGCTTTAAATGCAAAAAAAGAAGAAACTTCAGCTAAAGAAAAAGATATCACAGAAAAAGAAGAAGAAGCTGAAAGTAAAAAAGAAGAAATCAGCGATGACAAAGAAGAAATTGAAGATGATGAATTTCAGAAAATCGTAAATGAAAATCCGGATGAAGCAGCAAAGAAAAAACTTGAGGAAGAAGCTCAAAAATTAAAAGAAGAAAAGAAAGCTGCTGAAGAAGAAATTCAAAAACAAAAAGAAGAACTTGCACAAAAAGAAGAAGCTCTTCGTAAAAATATGCCCGACCCTCGTATTTTAGCCGGAAAATTTTACTATTTAAAAGTTAAAGAATACATGGATAACGGACACTACAACAATCAACTTTCCGTAATCGACGGAGCAAACAGAAAAATTCTAAAAACTTCTACTTTCAGTAATATTTGCGGAAAAAATTACTACGTATTTAAAGAAGGTGTACTTGTAATAGGTCACAAAACTAAAGATGATACATCTCATTATTTAGCATTGCTTGATACGGAAACGCTTGATTTAAAGAAAATGGGAACAGACAACATTTTCCAAAGAACACAAATGGAAATAAAAGATAATTTTATTTACGCTGTTATAAAAGGTGACGATGCTTATTATCTTGCAAAGTTTGACTTAAACTTAGAATTACAAGCCAGAAGTGAAATTGCAGTATTTAATGATACTTTCATGTCGTTTTATGAAGATTTTATTTACTTAAATGACAGCAAGAAAGATATCCTTATACTTGACAAAAAGACATTAAAACAATTAGAAGTACTTACAGAAAATTAATCTATTTTCTATAAAATTTTATTTTAGTGACCGCTGAGATAAAGAAATCCGGCGGTCATTTTTATAAATGTGTTTTTTTATTAAAGGATTATAAATGAGACAAATCGAAATTATGGATACAACTCTTCGTGACGGAGAGCAAATGCAAGGGATTTCCTTTACTCCGAGTGAAAAACTGACAATTGCCGAAATCTTATTGTCAAAAGTAAAAGTTGACAGACTAGAAATTACTTCTGCAAGAGTTTCTGACGGAGAACAAAAAGGTGTTGAAAAAATTGTCGAATGGGCCAATAATTTCGAGTTCGCCGATAAATTAGAAATTTTAACTTTTATCGATTATGACAAATCCATAAATTGGGCTATGAAAGCCGGAATTAAATGTATCAATCTTTTAACGAAAGGTTCACTGAAACATTGTGAACAACAGTTGAAAAAAACTCAAAAAGAACATCAAAATGACATAGAACGTACATTAGAATACGCTTTCAGTAAAAATTTTTCCGTAAATGTATATCTCGAAGATTTCTCCAACGGAATCCTCAATTCACCGGAATATTTATTCTCTCAAATAGATTTCTTAAAAAACTTCCCTATTAAAAGAATAATGTTGCCGGATACTTTAGGAATTCTCAATCCGTTTTCTACGTTTGAAAATATCCAAAAAATCGTTGAAAAACATCCTACTCTACATTTTGATTTTCATCCGCACAATGATTACGGGCTGGGAACCGCAAATGCTTTAGCAGCAATAAAAGCCGGTGTAAAAGGCGTTCATCTTGCCGTTAACGGTATGGGAGAACGTGCCGGTAATGCTTCGCTTGATGAAGTTTGTGTAGGAATAAAAGATTTTATCAATGATGCAAACATTAACATTGATGAAAAAGAACTATTTACGGCATCACAATATGTTGAAACATTCAGCGGTCAAAGAATGCCTGCCAATAAACCGATTTACGGAAAAAATATTTTCACACAAACAGCCGGAGTTCACGCTGACGGAGATAAAAAAGGTGATTTATACGTAAATAATTTAAAACCGGAACGATTCGGACGTCATCGAGAATATGCCTTGGGAAAACTTTCAGGTAAAGCAAATCTTGAAATGAACTTAAAAGAATTAGGTATCTCACTTTCCGAAGAAAAGAAAAATATTC
Organism: Spirochaetota bacterium; assembly: GCA_045133795.1. Taxonomy (GTDB): domain Bacteria; phylum Spirochaetota; class GWE2-31-10; order GWE2-31-10; family GWE2-31-10; genus RGIG8597. The sequence goes on from JBGUUT010000118.1 coordinate 4,169, forward strand.
TTTTGCAAACAATAATAAAATTAGGTGATGAAAAGAAAACCGTATTTGCAACGGATTTACCTTTTATCATCAATGATATCTTTGAAACAAAAACAAATAATGATTTTAAAGTATTAAACTTTTCAATCAATTCTACATATAAATTAAAATCAATTGCAAATGTACGTTGTTCTTTCAGAGGAAAAGAAGCAGAAGAAGCAGCACAAGGTGACGGTGGATACGACGCATTCATGAATGCTCTTAAAAAGATTTTAAAACAATTTGAACTTCAAATTCCAAAACTTACTGATTATACCGTAGAAATCCCTCCGGGAGGACGTACAAACGCTATGGTACAAGCAGTTATTACTTGGGAAGTAGAACAGCAAGACGGAAAAGTAAAAAAGATTACCACTAAAGGTTTAAATCACGACCAAAATACTGCGGCAATCGAAGCTACTTTAAAAATAATCAACTTTATTTCATGATATCTGTTTTAACATTGTAATACACAAAAAAGAATTGACTGATTACCTTTTTTGTATTATACACAATATAAATTATTTTGGCTTTTTCAAGAGAGAGTCTTTTTAAAAGACTCTTTTTTTATACATCACCTGTTATAAATAAGAGGTTTAATAATGCAAGATAAAATCAAAACAAAAGAATTTTTAATTATAGAACAAGGAATTGAAGGACTTTTGTTAAAGGAAGGTTTTCATCTTGTTGATATCGAAATCAGAAAAGGTAAAGAAAAAAGTGTGAGCCTTTTTGTCTTTAATCAAGATTCCGAAAAAATGGGAATAGAATCAATCGCAAAATTAAATGACGTTGTTTCGCCGGTTTTAGAAAATCTTGATTTTCTCGGAGAAAAGTTCTTATTAGAAGTTTCAAGTCCGGGAATATTCAGAAAAATTAAATTTATTAAAGAGTTTGATTTGTTTAAAGGCAAAAAAATGCACATTTCATGTTCTTCGAATTCTTATGTTGGAATTTGTAACGGAAACGAAGATGATAAAATATCTTTAGAAATTAAAAATAAAGATAATACAACTAAGACAGAAACTATTCTTATAGAAGATATTAAGAAAGCAACTTTGTGCTAATATTATTAATTAACTGTTAGAAATTATGTAATTCAGGAGAGAAAAATGACATTAAATCTTTCAGCAGCAATAAAAGATATTAATCAGGAAAAAGGAATAAGTGAAGAATTAATTCAGGAAACTATAGAAATAGCATTAACTAATGCTTATAAAAAATATTACGGAACTTTAGAAAATCTTTCCATAAAAATAACTGACAGTTATATTTTTACTGTTAATTCAATTAAAGAAGTTGTTGAAGAACTTGATGACGATTTATATGAAATTGAATTATCGGAAGCTATAAAATATACTCCTTCTGCTAAATTAGGTGACAAATTAGAAATTCCGTGTGACCCGAAAGAATTCGGACAGTTAGCAATTCACTCGGCAAAACAAACTATTCTTCAAAAATTAAAAGAAATAGAAAAAAATACAAAGTTATCTAATTTCAAGAGAAAAGAAGGTGAAATTATAGTCGGATTCGTTCAGCGAGTTAAAGACGGAAATATATTCGTAAATCTCGGAGATCAAGAACCGGAAGGGATTTTATTGAAAAACGATCAGTCTCCGTTAGAACTGGACAGTTATTCTCCCGGCGACAGAATTAAAACTATTATTTACAGAGTTGAACCGGACAGACGCAGCAACAATATTTCCATTAAATTAAGTCGTCGTAATGAAGAATTCGTTAAAAAACTATTGATGTTAGAAATCCCGGAATTAAGCGATGAAACTATAAAAATAAAAGAAATTCAACGTGAAGCCGGTTACAGAACGAAAGTTGCCGTTTATACCGATAAAGAAGAAATCGATCCTGTCGGAGCTTGTGTAGGAACTAAAGGAAACAGAATTCAAAATATAACAAAAGAATTATCCGGTGAAAAAATTGATATTATTCAATGGTCTGCAAGTCCGAGAACTTTTATTGCACAAGCATTAACACCGGCACAAGTTATAGATGTTGTTATTACAAACGAAGAAGAAAAAACTGCAACTGCAGTAATGGATGAGACCCAACTTTCATTTGCAATCGGTATTCGCGGAGCAAATATAAATCTTGCGAAAAAAATATCCGGTTGGAAAATCGATGTAATGACTAAAGCCGAAGCTCTTGAAAAGAATTTGATTATCGATCAAATCCAAAAAGCTGAAGAATTATTCCGCCAAATGCCTGAAGCTGAAGAAATTGTAGAAGAAAAAGAAGAAATCGTAGAAGAAGTAATCGATAATACAGAAGAAAATCCGGCAGACGGTGATTATATGTTAGATGATTTAGAAATCAGTAATGAAATTAAATCTATTTTAACAACAAACAAAATTTATTCTGTAGAGGAATTAATTAAAATTGAAGATTTCTCTACCCTTCCAGGTATTACACCTGAAATGGCAAATGAATTACAACAATATATCGATGAAAACTTTGATATTATTGATGAAGATTCACAATGTCCGGAATGTGGAAATGCGTTACCGGAAAATGCTGAAAAATGCCCTAATTGCGGTATCGATATTTATTATTGTCCGGATTGCGGAGCTCCGATTTCAGTTAATGAAACAAAATGTTCTAGATGTGGAATAGAAATCGAGTTTGAGAAAGAATAATTTTCTTGACATTTTTTCATTTTTTCAGTTAAAGTGAGAGTGTTTTGTAAGTTAGATTATTTTTAATGCAAATCTTTTTTTATCATTCTTAACATTCGGATTATTTATTCTTGAGACGAGTTAAAAAGAAGTGATTATTTTATTATTTCGTTAGTTTTCTTTGATGGGGGTGCCATGGCAGAACAAGATAAAAATGAATTGAACAAAAATGAGGATGGACACAAAAAAATCCTTATAAGAAAAAAAAGTAGTACTACTTCGCAAACTTCAAGTACAAACAAGACAGCTACGCCTGCAAAAAAAGTTATAATTAAAAAAACAGGCCCATCTGCTTCCGGTTCTACCGTTACAGAGCCGCCAAAGGAAACTAAAGCTGTTGCCACTGAACAACCTGAGAACACAAAAAAAGAAGAAGAAAAGAAAGTAAGTGTAAGCAGCGATTATTCTCCATACCAAAGAAATAATTATCAAAACCAGAATAGAGAACAAAACAGAGAATATAGTAAATATCCTCCTAGACAAAATGGTTATAACCAAAATAATAATCGTTCCAACTATAACGGTGGAAATAATAGACCTAACGGAAACTATCGTTCAAATAATTTCCAAAACGGAAATTACAACAGAAATAATAATAACGGTCAAAATCAACAATTCGGAGACAGAAGACCTTTTAACAATAACAGAAACGGTTTCAATAATAACAATAATCAACAACGTGATTTTAATAAACCTTATTCAGGAAATCGTCCGGGACAAAACAATGGTTTCAGACAGCCTAAAATGGATATTCCTACAACTACTAATGATAAAACACGTTCAAGAAAAAAAGAAAATAATAAGAAGAATGATGATAAAAAAGAATTATTCGCTAAACCGGAAATGGAACTTATCTACAAAAAGAAAGAAGATAAAGTTTCATTAAGTTCTGTACCGGCAAGTATTGATATTGTTGATAAAATCAGTGTCAGTGATTTAGCTAAAAAAATGAATTTAAAAGCTAATGTCATCATTTCTAAATTAATCTCTTACGGTTACATGTGTACTATCAATGATAAAATTGATGCTGATACGGTTGCTGTCGTTGCAGAAGATTTCAACTGTAAGGTAAACATTGTTTCTCTATACGAAGAAACTGTAATCGAAGAAGAAAAAATAGATGAATCAGAAATGCAAAAACGTCCTCCTGTGGTAACAGTTATGGGACACGTTGACCATGGTAAAACAAAATTACTTGATGCTATTCGACATTCTGATAAAGCCTCTACTGAATCCGGCGGTATAACACAACATATAGGTGCGTACAGTGTAACTCTTGAAAACGGTGAAACTATTACATTTATAGATACTCCGGGACACGAAGCATTTACCATGATGAGAGCCAGAGGAGCACAAGTTACAGATATAGTTATTTTGGTTGTTGCTGCTGATGACGGTGTAATGCCTCAAACAATAGAAGCTATCAACCATGCCACACAGGCTGAAGTACCTATAATTGTTGCAATAAATAAATGTGACAAACCGGATTCCAACATTGCCAAAATAAAAAATCAATTAGCCGAACACGGTGTATTAATTGAAGAATTTGGCGGTGATAAAATGTGTTGTGAAATCAGTGCATTGAAAAGAACCGGAATTAATGAATTGCTTGAAGCCGTTATTTTACAAGCAGAAGTTGAAAACCTTAAAGCTTCATATAAAACAAGAGCTTCCGGATTTGTTCTTGAATCTAAAATCGATCAAGGACGTGGTGCCGTTGCTTCTGTGTTAATTTCAAAAGGAACTTTAAAAGTCGGAGATTTCTTTGTTGCGGGAGTTTACAGTGGTAAAATTCGTGCAATGTGGAATGATAAAGGTAAGAGAATTAAAGTGGCAACACCTTCTACTCCTGTTGAAATTACAGGTATTGAAGGTATTCCTAATGCGGGTGACCCTTTTAATGTTCTTGAAACAGAAAAAGAAGCAAAACTTTTATCTGCAAAACGTAAAGATTTGAACAAAATGAAAGATGCCGAAGCTGTTAAAAAATTAACTTTAAATGATTTCTTATCACAGAAAAAAGAAGGTGAACAACAAGAAATTAAAGTTATTATCAAGGCTGACGTTCAAGGTTCTTCAGAAGCAATTCGTGATAGTTTGAATAAATTATCTAACAGTGAGATTAAATTAACAACCATTCATATGGGTGTCGGTCCGATTAATGAAACCGATGTCATGCTTGCCGTTACAAGTAAAGCTATTATTATCTGTTTCAGAGTTCGTCCAAATCCAAAAGCGTCTCTTTTAATAGAGAAAGAAAAGGTTGATGCACGTAGATATAATATCATTTACGATATCATCGAAGATATTAAAGCTGCAATGGAAGGTATGATTAAACCTGATTTACAAGAAGAACTAATCGGAGCTATCGAAGTAAAACAAGTCTTCAAGATTTCAAAGGTTGGTACTATTGCAGGTTCTATTGTTACTTCAGGAAAAGTAAAACGTAAATCATTGATTCGTTTAATGCGTGATGATGTTCAGATTTATTCCGGAAAAATATCTTCATTAAAACGTTATAAAGATGATGCCTCTGAAGTTCTTGAAGGTACGGAATGTGGTATCAGTTTGGAAAACTGGAAAGATATAAGAGTCGGCGATATCATGGAAGCATATGAAATAAAAGAAATTCAAAGAAACCTTGATGACGTTGAGAAAAAAGAGAAACAGCTTGAAGAAGAACGAAAAGCTGCCGAAATAAAAGAACAAAAACGTCTTGAAGAAGAAATGTTCCGTGCTGAAGAAGAAAAGCTTCATACGCTTCTTGAATTAGATGAAAAAGAATAATTAGAATCTATATAATCATTATAGAAAAGAGAGGAAAACTTTGGGTGTTAGAGATGAAAAAATAAAAAGAAGTATTGAAAAAGAAATAATGAAACTCATTGTTTCGGGAGCAATCAAAGACCCCAGAGTTCCTACTCTGCTTACCATTACTAAAGTAACTTTAAGTGCAGACAAGCATTATTCCCATATCTATTTTTCATTAAATGGGACAAAACAAGCAAAAGAATTAGCTGTAAAAGGCTTGAATAATGCCAAAGGTTTCATTCAAGCCCAACTTGCAGAAAAATTAAAACTTCGTTTTACTCCTAAAATTGAATTCAGAATTGATCCATTCGAAGAAAAAGCCAATCGTGTCGATGCTATACTTGATATGCTTTCTAAAGAAGCACAACTACAAGATAAAGAAAATGACAATGAGGACAACAATTCAGATGGAATTACCGAATAACAATTTGTTGTTAATAAACAAAGCAAGAGGAGTTACCTCTTTTCAAGAAATAAATCGAATAAGAAAAGAATTAGGTATTTCAAAAAACGGACATGCCGGAACTTTGGATAAAGATGCCGAAGGATTATTATTGGTATGTACCGGAAAAGCCACTAAATTGCTTAAATTTCTAGTAGGTTTAGATAAAACATATATTGCACAAATACATTTCGGAATTCAAACAACAACAGATGATGCCGAAGGGACTGTTTATGCAAAAAGCGATACTTCAGATTTTTCACTTGATGTAATAAAAGAACATCTAAAAAAATATCACGGAAAAATTTTGCAACGTCCTCCAAATTACAGTGCGATTCATGTAAACGGTAAAAGGGCTTATCAAATAGCACAAGAAGGAGAAACTCCGGAAATCAAAGAGCGTGAAGTAACAATACACAATATAAAAATCTTAGATTTCGCCTCACCTATTCTCACTTTAGAAATTTCATGTTCATCAGGAACCTATATTCGTTCTCTTGCCAGAGATATTGGAATTGATACGGGATATTTAGCACATATTTGTGCTTTAAAACGAACCAAAGTCGGAGATTTTGATTTACAAAATGCATTTTCTTTTGAAGATATTAAAAACAAAAGTCTCAAAGTTCATTCACCTGAAAGTATTGTTTCCAATTTACCCATTATAGAATTAAAAAATGAATTTATTAATCACCCATATAACGGAAAACCTATTTCCTTACAAATGGTAAAAAATCCCCCTGAAAAACCAGGATTCTATAGATTACTGAATAATGATAATAAATTAGTAGCAATTTTAATTTATGAAAATAATAAATTCAAATATGATTTAGTATACGATAGCAAGGTTTAATCATGAACATATACAATGACTTTTTTACTTCGACAGAATATAAACGAAATGGAATAATATCTATCGGAGCATTCGAAACATTGCACATAGGTCATCGAAAATTATTATCTGACATGGTAAATGTTGCAAATAAAAAGGATTTAGACAGTTATGTTTTAACCTTTATCGAGTCTCCTAAAAAATTCGATAATGAAAAAAACATATTGGAATTATCTGATAAACTCACAATGTTAGAAGAATTAGGAATTCAAAATACTATTCTCTGTAATTTTACTAAAGAATTAAAAGAGTTAAATCCCGTAATTTTTTCAAAAATATTGCATAAAAACTTCGGAATAGTAAGTTATTATGAAGGAAAAGATTTTCATTTCGGAATAAATAAAAGCGGAGACCTTGATTTGTTAAAAAATGAAGGTTTTGATATATTTACAGAAGAAACTTTTAAATTTGATGGAAAAAAAGTATCGACATCTGAGATAAAAAAGTATATAAAAAGCGGGTCAATCGTTGAGGCGAATTGCAGACTTGGATATAATTATTTTATCAAAGGCGTTGTAACAAAAGGTAAGCAAATGGGAAGAACCATTGGCTTCCCGACAATGAATATACAAAATGACAACGTGCTTTATCCTAAAGCAGGAAGTTATTTTACAACAACAGAAGTTAATAATAAAAATTATCCAAGTATGACTTTTGTAAGTGACTCAATCGTGGAAACACATCTTATTGGTTATAAGGATTATGCGTATGGCTTTCCAATAAGAGTTGACTTTTTACAAAAGATTAGAGATAATAAGCCGTTCAATTCATTTGATGAATTAAAAGAACAGCTAAGAATCGACTTAGATATGACAAAAAAATATTTTAGACAATCATAAATGATACGAGGAGCGTTTAAGTGTTAACCAAGGAGAGCAAACAGGAAATTGTTAAAAAATTTGGAAAAGGTGATGCAGATACTGGTTCTATAGAAGTTCAGATTGCACTTCTTACAGAAAGAATTAAATATCTTACTGAGCATTTCAAATCACATGCAAAAGATTTCCACTCCAGAAGAGGGATGTTAAAAATTGTAGGAAACAGAAGAAGATTATTAGATTACGTAAAGAAAAGAGATATCGAAAGATATAGAACAATTCTTAAAGAATTAAACATCAGAAAATAATTAAAGTATTCCTTTAATTTTGAACACAATGCGGGATATAACTAAATGTTATTCCCGTATTTATTTTTATGGGTAAAGTTAAAAATATGCAGTCTTTATTACAACATCGAGTTATTGTACGAAAATTAAAGAATGGAGCGACTCTTCTTTTAGAACCGTTATCTGCGTTTTCAACAGCTTCTTTAGCTTTTTTTACTAAATTCGGTTCCAGAGATGAAGCTAAAAATGAAGCAGGTTTTTCTCACTTTATAGAGCATATGTTCTTCAAAGGATGTGAAAAATATACTAAAGACGAACTTTCTTCAAAGTTTGATGAAATGGGAGGTTTTATAAATGCTTATACCTCCAAAGAAGAAGTTTGTATCTATAACACCGTTCCAGAATATTATCTCGAAGATTCTATCTGTTTAATGGAACAGATGTTTAATCGTTCGATGTTCAATGATAAAGAATTATCCGTAGAAAAAGACGTAATTTTAAATGAATTGAATTCTACTCTGGAAGACCCGCAAGATAAATTGTGGGAAGATTTCTTTGCAAGTTTTTTTGCTGATTGTGGATTAGGACATCCTATTATCGGATACGAACAGATAATACAAGATGTCACACGTGAAAACTTAATGACTTTCTATCAAAAGAATTTCACAGCAAACAGATTAATTATATCTATTGCCGGTAATTTTAATCCGGATAAAGTAACTCATCTAATCGAAAATTTAGATTTTAGAACAGCTTACGGTAACTTAGAAAATAAAAAAGATTTAAAGATTTCTTCTGAAAAATTTGGCTTTACTGATATGAAATCAGAACATGTCCACGTAATGTTTGGGTCTGTTATAGCACAAAATTCACTTGAATTTAGTTTAAAAACAAGTTTATTAAGCATATTACTCGGAGATTCTTTTTCTTCTCGCTTATTCAAAAAAATTCGTGATGAATTGGGATTATGCTACACAATTACGACTCAATTTGAAGAATTTAGAAATGAAACTTTATTTTCTATTTATTTCTCTGTGGATTACTCTAAATATAACAAAGCCATTGAAGCCGTAAATCAAGTAATTTGCAACTTACTCGAACACGGATTGGTTGACGGAGAGCTTGAAAAAATAAAGAAACAAAAGATTGGAGAAATTTTATTAAACAATGATAATTTATCAAGAAAAATGAGTTCTAACATATATTATCATCTCATCAGTGACAGCAAAATGAATAAATTGAAATCAATCGAAATTATAAAAAACATTTCCGCAGAAGAAATTATGTCATTAGCACGTGACTTTTTGAATTCACAAAAAATTTATACACATGTTTTATATAAGAAAAAGGTAAATCAACCAAAATGGACTTTTTAGTTAATAAAATAAAAATAAAACGCTTATCTGCAACAGCACATATTCCGCAAAAAGCAACACCTGATTCTGCCGGCTATGATTTATACAGCGATGAAACAATTCTTTTACCGGCAAAAGGCTACATTGCCGTATCTACCGGAATTTCAATGGAAATGCCTTCAAATATGGAAGCCCAAGTTCGTCCGAGAAGTGGTTTAGCAATAAAACACGGTATCACCGTACTTAACGCACCCGGTACGATAGATGCCGACTATAGAGGTGAAGTAAAAGTTTTACTTATAAATTTTTCAGATAAAGATTTTCTAATAGAGAAAGAAACACGTATTGCACAAATGATATTTTCAACCGTATCTTCTACTATTTTAGAAGAAGTTGATAATCTAAAAGAAACCCAACGCGGAAGCGGAGGTTTTGGTTCTACCGGAAATGAAAAACTTTAAATTTATAATTATATTTTTATGTTTTATATCTCCGCTACACGCAATTACTATTCGAGAAAAAATAAAACTAAACAATGAAATAAGCAGTGTTACTTCTTTTTTATACAAAAACGAATTTGATAATGCTAAAAATATTCTGTTAAAGATAAAATCTCTTTACCCTACTTCAGAATACAATATTATTGCAGACTATTTCCTTGCTCAAATAGGATATTCTACACGAGAATTTTATTCTGCACTTTATTATATTGATTTAGCTAAAAACGAAATTAATGATAAACGTCTGTCTTTGGCTTACAAAGAAAAAATCCAAATGCTTACAGCCCTTTTGTATTACGAAACCGGTTTAACTTCAGAAGCGGAGGATTACTTTCAAGTTATTTTAGGATGTGAAAATCCTAATTTTGTCGAGACTTCTCGTTTATATCTCGGACTTTTAGCACATGAAAGAAAAGATAAAGCCAATGCTCGATATTATTTATTTGATATTAATCCAAGGTTTCTGAATTCAAAAGAAAAAGAAATTTATCAATATTTAATGAATTTTATAAGCTGGTCAAAAATTGAAACAAAAGATATCGGATACGGAGACCCGAATATTTGTACACTATATGCACAAAATGACATTTTATATATTGGTTTATGGAACGGCGGTCTTATTCGTTACAATTATATTCTTGATGATTATCAATTTTTTCGTCAACCGACTTTGCCGTCAGATGAAGTACGTGCAATTTACGATGCAGAAAACTTTTTATGGATAGGAACAAATAACGGAATTACCAAACTAAGTAAACGAGATGAATCATTTACAAATATTCCGATTTTTGAAAATATGAGAATCACAAATATTTACAGTGATAATATAAATGTTTATGTAGGAACACTAGGTAACGGATGTATTATTTACAATCTTGAATCTGAAAAATATTATCAAATCCTCAACAACAACAATATAAGTACAATGAAAAGATTTCAAGATAAATTACTAATTGCCACTTATAATGCAAAATTATACTCCTTTAATATAAATAGTGAAACGCTGAAAGAAGAATCTATCCTAAAAAAGAATTCTTATGTCATAAAAGATATTCAAACAAATACTGATGAAGATACAATTTGCTTTGCTACTTACGGCGGAGGAATTTATCTTTATAATACCAAAAACAAAAAAGTAAAAAACTACAGTCAAAAGAATTATCCCGAAATCCAAAATGATTACTTTATGACAATAGCAGAAAACAAGAATGTTTTTTATTGCGGTTCACTTGGGAATGGGATATATTCACTCGATAATGAAGATTTATCCAATTTTCCGATTTCTGATTTCTATATAGGAAACGATATTCAGAAAATTATTTATCATTGTGGTTATTTATTTATCGCTACACTCGGAGAAGGTGTATTGATAAAAAAAATGACGAACAATTAAAAATGAATTATTTCAACTAGATTAAAAAGTCTAATTAACGCAGAGAAGTTATAAATGAAAATCGCAACAAAATATATTTTAAGTGAATATTTACCTACTTTTTTTATTTGTTTTATATTTTTCTTCATGATGTATATCATCAATCATATTCTAGTCATAATCAAACCGTTGATAGAAAAAAATATTCCGTTTGATTTAGTTTGGATGATGATTGTAACCATTTTACCGACTTATACAATGTTCAGTTTTCCGTTCAGTATATTATTGGCAACATTAATGACAATCGGACGATTTTCCGGAGACAATGAAATTGTTGCTTTTAAATCAGTCGGAATAAGCCTTACCACTGTTTTTAAACCTATTTTCATTACCGGTTTTATAGTCATGCTTGTTGCGTTCGGAATAAATGACCGCTTAAAACCTCTGGGAATGAAAAAACAATTTGAAACCAGAAATAAAATAGCCACCATTAAGCCTACTTTATATTTCAAATCTAAAACCGTAAAAAAATACGGTAATAAAGTACTTTTTACTGATACGGTAAAAGACACAAGTATTAACGGAATTGTAATCATTGACAGAGACAATGATAATCAAAAACGTATAATATCAGCAAAAAAAGCATTATTTCAAACTCCTGAAGAAATGAAAGAAGCTGTTGAAATTCAAATGGAAGATGCAATGGTTCAATTTCAGCAAAAAAACCGTCCGCAAGAATTTCATTACGGTTTTGCGGAAACAATAAAATACTACATAAAGTTTATGGATTTTGATGATGCCAATTCTTTCCGTTCCAGTGCAGATGTAAAAAACACCCTTGAATTACTCAAAGATGTACAGACTCAAAAAACAAATGTTTCTAATGAGATAAACAATAAAGAAGGCGAATACATAAGAAATCAAGAATTATTCAGAGATACTGCTTATTCTACATATTATCAAAATAATCGCTCTTCAAATTCAAACAAAAACAATTTAAGAGGCTTAGATAATTATTTAAATTCTATGGACAGAATAAAAAAAGATAAACCAAACACATACTCACTTAACAGAAGAAAAATTGATTTCTACGATAAATTTTCGCTTCCTTTAGCATGTATAATTTTCGTTATATTCGGAGCTCCAATCGGAATATATTCCCGACGTGCCGGATATGCTTTCGGTTTTATTATAGGTTTAATGCTTTGCGGAATCTATTGGTTTTTCTATTACGGAATGATTGTAATGGGAAAGAAAATGGTTCTTCCGCCGTTTATCTCCGTATTTTTACCGAACCTGGTCTTTTTCGTCATTGGTATAATAATTTTAATTAAGAGGTTGCTGGAATGAGAGAACGAGCTTCTGCCGTAAAAGTTCCTTTTACACTTTACAAAATGTTGTTTGCCAGTTTTATAAATTGGTATCTTCTTGCTCAATTTCTGGGAATCCTTGTAGTCGTGATTGCAGATTTATTCGGACAGCTGGATATGTATTTATCAAAAAATCTTTCTGCTCTGGAAATTTTAAAATTAACCGCATTGCTTATTCCCAAAGCCATCTGGTTTACCATGCCGTTTGTTATAATGTTCGGAATTATCATGGCAATAAGTAATTTTTACCAGTCAAACGAACTGATTGCAATTTTCACCTCCGGGATTTCTTACGCACGCTTTACACTGCCGATAATTATATTTGGTGTTTTTTTATCAATACTGATGATTTTTATAGACAGTTTCGGCGTTATCTATGCAATGAGATACAGAGATCAGGAAATGCAAAAAATCAACAGTAAAAAAAACGATGACTATTCCAATATTACGTTGCGAAGTGAAAAAGAAGGATATTTCTGGCATGCATCTGATTTTGATGCCGGAAAAAATAAATTGGAAAAACCTATAATCTTCAAAATAAACGAAGATTACTTAATTACGGAAAGAATTGACGCAAACTACGCCATCTACACAAAAAGCGGTTGGCTTGTATATTCCGGAACAGAACGTTTTTGGGATAACAACGGAACTTTAATAAAAGAAGATAACTTTGAACGCAAAACGCTTTTACTTCCGGAAAAGCCGTCTATTTTCAAAAGCAGTGAGTATGAAATTGAAAATATGAACATTATCGAAGCATACGAAAGAATAAAGTTACTGGAACGAATAAACGTTGAACATCGAAAAGAATCTACAGACTTTCACAAGAAATTCTCATTCCCTTGCATATTGATAATATTCTCAATATTTTCAGTCGGAGTTGCAACATTATCAAAAGTCTATATTTTAATTGTTGGTTTAGCACTTTCAATCGTACAAGCAATAGTGTATTATATAGCACAATTTCTTTTATTGGATAATCTTGCATACACGGGAATAATATCACCGGTAGCCGGTGCTTGGGCTACTTTCTTTTTATTTCTTCCTGTTGCAATTACGTTAGTTATACGTTCAAAAACTTAAAAAAATATAAGGAGAAAAAATTATGAGTAATAAATTATTTGCCGGAATTGATATCGGCGGAACTACAGCCAAAATCGGTTTGGTTGATGAAAACGGAAATATTGTAGTAAAAACACAAGCTAAGACAGAAAAAAATGCACACTGGCAAGCAATTATGAATGCCTACATTGACCCGATTGTTCAATGGAAAAACGAAGGTAAAGAAATTGCCGGCGTAGGTGTCGGAGGTCCGGGAGCTTTTGATAAAAACAGACGTGTATTAAAAACATGTGTAAATATTCCGCCTCTACAAAATGAACCTATTATCGAATATATAGAACAACGTCTAAATGTACCTGCATACGGTGACAATGACGCTACTTGTGCAGCCGTAGGAGAACACATCTTCGGTGCCGGAAAAGATTTTAAGAATTTTGTTATGCTTACAATCGGTACAGGTGTCGGCGGCGGAATCGTATTAAACGACAAAGTTTACCGAGGAAGAGACGGATTTGCAGGTGAATTGGGACACGTTGTAGCAGTTCCCGGCGGACACTTGTGCGGATGCGGAAATCGCGGTTGTATCGAAGCATATTCATCTGCTACAGCAATCATTAACGAAATTCGCAACGGAATTGCACGAGGCAGTATAACTTCTTATGAAGGAATAGCACCGGAAACAATAAATGCACAGATTATTTTTGATAAAGCAAAAGCCGGAGATGCAGCTTCAATACACGCCGTAGACAATGCAGCTGCTCATTTGGGAACTGTAATAGGAAGTTTTATCAATATGTTAAATCTTGACGCCGTAATCATCGGCGGCGGTGTAGCTATGGCAGGAAACTTCTTCTTGGATAAAATTGCATTCCACACAAAACAAATTGCATGGCCTTTATTCATGGAAAATCTTCCTATTTTACCGGCAAAACTTCAAAATGACGCCGGAATTATCGGAGCTGCATCATTAATTTTAGAAGAGGAAAAATAATTTGTTTACCTTAGAAAAAAAAGACGAAAAAACTTTTGCCAGAGCCGGAACTGTACATCTTTATCACGGAGACGTACAGACTCCGGTTTTTATGCCGGTAGGGACAAACGGACCGGTAAAAACATTTCTTCCGTATGAAATAAAAGAAATCAATGCCCAGATAATGTTGTCAAATGCTTATCATTTATATTTACGTCCGGGACTTGAAGTTATCGAAGAAATGGGAGGCTTACACGCTTTTGCCGGCTGGGACAGAAACATTTTGACCGATTCCGGCGGATTCCAAATTTTTTCACTTAGTTCATTAAATAAAATAAAAAAAGACGGAATCGAATTTCGTTCACACATTGACGGCTCAAAACATTTTCTTTCACCGGAAAATGTTGTTGATGTACAACGAATTTTAGGTTCGGATATTATGATGGTACTTGACCACTGTACGCCACCGGAAATAACACATTCCGAAGCGGCAAAAGCTGTTGATACTACAGCTCGTTGGGCTGCACGTTCTCGTGAACATTACGCAAAAGTCATCAATCCGGAAAGACAAAAGCAATTCGGAATTGTTCAAGGTAATTTTTTCAAAGATTTGAGAGAAAAAAGTGCAAAAGAAACTATCGCAATAGATTTTGACGGTTATGCAATCGGCGGACTTTCTGTCGGTGAATCCAAAGATGTATTTGCAGATATTTTATCTTACACTGCTCCGCTTCTTCCTGAAAACAAACCGCGTTATCTGATGGGAGTAGGAACACCGGAAGACATTTTTACCGGAGTTTCTGCGGGAATCGACATGTTCGACTGTGTCTTCCCTACACGTATCGCTCGAAACGGAAGTGTTTTCACAAATCGCGGAAGAATAAATCTTCGTAATGAAAAATATCGTTTAGACCATTCTCCGATGGATCCGGAATGTGATTGTTATATGTGTAAAAACTTCTCAAAAGCATATATCCGTCACCTTCTGAAAGCCGGAGAAATATCTGCATTACGAATGACAAGTTATCACAATATTTATTACATGAAAAAGTTAATGGAAAAAATCAGAGCTTCAATATTTGACGGAACTTTTGTTGAATATCGTGATGATTTTTTAAGGAAGTATAAAAATGAAACTTTGTAATCTTCGTGTTTTATTTCTTTTGCTATGTGCATTATTTTTTCCGCAATTTATATTCGCTGCCGAAAAGCCGGAAGATGAAATTGAAGAAGATTTTACGATAAAAGATACCTTGCTGTATGGTATCGAAAGTGAAATTCAAGGTTTTATAAAAGAACAAAAGGCTGAGCTTTCGGAAGAACATATGAATATTTTATACGAAAGATATTTAAGTTCCGTTCTTTTACAAACAAAAATGGAGCTGGTACGATATTTCACAAAATGCGAAAAACTTCCGGAAAATATAAAAACTTACATTGCAGAAGAAGCAATAAACGAAGATACAAATAAAGAACTGCGTTTAACAGAATTTGCTTTTTTAGCAAAACACGGAAATCAAGATTCCATAAATTACTTAATTGAGCAACTTTCAGAAAACGACATTATTACCCAACAAAATGCCGCTGTAGCTCTTTCAAAAGCTAAAGATGAGCCTACAGCCGGACTTGTTTTAGAATATTTAAAATCAACAGACAGTAGCATTACTGATGATACTACAGATGATTCCGAAGACTTTGAAGACGAAGAATATTCTGATAACGAATCAATAGAATTATCAGATGACATTAAAACAATTTTATTGCGTGCTTTCGGCGAATGGAAATATCAACCGGCAACCGATTATCTTAAACAACTTCTCGAAAGTGACATGTCCGGTAAGTTTGTAAAAATGTATGCAATGTCGTCACTTGCACAAATAGGCGACCTTTCAGCGGTAGAACTAATGCGAGAAAAATTAGGCGATGAAGAAGTCAAAGTCAGAGAATTTGCAGCTGCTTCATTGGCAACTTTTGAAAACACAGTAGTTTTACCGATTTACATGGACATGTTACGCCATAACGATGCAAAAATCAGAGTTTATGCATGTCAGGGAATCGCAAAAAATAAAGATACAACAAAAATTGATTTATTAATCTATAAATTTCAGAAAGACCCGGATGCTTCTGTAAAAAATGAAGCATTATGGACTTTATTATCAATGGGAAGTGCCGGCGTTACAAAATTAAAAGAAACTTTCGGTGAAAAAAAACTTCCTCCGACAACTTTAAGTTCGATTGCAACCGGTACAGTAAAAACTCCGTCAACTGAAAATGTCGCACTGTTAAAAGAATTATATGAAAATACTGACAAAGCCGGAAAAAAAGCCATAGAGCGAATAGTTTTACGAACAGATTCTCAATTATTAGACCCTATTTTGGAATTATTATTGCAATCTGAAGATGCCGAAATGAGATTAGCAGCAGCAGGAACTTTGAAAAAAATTCCGAATACAACATTAATCAACAAACTCAAAGACATAAAAGAAAATGATTCAAATGCTGCCGTAAAACGTACTGCAGCAAAAACATTAGATATTATTGGAATACAATGAAAAAAATATTAAAAAGCTTATATCCGATATTCTTTAGTATTTTCTGTCTGATTAGTTGTACTAATAACCCAAAAATATCGACTTATGACTTTAAAAGTAATAAAAACGTGTCTACTTTAAATGTTTCATTGCCTACGGGACAAATTGATATTTGTGGCTGGAATGAAAATTTTATTGAAATAACTGCAACAAATTATCTTTATTCATTAATAGTTTCAGACCAGAATTTAATCAGATTTCATTCTGAAGAAATTAACAACGCTTTCAATCTAAATATTTACAATCCTGATTCTTTAATAAATGCCAAAATATTTTTAAAAATCAAAATTCCATTTCTTTTAGACAATATAAATATTTCAACTAATAATGCAACTTGCCAAATATCCGACACTTTCGGGAATTTTAACCTTACCGGGAAAAAAAGTTTAATTAACGGCGATTTTAAAAATTCTACCGTAAAAATAAACCTTATTGACGGAACTATTAACGCAACATTCGATATGACATCATCTTCTGATGTTCTTTTATCGAATGAACAAGGTGAAACAAATATTAATATTATTAAAATGGGCGAAAACTCATTTATCAGTACAAATACTTTCGACGGAAATATAAATCTTGTATTAAGTTCCACTATCCCGTATTTCCTGATTTCATCCGCTTCCGTTCCGCATATATTAGAACTTTTGACTTCATCACCAAAAATATTCGAAAACAATGATTATAAATTGTTCATTAATAATACTTCACGTGAAAATCCGGAATTACAAATATTTTTAAATAACCAAAGCGGTAAAACTAAAATTAATAACGCATTTTTCATTGATGTAAATTAGCATTGCAAAGCTAAAAAATGTATGATTATTCGCCTAAAACAGATTTTAAATTCGTTTTGGGTTCAAAGCTTTATAAAAAACCATTCCGGTTTTAATCGGTTCTGCGGAACAAGTCCGCCCTTAAATGCAACCTTGCTTCAAAGTTTTTCAAACCTTTTCAGGTTTGGGAAATATTCGCCGTGTAAACCGGCACAGAAATATAACTTTAGGTTAAAGTTTGGAAAAATTAGGAGAGGGAAACCATCTCAAAGTTGCGATGTCCGAAGGTTTCCCTCTCCTATAACCTCTCCCTTCCTTGGACACGCTCTGACTTTTGTGGTTCATTCTCTCTTTTTTAAACCGCCGATTTTGTACATTTTTAATTATCCCTTTTTACAAAGTACACTCACCACAGCTCGAACGGTCTGTTTTAGCTAGCTCGAACGGTGAGCATATAAAATATGCGAACGAAGTATTTACTATCGTAAATATTTCGTTCGTACGTTTCACGTACTCACCGTTAAAACATCCTTTATTTAAAATTTAATTTTCATGCAAAATTGCATTTCATCTTTATTTACAGCTCCGATATCCATAGAATATCGATTTTCTTCATGTTTCAACCACGCACTCATTCCGAACGAAGATATCATCAACGGTAACGCTGCGAGTCCGATTCCTCCGAAAACTGAAAGTAAAGTTCCCGATGTTTCTAATGTTTCATTGTATTCTATTCCGCCGTAATTATTTACCACCAACGCTGCAACACCACCGCCTGTCAATACGGCACCTACTCCGGCTGCAATACCTGTAGAAATTCCGATTCGGTCTAAGATTAGAGCACGTTTAGAAAATTTAGGACGAAGTTTATCTGATTGTGAAAGCGGAGAATATTTATCATAACGTTTTGCACCCATTCCCCAAAAAATCAATCCACTGATAAACAAACCTATAGGAACTGCAGCCGCAAAAAATGCAAGCAGGGCAAACCCCAGTACCGGCAAAAATAGTCCGGTTACGGAAAATAACAACGCATCTGCTATATAATTGCCGGTAGAAACCATTTTAATATAATTATCAATTCCAATTACACATCCATACACTCCAAAAATTCCTGCCGGTATAGTCGGAATTGAATATGCAAATAATGTTGAACCGATAAAAATATTATTAAAACTTTTCATTACCCTAGATTCCGGAGTCTTTACCCGTTTAGATTTTCTACCTCTTCTACTCGTTCGTACCGCTTCTATCTCTATTTCTTCCGACAACGAAAAATCCGGAGTTACATTTGTACTTGGTACAACTTCTTTTTCATTAGCAAATGCACTGACTGCAATAACCATCAAACATAAATAAATCACTTTCTTAATCATAAAACTTCCTTTTTAATAATCGGCGGTCGTAAAAACAACCGCCTTAAAATATCTATCTGGTATGCATATCCATTCTTACGGCATACATTTTATTTATTAACGGTGCTGAAACTATTAATAAATCGTTATAGCTTATTGTTTTCCCTAACGATAAAGCCCCGGTTTCAAGTCGCTCATCTCGCCCTACATATTTTCCGGTTTTGGCATTTAACACAATCAAACTACTTTGAGTAGGTAAGTAAACATATCCTCTATATACTTGAGGCTGATACCCTATTGTTCCATAAGAACTATCAAGCTTTTCTTGCCATATAATTTTACCTTTTTTGGCATCTATGCAAAAAACTGAATCACAAGAATTTATATTTGTTGCAGTGTAAATCTTTCCTTCATGAATAGTAAAACCATAGGAACTATAAAAACCTTCATCTCTTTTCAATTCCCATTCTATTTTAAATGTTTCAGGATCTAAACAAATAAAATATGTACCGTTTAAATATAATTTTCCTTCGTAAATTTGAATTGCATTGGTATCCACACCCACAAAATCCACAGGGATTTCCAGTTCTTTTACATCCGAACCAGCCGGCAACATAGATATTAATCGTGATGGTTTCGGGTCATCAATATATGGATAAACTTCCGATACAAAATATAATCTGCCGTTGTAAGGTACTATATCTCCCATTATATCTGCCGTTACATCCTCACTTCCCCATACTTTATATGAGTCTGCATCATCTTGCGTGTTGTATGCATGTACAAAATGACTTTCTCTACCACCCCAATAAAGAGTATCATTATATAATGTCCACTGACTACTTCTCCTAGGAGTAGAACCGGATATTTTATTTTGACTTTTTATTTCACCATTTTCTTTGTCTATAATAGTTATCAGATTTTCATATACTTCGTTTTCTTTGTCTTTTCTTACATAATTCATTGCATACACATTTAAATCATCAAAAACACCTACTCCGGAATTATATCCTATTTTTTTTGTTAGCCATAAAGTTTCTCCGGTTTCTACATTCAAAGCCCCCATTCCCAGATTATCATCATCGAGATTTTCAAAATATAAAGTTTTATTTTCCATATCTAAAACTTCACTTCCTGAAGATAAATTTCTTTCCCATACAACAGTTAAGTCTAGATTTTTAAATTCTTCTTCATTCGGGGTACAACTGAATAAAATTGGAAGCAAAAAGATTGAAAGACAAAATAAAAATGTTTTTCTACTCATGAATCACACTCCCGTCTTTATCATAAACTGTCCATTTTTGAGCATGAAAGCATTCCCATAGAATACCTTTCTCTTGAATACTTCCATGTTTTAATCTTTGGCGTTTCGATTCATCAGATGAGCTTTCATAAATGCTAATCACTTTTTTCACCTCAATCGTTACATTTTTTATATGTAAAAAATATTTTTATTTTCAAACAAACCGATAATACAAACAATGTTAAAAGTCAATTAAAAAGTTTCATCTTCTTAACAGATTATTTATATTTTATCTCTCTCTAGAATATTTATAGCAAAAATTAAAAAACAATCAGTGAATACTCTCTGTTTTAGCTTCATTTCTTTACATTTTATTCTATTTAATATTAAACAACACATAGTCATTTTTGGTTACTGTCCGTATCCTGTCAAGGTTACAGGCTGTAACCAATTCTGCATACAGTTTGTAATCTATTAAGATTACCAACACAAACCAACTAATGTTACTATTGGTAAGATTGTCTTTCTTACACTTGGTAAGATTGACTTCTTACACACTCTTACAAACAGTTGTTCAAGACTGTTCCATAATGAAGTATTTAACAGGGACAGACCTCAATTCCATTTTTGAATTTCCAGCTAAATGGAACAAATGTATTCCAGCTAAATGGAACAAATGTATTCCAGCTAAATGGAACAAATGTATTCCAGCTAA
>JBGUUT010000119.1:0-2800 GCA_045133795.1 Spirochaetota bacterium
GATTTTTTATCGTATATGTACATGCGTTCGGCTTGTGCCAGTTGGTTGTATTTTGTCATAGTTATGCCTCCATAATAATTCTATCTATTGTAAAATTTGTCTTATCAGATAATCTTCACACCTGAAAATTACAAGTCCTATCAATTATTCCAAGATTTTGAAAATATTTAATCATCTGATTTAAAAGTGCTAACGTATTTTTCAAAACTTTTGGCGGCAAGTTCCTGCATTTGCAAAAATAGTAAAATTCCTGAATATCAACGCACTTAATATCATTTAAGTTTTTATTTTTGAAAAATGGGGAAACGTGATGCTTTAATATTCCGCGATATCTTCTAAATGTATTAAATTTACAATTATTTTTGACATAATTTTCTAAGAAAAATTCAATCGCAGCATTAATTGTAATAATCTGATAATTTGTCGTTTGTTTTGTGCAAATAATAAATTCTTGCTTCGGCTTTTCTTCCTGATATTTATACAAACCTTGTTCAAATACCAATTTATTCTCGTTCAAAAGCCGTTCAAGTTCTGTTTTACAATCGCATTCTGCAATCATGCCGATTTCATCAAGAGTAAATTCTTTTAAATGTCGCGCTAATTTTTCTATGTTCATATTATCTGATCCATTATTTCTTTTGTAATTTCTACTAAATTATTATCTTTTCCAAATATTTCCATTTGATTTATTAGTTGAACAATTTGCCTGAATCTGTTGTATTTTGAATGTATATATTCAATAGCATCAGGAGTAAATGAAATTTCAGACAATTGATTTATAATTTGGTTTGAATCATTTACCCTAAAAGTTTCAAACTTTAAAATTTCTGAAAACCTATCATAAAGATGCTTGTACCGTTCAAGTTTTCTATGTGCCAAACCCATTCCTATAAAAATCATCGGGCTTCCGGTTTCATCGTGTATATCCCTGAGTGTTTCAATAGCTTTGTAGTTATTCATCAAGTAATCAATTTCATCAATAAAAATCACCTGCGGATTTTGTTTCAGCTTTTTAACCACAATATTAAAATTATCCGAAGTCAAAAACCTTGGTATTTCATCAAGCTCTTTAACCATTTCTTCAAGCAGCCATCTGCCTGTCATAAGGTTTGATGCCCTTAAATAAATCCCGTCATATTTACAGGCAAGCCATAAAGCTGTTTGTGATTTTCCAAGTCCTGGTTCACCATAAACTAATCCCATTTTTGGAATATTCTTCGGTTTATTTATCAGATTTTCAACTAATCCGATAAAGTTTTTCACATTCTGCGTTTTTACAAAAATCTTATTCATACAGTAACTTATACTCCTTTGTAATTTTGAATTTAGTTATCCAAGAATTATTTGGGTCATTTGCAACTAAATACTCATATTTTTCTGAATTATTTTTGAACAGCGTTTGAACCCTTTTTGAATTCGTTTTGAACGGGGGTAAATCATTTTGTGTTTCTAACTCTGTTTCAAGTAACTTTATATCTTTCGTCTCCAAATATTTCTTAACAGATTCAACAGTTTTCTTTTTCAAATGTCGTTGTTTTACAATTTTTTGCTTGTAATCCTCGTAATCTTTGACATCACCGAGTAACTTTGCCATCGGATGAGTTTCTGTCACTCGTTCTGCAGTGCAAAGATATTCGCCTTTTGGAGTGTAAACCTTAATACTTGTCAGGTCAAAAAGATTGTATTTAATAAGAACTTTACTCTTAAATCCGTATAATCTTTCATTAAAATAATCGCAGTTTAAAAATCTGATACCCTTTCGCTGAATTGTTTTTACTTCCGTTGCCAACATCAAATCGTCAAGGGTATTTATATCAATATTCTGCCGTTTCTTTTCGGATAAAACTTCTGCAATTGTTTTATCCGGAGCATTCGGACATGGTTGCGAATTTTTGAAATTCAACCACATATCAATCATTTTTATTGTTTCTTCAATAGTTGGAATATATTCGTTATGAAGATTTTTATGAAACTTCTCATTTCTCATCATATAAGCAGGTTTATTCTGAATACTGCTTCCGATATAACTCGGCAAAAGTTTTTCAAAACCTTCCTGAAATTCTTTAAAGAATCTTTCAATTACTTTAGCTCTGGCATTATATGGTCTTGCAAAAACTGTTTCTATCCCGAGTTTTGAATACAAACCTTGAAAACCTAATTCAGTAAATCCTTTATCATCAGTAAAATATTTTGCCCTGAAAGCTCTGCCGTTATCCTGATAAACAACTTTCGGTATCATATCAAGATTGATTATGGAGTTTCTGAGAGCTGATGCGATACACTGCGTATTTTCTTCAAGCATAATTTCATAACCTACTAATGCCGTTGATTTCCAATCTAAAAATCCAACAAGGGTAGCTCTAGTGGGTTTTCCTGTAAACGGATTTATTACTTGAAAGGCTAATTTATGTCCATCGGCTACAAGAATATCCCCGACTTCAAGCAAACTTGCATCACGTTTTATGTATGGTTCTACTTTATCCGATAATGCTTTTTCTCCGTCACGGGCAAGAATCCATTTATCATAATTGTTATCTTTGAACCATTTTGCATAACGTCTGAATGTAATATCAGCCGGAACAAAACTTTGTCCTTGTTCTTTTAATTTATATTTTGTTAACGCAATAGCTTTTCCGATAGATAATCTGTTTGGATGTAAAAGCAATCCCATAAACATTTTGATTTCTTCATCATTTAGAACTGTTCGGTATTCCCGAACAGTTGAATATTTATACTGCGGCAAAAGCTTTGTATAATCTTCCGTTCCGTTTAGCATTGCATACCAACGGTGTAAACTTCC
>JBGUUT010000120.1:0-50860 GCA_045133795.1 Spirochaetota bacterium
TTTTTATTCACATAATGATAAATCGAACGAACAGCTAAATTTGTGTGATTATAACAAGCGTTTACCGCAACAAGAAGAATTTTCATATCTAGATACTCTCTAAATGTGTTTTTAATGTTAATAATTTATTTTCTAATTCTTCAACCTGTTGAATACTGGAAATAATTTTGAAAGTCATCCAAGTTGAGAAAAAAATATCATCAAATACAAAATCTGCAAAAGTTATAAAGCCGTTCATTTTCATTCTGTAATCTTCCGGAATAATAATTGTGCCCAAAATAGAACGCAATTGTTCCAAATTACAGCTTATTCTTTCCATTATTGACTTCGCTGAATTAAGATTAGAATGCTTAAACAAATCTGCAATTAATCCGCCGCCCAGAATATCAAAAACGCCCCAATTTCTTGCACTTTTAAACTTCGATTTTGCCTCATTCGTCAATGACAAGATTTCATCAATTTTAGAAAGAGCTTCTTGCTTTTTTAATTCTTCGCTCATAAATATCTCCGCATATAAAAAATAACTTCGTTCAAATGTAAAATTGTCCGGTATTAAAATTATTCTTCTTCCGGGAGTTCTATAAGGAATGCCCCGATATTGTAATCTTTCAATGTTATAAGTGCGTCGTTCATTTTATCTTTATCTGAAAAAGGTCCCATAACAACTTTGTAGAAAAAGCCCGACGATGTCTTTTTAGGATAAACGTGAAGTTCCCCTATTTTTTCCGCTTTTATTTGTTCAATTTGCAATAAAGCATTCTTTTCTTCCGAATAGGAGCCCAGTTGTAAATAAAGTCCTTCCGGCAATATATTATTTTCTTTAGACAGATTAATTGATGACTTTATATCTGCGTCTATCACACTTAATAAATTATCATTATCATTTTTATCAATAGACACCATTTTCAGTTCTTTGCCAGATTGATTTATTTTTCTCAACTCTTCAGCTGCTTTTTTTGCATAAAGTGTCTGCGGAAATGTTCCGGTACAAATAGAGAAATTGTGCGTCGCATTCTCCGTTTGACTTTTCATCAAATACGCCTTGCCGATAAGAAAATAACTTTTAGAAAGTTCTTCATCCGTCGAAATTTCTTCCAACAATATATGAAGTACTTCTATCGCCTTATCCGGCTCATTCAGATTCAAATAAAGAGCGGCACAATATAATCCGGAAATTGCAAAATATGATGTCCCGTAAGAAATTTCCAGTAGATTCCTGTATGAATCTAACGCTTTTGCATAATCTTTTAATAAAAAATGAACAGCCGCTATTTCATAATAGACGAGCTTTATAAATTGAGAATTGGGAAAATCAGAAATGAATTGATTATAAAATGAGATTTTCTGCTCTACATCTGTAGAAAGTCTGGCAAGCTTTAAAGTTATCCATTCCGAAGTTTGGACGTCCTCGTTCAATTTCAAAGCTTGTTTATAGACTGACAAGCATTCAATCGTTTGTCCTTGTTTTTCTAGTTTCTTTGCCTTTTTCAATAATTCAGAAAGGCTTTCTTGAGAATACAAAAAAGTACAGAGAAAAAGAAACAAAATACAAAATCGACAGCGTGTCATATTTTCTTTCCGGTCAATGTAGAGCCGTTAACACCGGTAGCTTCAATGTTAATAACTTTTCCGTCATCGTCATCGCTTCCGTCATACAAGAAAATAAGCTCATTCGATGAAATCCCTATATGGCGACCGGTTCCGTCATTTGCCGGACGTTCATGCAATATTTGAAAATGTCGCCCTTTCATTGCTTGGCGATTTTCCAAGCCTATATTACGCTGAATTTCGATAAGTTTGGTAAGTCGTTCTACTTTTATCTCGTCGGCAATAGGGTCGCCCATTGTCTTTTGAGCTAAAGTATTATCACGCTCGTTATATTTATACATAAACGCATCATCAAAACGCACTTCATTTATTATACTCAATGTGTCTTGATAATCAGCTTCGGTCTCGCCCGGAAAACCGATAATCAAATCTGTCGTCAAAATAATTTCCGGAATATATTCACGCAATTTATAAATCTTTTGCAAGAAATCTTCACGAGTATACTTTCTGTTCATTGCTTGCAAAATTGAAGTTGAACCGGATTGCAAAGCCAAATGGAGCCATTTAGAAATTTTAGGTTCTTCTGCCATAACTTCAATTAATTCTTGAGACAAATCTTTCGGATGACTGGACATAAATTTCACCCATGAAACGTCTGTCTCGTGTGCAATTTGCTTTAATAACTGTGCAAACGTTATATCCTTTGTGTCATTCCCGTAAGAATTTACATTTTGACCGAGCAACATTACTTGCTTCACGCCTTGCTCTGTTAACTTGTGAATCTCATTTATAATAGAAGCTGATGAACGTGAAATCTCACGTCCTCGTAAATAAGGAACTATACAATACGAACAAAAATTATTGCAACCGTGACTTATTGTAAGATAAGCTTTTGCCGGATTAAGCTCATCCGGAGCCGTTTCCGTAAAAAAGGCTTGCGGATTTTGATTGTCCGGTTCATCTACATAGCAATCTTTTCTACCTTTTCGATGAGCCGCAAGAATTGCCGGGATTTTATCTTTATGAAAGTTTCCGACTACGATATCTACACCACGCTTTTTATCCAAAAGCTCTTCACTTATTCTTTGCGGCATACACCCCATTACAAGTACAGTAATATCACGCTTAGTTTTCTCTTTCTTATAAAAACCAAGTCGCCCCCATATTCTATTTTCTGCAGTTTTTCGAACAGAACACGTGTTGATAATAATTAAATCCGCACTCTCTTGTGAAAAAACTTGAATATACCCGGCAGCTGTCAATCTTCCTGCTAAAGATACACTTTCTGCCTTGTTCATTTGACAGCCGTATGTTTCAATAAAAAAATGTGTCATTTTGTAGATCTCGGTTCTGAATATTGAAATTGCTGTTTAATCTTAAATTTTAACGCCTGTCCGTCTTTATAATCTTCAATAACAGCAAAAGCTCCGTTACCAATATAAGAAAGGCGTTCATTTTCCTTTAATGTCACTTTTGATTTTAATTTGTCATAAACACAATCAAAATGTGCATAATTTTCAGAACTGTCATCTAATAACGCTGTCATCATATTAGTAATTTGCTTATTACAAATAGGACAAACTGACATTGGCAAAGTTTCTGTACGATAAGGCAAATCTTCTTTCTTAAACTTTCCGGAAACATTTTTCGACGGAGACTTAACTCTTTTATATTTATTAAATTCTTTCTTTATAAAAGAACGTTTAAAATCTTCCTTTTTGATACTTTGTTTCTTTGAATTTTCATTATTCTTCGAAGCTTTGCTTTTTTTCTTTTTGTTAGATTTAGAAAAATCTCTCTTAGTAGAATTTACGGGATTATCTCTTTTTTCGGTTACGCTAACTTCTTTAGAAGAAGCATTTGTCGAAACTGACTTTAAAGATTCTTTCTTATCGCCAGATAACTTTCGACCTCGAAAACGCTTCCTGCGTCTATAATTCCCACCTACATTATTATTACTTGTATTCTCGCTCAATGTCCCAGAATCTCCTCTGCTAATAATACTGCTATCCTCGATATAGCAACCCTCAAATAGGACTCTTCGCAAATTTTTACTTTTAAATCTCTTATTTTTTTCGGGTTTCTTGGGCGTGCCTTCTTGACCATCGTATCTTATCCTCAAAATTAAAATAAATCAATCAGATTTTGATTTTTGAACCACTCCAGATGGTAACATCGGTTTATATTATCCTTACTGATTGCAATTACATCAAAACGATAATCATAATTACTCTCATTTTCTGAAATATATAACAGAGCACTTTTATAAATACGTTTCAATTTTGTTTGTGTTACAGCTTCTACCGGTGTTCCAAAATTATCATTATTTCTTAACTTGACTTCAATAAATATTATCGTACTTTTATCAAAACCTATTAGGTCGATTTCTCCAAATTTCGTATGATAATTTCTTTCAATAATTTCAATTCCTTGCTTCGATAGAAATTCTGCCGCCAGTTCTTCTCCCGTTCTACCTTTTTCTGTATTACTTCTCATTTTTTTATTAACACAAAGCTCTCCGGATATAAAAAAACCAAAAGCTCACACAAAACGTGATTCGCTTTTGGTCTCTCATATATCAATAATTTTTTAATAAAATTAATTTGATTTAGCAGCTTTTTTAAAGTTAATTTTTTCTTTAATTGTTGCACTCTTACCGCTTCTTTCTCTTAAGTAGAACAATTTAGCTCTTCTGATTTTTCCTCTTCTTACTAATTCAATAGAACTTATTTTAGGAGAGTATAAAGGGAAAGTTCTTTCTACACCAACTCCAAATGCAATTTTTCTAACTTTGAAAGTTCTAGTAATACCATGACCTCTGAAAGCAATTACATAACCTTCAAAAATCTGAACTCTTTCTCTTTTACCTTCGATAATTTTTACACCTACTTTTACAAGGTCCCCAATATTAAAAGCATCTGCTCTGTCTTTAAAAGATTTTTTTACAGCATCTGCATTTGCACCTTCAACAACCATTGTTCCGGCTAATTCTTCAATATGTGTTTGTTCCATTTTTGTTATCACTGACATTATTTAACTCCCGTTTTATTTTATTTATTAGTGATTCTATAGATTCCTTACCCTGGTACCTTTCGGAAATCTTTCGATAACATTCAGGGTTATCAAATAAATCGGGACGCCATTTTAAGGTTTCCCGAATACTATCCATTAACTTAAATTTTTCTATTTCTTTATGATTCCCCGACATCAAAACATCAGGAACAGTCATCCCTTGATAAACAGCCGGCCTTGTATATTGACGGTACTCCAACAAACTCTCGGTAAAAGATTCTTCTTGCAAAGAGCCTTTTTTTATAACTCCGTCTAATTGACGAATCACCGCATCCATTAATACCATCGCTGGAATCTCACCACCTGAAAGAACAAAATCTCCTAAAGAAATTTCCTCGTCAACCAAAGAATCCAAAACTCTCTGATCCACCCCTTCATAATGCCCGCAGATTAAAACAATATTTTTAAGTTTTGTCAAGTCGAGAATGTATTTATGATTTAGTTTCCGTCCTTTGGGAGAAAAAAATAACACTTTTTTGCCTTCTTCCGGAATATTAAGCGATTTGTATGCATCGAAAATTGGTTCCGGACGCAACAACATTCCCGCACCGCCTCCATACGGAGCATCATCAACCTGTCCATAATTATTTACAGCATGTTCTCTGAAATTTTTCACAGTATAGGAGAAGGCTTGCTTTTCAAATCCTTTCTTAACTATACTGGTATTAAAAAAAGTATCAAATAATTCAGGAAATAAACTTAAAACATAAAAATTAATCAATCAAAAAATCCTTCATACTGATTAATAGATAAACACCCTTTGTCCAGATCCACACTATCAATGAAACTACGCACAAAAGGATAATAAATATGCTTCGAATTATCATTCAGCAATATTTCCAAGTTATCATTTGCACCTGTATTCAGCACATCCGTAACTTTACCTATGTTTTCTTCTTTGTAATATACCGCAAGTCCTATTAAATCTTGAGTATAAAATTCCCATTCATTTAAAGAAACAGCATCTTCACGATCTACATAAAGAAAAATGCCCCTCAAAGAATCGGCAGCATCTTTATCATTAATTTCTTTAAATTTCAAAATAACTTCTTCTGAAGAAGCTCTTACTGTATCAACTTCATATTCCGTCAAACTGCCTTCAGAATCTTTTGACATTTCAAGGAAAAGTTTTTTTAATTTTTTAAACCGTTTAGGGTCATCAGTTAAAGGGAGAATTTTTACTTCTCCCTTTAATCCGTGAGCCTTTCTAATAAAACCTATTTTTATTTTATCATTCATTCTCAATCAATAATATCAAGAAGAACACGTTTATTACTCTTATTAGAAACAGCACTAAGAATTGTTCTTATTGCTTTCGC
The DNA here is from genome assembly GCA_045133795.1 of Spirochaetota bacterium. Classification (GTDB taxonomy): domain Bacteria; phylum Spirochaetota; class GWE2-31-10; order GWE2-31-10; family GWE2-31-10; genus RGIG8597. The sequence goes on from JBGUUT010000120.1 coordinate 5,940, forward strand.
AATTCTACCATGTTTTCCTATAATTTTACCAATATCATTTTCATCTACTGATAACTCTAAGATGGTAGATCTTTCACTTTCTAACATCTTAACATCAACCTTATCGGCATTGTCCACCAAGGATTTGGCAATAAATTCAACCAATTCTTTTTCACTCATTCAGTGTTCTCCTTTCTGCCGGTAACAAAACATTTATTTTTTTAGAAGTTCTGCTCTATCAAATTTAAATTGTTTTTTATTCAAAAGTTTTCTAACAATATTAGTTGGCTGAGCTCCATCCAAAAACCATTTTTTTACTTTTTCAGTATCAACTTTTACTTGATTTTCTTCATCTTTTACTAAAGGTTGATAAACACCAACTTCATCAATAAATCTTCCGTCTCTAGGGCTTCTTGAATCTGTAACAACAATTCTGTAATAAGGTCTTTTTGCAGCACCCATTCTTTTTAATCTGATTTTAACCAAAATTTCCTCCTTAATTGGCCATTCTCTGCTTGTATTTTATGGGTATTTTATATTACCCAAGTTTGCCAGTAAATTTTTATTTTTCATCATCTTTTTCATCATTTGCTTCGATTTCTGAAAGTTCTTTAATAATTTATCTACTTCTAATATCGAAACACCCGCACCTCTTGCAATTCTACGCTTACGAGAACCGAGAATAAGACGTGAATCATTTCTTTCTTTCAAAGTCATTGATTGAATAATTGCTTTCTGACGTGCAATTTTAGATTCATCAATATTTATATTACCCATTTGAGCTTGCATCCCGGGAATCATCTCTAAAATCTTTTCCATCGGACCAAGTTTACTCATTTGTTCCATTTGCTCAAGAAAATCCTGCAATGTAAATTCTGCATCACGCATTTTCTTTTCAAGCTTTACGGCTTCTTCTTCGTTATATATTTGCTCAGCTTTCTCTACAAGAGAAACAATATCTCCCATACCAAGAATTCTTGAAGCAATTCGTTCCGGATGGAAAATTTCCAACCCGTCAATTTTTTCTGATACCCCGATAAACTTAATTGGCTTATTCGTAATCTTCTTTATCGAAAACGCAGCTCCACCGCGAGTATCCGAATCAAACTTTGTCAGAATCACCCCGGTAAGTTCTAATGTATCATTAAACTCTTTTGCTATCTCTGCTGCATGCTGTCCTGTCATTGCATCACAAACAAAAAGAGTTTCATCCGGACGAAGATCTTTTGAAATCTTCTTAATTTCACTCATCATTTCTTTATCGATATGCAAACGTCCTGCACTATCGATAATCAAAACGTCATAATCTCCGCTTTTCGCCTTTTTAAAAGACTCTTTTGCAATTTTTACGGCATCTTTTTTATCTCCGGTATAAACGTCAACACCGGCGATTTCTCCGACTCGTTGCAACTGTTCAATCGCTGCAGGGCGATAAACGTCACATGCAGAAAGAAGAACTTTACGGTTTTCTTTATCTTTTAAATATTTTGCCAATTTCCCGGCCGTAGTTGTTTTTCCGGCACCTTGCAAACCGGCAAGTAAAATAACAGAAAGAGACTTCGTTGATTTCGGTTTTAATTTCAACCCACTGGCTGTACTTCCGAGAATCTCTGCTATTCCGTCATAAACAATCTTTATAAATTGTTCTCTCGGATTTACGGAACGAACTACTTGTTCTCCGATAGCTTTTGCTGTTATTTCATTAATAAAATCTTTTACAACATCAACACTGACATCTGCATCTAAAAGTGCAACTCTAATCTCATTAATTACGGAACCGATATTCGCCTCTGTAATTTTTGCATTACCGCTAATCACTTTAAATGAATCTGTAAGTGCCTTAGTAATTCCTTCAAGCATAAAGAGCTACTCCTTTTTCTGAAACGGCAAGATAAAAGAATTGTCGTTATTTGTCAATCCATTTTGTTTTATCCACGTCTATAACAAACAAATCCGGCAAAGATTCCAGTTTTCGATAATCAATCGGAATGCCGTAAATTCTGGTCTCTATATGTAAATGCGGTCCGGTAGAAGCTCCGGTCATCCCTACTTCTCCCACAATTTCGCTTTTTTTTACAACCGTATCTGCATTCACTAAACATTTATTCATATGACAATAATTCGTATACAGTCCGAGTCCGTGATTCACAATCACCATATTTCCGTACAACTCCTGCATACCGGACAACACAACTACCCCGTCAAGTAATGAATAAATCGGTGTTCCTGTAGGAACTCCGTAATCTACTCCCAAATGTACATCTCGAGAATATTGTTTACCGTTACTTAAAATCCATCTTCGAGTAAAACCAAAATCTGATGTCAAACGGGAGATATTATCTAACGGTTTCGTTATTTGCCAAATATCCCCTGTCAATGGTTGAGTTACAGTTCGCCAAAGTTCATGACGAGCAGTTTGTTGTTCGTTATACTTTTTGCGACTTGCACTTGCCAAATCTTTCGATTTTCCTTTAGAAAAGTTTAGTTGCTGCAACTTAAATTCTTTTTTCTGTATATCTCCGGCAGAATAAACAACTATATTATCTCCGTCTCTGAAACTCATACATATCGATAATAAATAATTATCCTGTTCATATAACGGAGAAAACGGCAAAAATACACCATAAAAATCAAACAATGAATCTTCATAATACGAATAAACGCCGCCTTTTTTAGAATCCTGAACTTTTTCTCCGATTAAATATTTAATATCAAAATTAATTTCTTCAACAACAAACTTTTTAGGAATCAACATTCGGAAAAATGAAAAACTCCCCGTTTCGGCAAGAAACAACATCTGAAGTTTTATATTCTTTAATTTCTTTTTTACCGGAGCCTTCATTTCCATAACTGTTCCTTTTTTCAAATTATAAGAACCGTCCGCAACCTCTAAGACACTATCTTCCGCTAAAAACAAAATAGTCTCTCGGTCTTTTTTAAAAAAAGAAGCCTCTTTTATCGTTACTAATCCATTTTCCGGTAATATCGAAATTTTATCTGGAATTGTGATAATTTCTGGGGAATTTTGACATGAACAAACAAATAAAAAAGCCCAAAATACACAAAAGTATGGCTTTTTACTCTGTTGCAACATTATTCATTACTCTTTTATGCTTTAATATACTTTCCAAATGATCGATATAACTATTAATCATATCTTTATAACTGTAAGGTATTTCATCGCTATTCAAAAGAATACCCATAAGATATAAATCATGCCGCCCTTCAATTCCTTCCGAACGCTTTATTTCCCCCTCAAGAAGAATGGGCTCTTTATGATTATATAAATAAATTGCGATTGTAATCTTTTTATTTATCAAAAACTTAGGATTACACATCATTATAATTCCACAACCGGAAGCAGAGAGGTTTTTTAGAATGCAAGGTCGTTTAATAGAATCAACAACACAATATGTATTTACTGATGTTATTTCCATGTCATTTACAACATTTGAATCTAAAGTAATACGCAATTCTCGGCGTCTTTCAAAATTTTCTATAGATTGAAATATTGTCCCTATCGTTTCTATTAAATCATCAGGTGGACGTTGATTGAATTCCAACGAAACTAAATATGAGGATTCGTGCTGAAGCTCAAACGATGTAAACCCTTTAATTATAGAAGATACAAAAAATATAATCGGAGCTTTAGTATTTTTAGGACAAAATGCAAATCTGAGATTTACAAGATTTTTTGCTCTTTTTATCATTTCAAAAGCTTCAGTATCTAATGGCATAATTACTTTTGCATCATTCATTGAACATGAATAAAGAATACACGGCAAGTGTTCGCCGCCGATTTTTAAACAAATCTTTTGAGTATCCACACCGGTTGCATTACGAATAGACTTATTGAATGCTATTTCTTTCGAACCATATTCTTCATACAATTCTTGCAATTTTTGAGAGGGTAATGTCGCCATAAACACATCCTATTAACGCTAATCGATAAATAAAAAGTCTCATGATACTATCATAAAAGAAATTCTTTTAAAATAACCTTCTGTTTTTTTTGAAAAAAAGAGTCAAAAAGTGTAAATTGACAAACAAATTTATCCATTTCGGGGATTATATGTCTGATAAAGAAATATTAAAAGAAGAAAGTTCTGCATACGACACACCAATGATGAAACAGCACAAAGAATTAAAAACAAAATATCCGGATGCTTTTTTATTTTTCCGCTGCGGAGATTTCTATGAAATGTTTGCAAATGACGCAATTGAAGCTTCTAAGCTTTTGAATATAACCTTAACAAAACGTCAAAACGAAATCCCCATGTGCGGAGTTCCGTATCATGCCGTTGATTTTTACATAAAAAAACTCGTTTCATTCGGGAAAAAAATCGCTATTTGCGAACAGCTCGAAAATCCCAAACTTGTAAAAGGTTTGGTCAAACGAGGTATTACGGAAATTATCACTCCGGGAACAATAATAAAAGAAGACCAACTGTCAAATAAAACCAACAACTATCTTTTAGGCCTAAATATAAAAGGGATGTGGCTGGAAGTCGCATATATTGACATTTCCACCGGAGAATTTGAGATTATGGAGCTGGATATAACCGCAGGTTTTTCCGTACTGCGAGGTGAAATATTTCGGTTGTTTCCAAAAGAAGTAATAATATCAACCAGTTTATTGCAACGATTCCCGATTTTAGAAGATTTACTGAAAGAAACAGAAGGTATTCTGATTAATCGTTACGATGATACTTGGTTCTCTCCCGAAGAAAACCAGAAATTATTATTAGCTCAATTCAACGCCCAAAGTTTACGCCAACTGGGACTGCCGGAATTAAAAACAGACTTAACAGTTCCCGGTGCATTATTAAAATACATTCAAAACAACTTTCAAGGTTCACTGGCTCACATTCGTCCGTTACGCTATCATAATAATGAACGCATAATGCAATTGGACGAATCCACCATTAAACACTTGGAACTTTTACGCAATCAAAACGACGGTACAATAACCAATTCTCTGCTGGAAACAATTGACAATACTTTAACGGCTATGGGCGGAAGACTTCTGAAAAAATGGCTTGTAGAACCGTTACTTCATCCCGAAGAAATCGAAAAACGCCTTGATATAGTAGACTTTTTTGTAAAAACACCGACATTAATGTCCCAAGTCGAAAGTTCCATAAAAAACATTACCGATTTAGAACGACTTGCCGGCCGTTTAGTTTTGGATAAAGCAACTCCGAAAGACTTAATCAGTATAAAAATCTCCCTGCAGGAATGTGATAAAATTCTGGAATTACTGGGAAATATTCCGCAATTAAAAGATTTATTTTCTACATTCGCACCGCTTCCCGATGTAGTAAACATTTTGGAAGAACGAATCAAAGATGAACCGGCAACTTTTATCGATGAAGGAAACATTGTAAAAGACGGATTTTCCGAAGAACTTGACGAGCTTAAATCCCTTTCTTCCGAAAGTAAAGAATACATTAACAAAATAGAATCGAAAATCCGTGCTGATTTTGATGTTTCTACATTACGTATAAAATACAACAAGATTTTAGGTTATTTCTTTGAACTTTCAAAAATGCAAGCAAAAAACCTAAATGAAGATTTTATATTACGCCAATCTTTGGTAAATACCTGTCGCTACACAAACAAAGAATTATCCGAATACGAATCAAAAGTACTTACTGCCCGTGAGCGAATTAATGAACTGGAACGAAATATTTTCCTCGAAACAAAAGATTTCCTTTTGAAATATCTCGTACAAATCCAAGAAGATGCAGAAGTTATTTCCAAACTAGACGTATTGCTTTCATTTGCCAAAATATCGCAAGAACGTCGATATGTACGCCCGACATTAACCGACGGCTTTGATTTAGAAATTAACGAAGGAAGACATCCGGTCGTAGAAACAAAAATGGATTATGATGAATTTATTCCAAATGATACTAAAATCACGGCAGAAGATTATTTAATGATAATTACCGGTCCGAACATGGCAGGGAAATCTACGTATTTACGCCAAAATGCTCTAATCATTTTAATGGCTCAAATCGGTTGTTTTGTTCCGGCAACTTCCGCAAATATTGGAGTCGTCGACAGAATTTTCACACGAATCGGAACTTCGGACAACCTTGCACGCGGACAATCTACTTTTTTTGTAGAAATGCAAGAAACTGCAAATATTTTAAAACACGCTACCGGACGAAGTCTTATCATAATGGACGAAATCGGACGAGGAACAAGTACATACGACGGTCTGGCAATTGCATGGTCAATCCTTGATTATATTCACGATAAACGAATTTTAGGTGCCAAAACATTATTTGCAACTCATTATCACGAACTGACACAACTTGATAAAAAAGAAGGAATAAAAAATTATTCCGTCGCAATAAAAGAAGACGGCTCAAGTTTTACTTTTTTACATAAAATCATTCCCGAAGCTGCACAAAAAAGTTACGGTATACACGTAGCCGAACTGGCAGGAATGCCGGAACCGATTGTAGAATATGCAAAAGTTTTACTCCAAAAATTAGAACAAAGTGACAATGAAAATGCCACAAAACAGAATATTACACCGTCCCATCATACACCGCAAGCTTTTAAAGACAACTTATTTGACTTTCATGAGATACAAAAAGAGGACAATACGTCGAAAGAGATTTGTAATGCAATAAAATTTTTAGATTTAGATAGAATTACACCTATTCAGGGCTTAAACTTGCTTTATGATTTACAAAGAAAAATAAAAAAAGACAGGAAGTGATTTTTTTCTTTGAGTTCGTCGTTTATTTACCGAAATTTTATGTGTAAATAATACAAAAAAACTCGCAAAAGATAATTATGCTACTACTGAGGGAGGGAAAAATGACTCAAATCGAAAGACTTTTATATGAATCTAGCTTAATATCCGATGCTTTCAAAAAGATGATGTGGAAAACTGGACAAATTTCATTAGATGCTATTTATTCGGCACCTAAGCTTGCTGAATTACATGAAGATATTTTTCCTCAATTAGTAGACCAATTTTTGTATTTCAGTAAACTAAAAATCAGAATAAAAAATTTTGACAGAAAATCTTTCAATTTTGTTCTAATCTTCAAAGAAACTGCTTTGTGGGAAATAAAAAGAGTACTGGAAAAAATGCCCAAATATTCGACTGTTTTGGGAAATTTCAAAATCACCGAAGAAACAATCAGAACATACGAAAAAGAAATCGATGATAATAATAAGAAAAAGATTCAAGAATACCTAAAAACTCACCCTAATAAAAATTCAAAAGAAATAATAGAAGAAATGGAAAATGAAATCGAAAATATAAGACCTTATAAAGTTCACGAAGTGAATTTTACGTATCTCGATTTATTTCGTAAATATATGCACAACTGGCATAACTACTTTTCTGCCCTTATAAAAGAAACGTTTTATGAGCTTGAAGAATCAGAACGTATAGAATCAGAAAAAAAAGCTCTTTTGTATACAACAATCGAAGATGAGAAATTATATTTTGATTCCCGTCGCAAAACCCTTCCGAAAAGTGACGAAATCTGGGATTTACTCTCAAAACATATCAAACAGAAGCTTGATGTCACTCCGACAAATGAAGATGCTCAAAACTTCTTTTCTGATAAAAGTTGTTTTTTCTTATTTTCTGCTACCAGATTGGAACAACAAGCTGAATATTCACAAAAAATAAACGGTCTGCAGTACAAATTGAAAATAGACAACAATAAACTCACAATTACAGAAAACAGAAAGAAATATTTTGCTCTTACTTCTCAAAAAATTGAATCTATCAGAAATATTCTTAAAAATATGCTTATCGAAAGTTATTCCGTAAAAGAGCAAGATTCTTTCGATGAAAATCCAAAACAATTTATTTTATACAAACCTAAGAAAGAAGAAATCTGTCAGTCTATAATCGCATCTAAAAATGTTTCGACTTTACGTTTTCTCGAAGAGATTATAATAAAAGACAAACTTGACCCTAATTACGCTGCGTATTGTGAAACAATCAAAAAAATTACGACACTGATCTGCAGTGCTAAAATAAATACATTGCTTGCTGATTTTATTGCAGAGCAAACAAAAAATGCAAGCTTAATTACACGTATTCTCAACTGGTTGATGACTCGCGGAGAAATAAAAAAAATTAACGGAAAAAATAACAATGAAAAAGCTCAGATTAAAAATCTGGCAAGAGTTTTCACACAATCAGCAGAAACAAATACTTCTATAATAGAAACGACCGTTAATATTTTACGCTCATCCGGAAAAGAAAAAGAAATCAGCAAAATTTTATTATCATCTGCCGGTACTAGCGAAAAAGTTTTTCAATTATTACGTCTGGTTCCAGCTATCAGCGGAAAAAGCCGTGCTTATATTTGCCAAAATAACGAATCCAAGGAAGAATTTCTGAAATTAATCAAAAATTTCTAACTTGTTTTGGCATTATTTTTTCTTGCTCTGTATTATTCTGAATATTTCTGAAATTTTAAATAATACGGAGCTAGAAATACATTCTGTATTATTGTAATTACTACAAACGTCACAAAGTTGTACTTTCTACATTGGCTGCTTACACCGACCGATTACTATTTACTACGGCGACGAAATCGGAGCTAAAAGTAACATCACAAGCAGTAGCGATAATGCAGGACGAACAATGGGAAATTATATATCATACCAATTTTTGCTTGTTTTAATGGAGAAATTGTCAGATATAAAATTGCAGTTTGTAGATAAAGCGTTTGTATGCGGTAAAATCGAGAAAATAGATAGAAAAAATCAGCATCTGTTGTTATCAGTATTTGTTAAAGGAAGAAATTGAGATTATTTCTTTGCTGAGTGAAGATAGTTTCTAAAAAAATATTCTTGTTTATTATAAAACTTGAATTGTCTCTTATTTTTTTACTAAAAATTCGGAAAAACATTTTTTTATACATTGCGAATACCAATAACTATATTTAGTGATAAAATCTTTTACTTATACGGAAATTGTAATGCAAAGAAAAATATTCTGTTTTTAGATTTTCTACAATTTTCGGATTTCGAATCGTGCGTGCGGGAGCAATATAAGTGGAAAGATATGTAATCGGATATAGTGCAGAAAAAGATAAAGAAATCGCTTTTGAGGAAAATTGTATACAGATTTTGAAAAAAGCAGGAGCGAAACAGCCGATTGTTATCATATTCTTTTCTGATTATTCGAACTTTGAATGGTATACGACAGAGTTCAAAAGAAGATTTCCGGATTCGACTATTATCGGAGCTACGACTTATGTCGGGTTTTCTTCGCTCGGTTTTGCACATAAATCTCTAACTTCACTTTCATTAATTTCAGATGTCGAATGTTCGTTTGGAGTACTAAAAGAAATTAATCGTTATCCTATGAAATATGTCCAAAGTGTTAAAAATGCGGTGAATTCGATTTCATCTACAGAAAATACAATTTGTTTGGAATTTTCTACGGCGAAAGGAAAAAGCGAGGAACTCGTTTTGGATACTTTTGCCAGTATTTTGGAACCTCTAAATATTCCGGTATTCGGAGGAAATGCTGGCGTTGAAGACGATAAGGAGACATTAGTTTCACTGAACGGAAAAGTTTATGAAAAAGCGTGCGTTTTTTTAATATTGCGTAATTTACGCGGGAAGATTTTTCTTTATAAGGAAAACATTTATCGTCCGACAAATCATTTTTTTATAGCGACGGATGTAAATATAGACGACCATATTGTTTATGAATTGGATAAAAAACCGGCGGCGGAAGTTATTGCTCAGACGTTGGGAATAAAGGAAGAGGAGTTGCCGCAGTATACTCTTTATCATCCTTTTGGGCGTGTCCAAGACGGGCAGATTTATATTACCGATTATGACAAAATTTTAGATAAAGGCAGTGTCAGTTTTTATGTAAGAATCTACAATTATACAAGATTGTGTATGTTGGAACTTAATGACTTTGAAACTGTACGAGAAATAACGGCGAAAGCGATTAAAAGCGTTATTGAAAAACCGGCATTTACAATTGCCGTTAATTGTTTCAATCGTTCAAAATTATTTGAAAAAAATAATACGTTTGAGGCTTTTAACCAAAATCTGAAATCTGAATTAGGTGATTTTATAGGTCTTTCGGGTTTCGGGGAGCAAATAAATTACACCCAATTAAATCAAACACTGGTACTTGCGGTTTTTGAGTAAAGAAAGATGAGGTGGGAAAATGAAACGATTTAATAACGGAATGATTTTTACAAACGATAAATGTATCGGCTGTAATAAATGTTTAACTACATGTTCTGTAAGCGGTGCTAATGTTTGTATTGTGGAAGACGGAAAGTATAAAATAAATGTTCATAGCGAAAAATGTATTCATTGCGGAAATTGCCTTACAATCTGTGCTCATGAAGCAAGAACTTATCAGGATGATTGGCAACTTTTTTTTGATGCTTTAAAAGCCGGAGAGAAAGTTTCGGTAGTGATAGATCCGACGTTTTATTTGATTTATGCAGAGGAAGCTTATAAAATTTTGGGATATTTGCGCTCTCTAGGTGTTAATAAGATTTACGATTCAGGTTACGGTGCTGAGATTTCACTTTGGGCTCATGTAAATTATATTCGTAGTCATGCAAATCGTAAGGGGACAAAAAAGTATATAGCTCAGACTTGTCCGGTTTTGATAAATTATGTGGAACATTATGCACCGGAGTTGATTGAACATATTATTCCGGTTCAATCGCATGTAGTATGTACGGCAATTTATGCCCATAAATATTTAGGTGATACATCAAAGATGGCATTTATCGGACCGTGTATTGCCCGAAGAGATGAATTTAATTCCGTTAAAACCGGACAAAATGTAAATTACAATATCACTTATGGCAGTTTGATGAACCATATAGGCGATAAATCACTTGATAATTATCATGCTGAAAGTGATTTAAAAGCAAACAGCTTGGGAAATATTGCGACTATAAACGGAAGTTTTAAAGAAATGGTTGAAATCTTTTTTCCTAAGACAGAAATGATTTTGAATTATGAAGGCGTAGAGGAAGCAAGTAAAAACCTTTTGCATTTTCATTCTCGAAAAGATGACTCTGCTTTTTTCAATCCCGTGTTGGTAGATTTTATGAATTGTCGTACCGGTTGTGTTTCCGGCGGGGGCGTTCATAACAGAGGTCATAATTCATATAATATTATTGTAGAATATCAGAAGAAACGTCTCGAAGCTTTTTCTAAATTTTCAATTTTAAATAATCTAGAAGATAATTTTATTCAATTAAATAAGCTTTTTGCAGATTTAAATCTCGAAGATTTTGAAAGAGAATTTGAAGATTTTTATCGACAGCACTATAGAATTCCGGCGAATGTAACAGAAAGAATTTTTATATTAATGCATAAAGATTCTAAAGAAAAGCAAACAATGAATTGTAATTCTTGCGGTTATAAAACTTGTAAGGATTTAGCGGAAGCAGTAGCTTGCGGATATGCAAAAATGGAAAACTGTATTCATTATACAAATGAAGAATTGGAAATAAGATACAGTACGGACGCTCAAACCGGATTGCCGAATATTATGACGTTTAAAAAGAGTGTTATTGCATTACAAAAGCAAAATCCGGAAAAGCAATTTGTCCTTTGTATAGGTGATATTAATAAATTTAATATCATAAATGATTTGTACGGCTATGATATCGGTAATGAAGTACTTTTATATTTGGCTTCGACAATTCAGATGATTGCGGGGAAACAAGGAATTTGTGCCAGATTAGGTGCCGGTTCTTTTGGATTATGTATTCCGTCAACAGAAGAAAGTTTGAATGAATTGTTAAAAAATACAAACTTTGATTGTTTACATTTGGGGGTAGATTTCCCAGTAACAATGCGTTTTGGTTTATGTAATATCGGGTATAACAATGAACCGGTAGAACGAATAATGAACTTTGCCGTATTTGCAATGAATAAAGCAAATGACAAGAGTTTTAATACTTACAATTTTTATAATAAAGAAATGCGTGAAAAACTTCTTTTGGAAGCTTCGATTACGGCACAAATGCGAAAAGCTTTGGAAAATGATGAGTTTGTTTTGTATTTTCAACCGCAATATAATCATTCATCGGGAGCTATGGTCGGAGCTGAAGTTTTATGTCGTTGGATTCAAGATGACGGAACCGTAATTTCACCGGGAGTTTTTGTTCCGATTTTTGAAAAGAACGGTTTTGTAAAAGAACTGGACCAATATATTTGGCGAAAAGCTTTTGAGACAATAAAACACTGGCTTGATGATAATTTTGAGCCGGTTCCAATTTCTTTGAATATTTCTCGTATAAGTTTAGAAACAGATGAGATTATTGATGTTATTGCAGAGCTAAAAAAAGAATATGACATTCCGACAGATTTTATTCATTTTGAAATAACCGAGAGTGCATATATAAATGACCAGGCTCAATTTATAAGACGAATTAATGAAATTCGCAATTTGGGATTTTCTATTGCAATGGATGATTTCGGAAGTGGTTATTCATCATTGAATACTTTGAGAAATATGCCGATTGACATTTTAAAATTGGATATGGGATTTTTACGCGGTAATACAAATATGGATAAAGGCGGTAATATAATAAGTTCGCTTATTCGTATGGCACAGGATTTAGAGTTGTTTACCGTAGCAGAAGGTGTAGAGACGATTTCCCAAGCCGATTATTTGAAAAGTGTCGGTTGTGATGTAATACAAGGTTTTTTGTATGCCAAACCAATGCCGCAATGTCAGTTTGAAGATTTGGTTGAGGCATCACGAAAAGAGATTCTTCATAAGAAAGAGCATTTTGTCGGTAATTTAAACATTAATAATCTTTATAATCCGGAATCAAGCGAAACGGTGATGTTTACCAATTATACCGGAGCTGCTGCAATTTTAGAAACTCAACACGATAATGTTTCGTTTATCAGAATTAATAACAAGTTTTTAGATTTGTTTGGCTATAAGGATACACCTTGTAAGGAATTTAAGAAAAACTTTTTTGATAAATTTGACGCCGGCGATATGTTGCAATTTCGGGCGGCAGTAGAATATGCAATTTCGAGTGAAAGTGAAGCTCAGTGTGTATTCAAATATCAGCGAAAAGAAACTAATGAAATCATTTGGGTAAAATTTCATATTTGGAAAATCAGTTCTACCGGACAAAGATACATGCTGTATATTTTGGCTGATAATATTACTTTGGAAAAAAGTTCTGAAACAGAGTTAATGAGATTTAAATCTCAAATGAATATAATAATAGATAATTCTCCGGTAGGAATGTGTTTACTGAAAGTAACTAAGCGTTCCGGCAAAATATTGTCATCCATAAAAATGAAGGTAATAAGAACAAACCGAGCTTTTGAAGAATTGTCAGGTTTTTCTCAGGAAGAAGTTTTGACATGGACGGAAAAAGAGTGTTCGAGCATTGTACATCCGATGGATTTACCGGGATTTATATTAAAAATGCGTCATATTTTTTCCGGAAATTGCCAAGAATCTATATCTTATGCTTACAGAGCTCGAAAAAAAGACGGACAATATATGTGGGTAAAGATTTTAGTGACGGGAATAAAAGAAAGTGACGGTACTTTTAGCATTGTAACCAATTATGCTAAATATCAACCTAAAGATGAAATAGAATAATATCGGATTGGTGTAATGAAGACTGCGTTTGTGATTTACGACGGAATTACGGCTTTAGATTTTATAGGCGTGTACGATTCTTTGTCTCGCATAAAGTCCATGGGATTTGATGATAATTTCCATATTGATATTTGCGGATTGGAGCAAACAGTAAAAGATTCTACCGGTAAAATAGCTTTTAATATTGAAAAGGTCGGTCAGACTCTGAAACCATACGACATGGTTATAATTCCCGGCGGATTGGGCACTCGTCGTTTGATAAATGATGAAAATTTTATTTCTTATATAAAAACAGCTAATCCGAACGGCAAATTAATTTCGGTTTGCAGCGGAGCTTTGATTTTAGGTAGAGCAGGTTTTCTTAATAATAAAAATATAACAACACATCATAATTTGCTTTCTTGCATAAGAGATTATGGCTGTAATGGTGTAGACAAGCGTATTGTTCCGGACGGCAATATTATTACTGCCGCAGGAGTAACCGCCGGGATAGACCTCGGTTTGTATTTATGTGCAATGCTTTATAACAAAGATATAATGTTTAAAATTGCAAAACAAATAGAGTATTCTTTGCCGGAAGGCTTTGAAGAAGAACTGTTTTAGTCATTGTAAGATTATTTTTTTTGCTCCTAAAAAAATGACAAAAAGATTTAAAATATAATTTTGAGGAATAAATGCGTGTTATTCATGAAATAAATCCGATTTGGAATAGTGACAGTTCAGTTTTAATATTGGGTTCAATGCCGTCAACTGCATCAAGAAATGCCGGATTTTTTTACATGCATTCTCAAAATCGTTTTTGGCCGGTAATGGCGGAGGTTTTCGGCGAATCTTTTGTTCATAAAAATAACTCAACAGATAAAAATGCAGCTATTGCGGAAAGAATAGATTTTCTTTTGCGACATAAAATAGCTTTGTGGGATGTACTGGCCGAATGTGAGATTAACGGCAGCGAAGATTCTTCAATAAAACAAACAAAACCCAATGATTTCTCGGAGATTTTGAGTAAATCAAAAATAAGGCAAATTTTTTGTACTGGCAAAACAGCATTTGAACTTTATAAAAAACATTGTGCAAAATTGTATTCCGTTCCATTTAAATATTTACCGTCTACAAGCCCGGCAAATCAAGGTCGCTGGTCAAAAGAAAAACTTATAGAAGAATATAAATGCCTTTTGTAATTCTATTTCGCTAAATCAAAAACATCTCAGATTTTTAGTTTATTCCGAATCGAACTTGAATCTTTATTTTTCCAAACCAAATTGTTAAAATGCCTTATTTATTTAAAAAGGTGTGAATAATGATAAATGTATATTTAGTCGGCGGACGAGAAAAGTCTTTATTACGTCGTCATCCGTGGATATTTTCGCAAGCTGTGAAAAAAGTGGAGGGCGAAGTTATCAGCGGTGCGGATTGTGAAATATTTGACAGCAAAGGACAATGGCTGGCTCGCGGTGCTTACTCGCCGATTTCGACAATCCGTGCAAGAGTTTGGACGTTTGACCGAGATGAAAAAATAGATGTCGCATTTTTTGAAAAGCGTATAAAGACGGCAAAAGAACTTCGGAAAGCTTTGATTGCCGAGAAAGAACTTTCGGCATACAGATTGATTGCTGCGGAATCAGACCTTTTGCCCGGATTGATTGCCGATGTTTACAATGATTATATTGTGTTGGAATTGTTAAGTGCAGGAATCGAATATCACAAAGAAGAACTTTTTACTGCGTTAAAAAATGTTTTTCCCGGTTATTCAATTTATGAGCGTTCTGATGTTGCCGTGAGAAAAAAAGAAGGACTGAAAGAGCGAACCGGTGTTATCAGCGGAACGGAACCGCCGGAAAATATCGTAATGACAGAAAATAACGGCGTTAAAATGGTTGTAGATTTAAAAAACGGGCACAAAACCGGTTATTATTTAGACCAACGTGACAATCGTGCCGTTACAGCAAGATATTCGGAGAATGCAAAAGTTTTGAATTGTTTCAGTTATACCGGCGGTTTTGCGTTGTATGCACTCAAAGGAAAAGCTCGTGAAGTTTACAATGTCGATGTTTCGCAGGCGGCACTTGATATTGCACGGCAAAATGTGGAAATAAACGGCTTTGATGTAAACAAAGTGAAGTTTGTAAAAGCTGATGTTTTTATGTATTTGCGAGAAAAAGCTAAAACCGGCGAAAAGTTTGATTTGATAATACTTGATCCGCCGAAGTTTGCGGAAAATAAATCTCAACTTACCGGAGCGTGTCGCGGTTACAAAGATATAAACCGTCTTGCGATGAGTTTACTTTCGCCCGGCGGAACATTGATGACATTTTCGTGTTCCGGTTTGATGACTGCGGATTTATTTCAAAAAGTTGTAGCCGACGCAGCTCTTGACGCCGGTCGGTGCGGACAGATTGTACAATATTTGCAACAAGCTGCGGATCATCCGGTTGGGCTTCCTTATCCTGAAGGTTTTTATTTGAAAGGTTTAGTCGTGAAAATGATGGATTGATAAAATCAGGGAGAATAAAGTGAAACAAAAGATTGTAGGATTATTTTTTGTATTAATGATGATTTGTGGTTGTAATCTTTGTGAAAATGAATGCGTAAATCTGGAAAAACGTACGGCGAAAGTTCCTGAAGTTCCTAAAAAATTTCAGGCGATTGCCGGAAATGCTTCTGTTTTATTGACGTGGAAATCTTTTGATGATTCGAACTACAAATATATTTTAAGCTATGACGGAAAAGAAATTGAAGTCACTGCGGCAGACGGCTATTTTACGGTGAGTGATTTGGAAAACGGAAAAGAATATGAGTTTTTTCTGTATTCACAAGAAATTGGCAAGCTCAAGTCAGAACCGGCAACGGCTAAAGCGACACCGGATGAAAAATTCAATGTTATTCCGGAAAAACCGGCTTTTCATATTTGGTTTGTAGCTTTTGACGAAAGCAATTATCCTACCGGTAACAGTCGAGACGGTTACCAAGCTTTTAATGCGGGCGGAGATTTTACTGACGGAATTGTTACCGAACCGAAAGAAATTCTGAACAATGTAGAAGAAGTTTCTAAACGTGTAATCAAATATTCGGGTGCGACATACGACATATTGCGTGATAATGAAGATATTCATTGGTATACCATGAGAAAAGTCGGCTACCATTGGGAAGTCTGGGGGTATGTTTATAATACGATTTTTGAAAACAGCGACGCTCCGCTTGACGAAACGATAACAGAACTTGAGTTTGCGACAGCACTTGATTTGCAAAAATACAATACGAAGTTGAAACCTGGAGTGAAATTGACAACCAGAGGTTACTATGAGGAAAACGACGGCGGTGCGGCGACTTATTACACTGCGTTGCGTACCAACGACAAGAAGTTTTCTACAATGCGTACCGGCACGGGGCAAATTGTAAACTATGAATTGCAAGATATGACTGTAAGTATTCGCCAATTCGGAGCAGGATATTGCCGACAGATAACTTCCGGCGATGAAGACATTTTGTGCCCTTATACAGATTGGCAAGATGAAGAAAAAGCGAAATATGAAATTAACGACGACGTGCCGAGATTTTGGGAGGCAATGAGCATACTTTCAGAAAACAGCGAAGACGCTAAACATGCGACAAAGATATTTATACATCCCGGAGAATATAGATTTGCACAGCAGTTTAATGTCGGGATGAAAAACTTCACGATGGAAGGCGTTCGTGACTCGGACGGAAAATGCAAGTCGGTTATTTATACAGATAACGGCTATCAAACATGGTGGGAGTTTTTCTTTTCGATATGGTGGTCGGAAAATATGGTGATGGACGGCGTGCGTATCGAAGCTCGTGAAACAAAGCCGACTCGTTATTATCGCCAACTTGTGCTTGTGGATTGTAATTATGTAACAATAAAAAATTGCGAGGTTTATGTAGACCTGCACGTTCAGGACGATGACCCTACTTTGGACCGACAATATACAAATGTGACTTTGTATTCTGCCGTAAAAAACTCGAAAGTAGAAAATTGTGTTCTTACAAATTTAAGCGGCGTAGAACGTGGTGCGTGTGTCGGCGTAATGGATTTTTACGGTCGCGGAACGGAAAATGTAGAAATCCTTAATAATACGATGTACCAAAATTGCCATGATGAAATGTTGGGGATTTTTTCAAGTCAATATTGGTATGCTCCGACTGCGTATGTTCACAATGTACGAGTGGCGGGAAATACAATGTATCCGAGCAATTCTACAGCCAGTCGCCGTGTAATGGCTGTTACACTGGGATATAATGATTCTTACGGGTTGAAAGATATTGTGTTTGAAAAAAATCATATTATCGCAGAAATACCGTCAAATCTTATAACTTGCGGAACATTGGATAATACGACTTACATTCGTGACAATATTATAGATTTGACAATGACCGGTTCCGGCGGTGTAATATTTGACTCTCGCAAAAATGTAGTGATTGAGGGAAATACGATAAACTTTGCGGAAGATTCTACCGGGATTTGCAGCGTGTTCAAAAACAAAGGAAAGTTTATCGGTAATACTGTAAATGTTTACGGAAAACTAGGAAGTTTTTCATATCTCGGCGGTGAAATAAGCGACAATGAGTTTAATATTTACGGCAGTGTAGATGGTTTTACACTGAATGTTGATACAGTGAAAAATAATGTATTTAACGTACATCCGGGAAGTTCGCCGATTACAAAAATGTTTTGCTATGATACATTGAAAGAGAATGATTTTGCGGCAGATAATATTGAAATCAGCGGAAATGAAATAAATTATAATATTACCGCTGAAGAAGAAGCAGCTTTTATCAGCAGTAATTACGGAATTGACTGGGGCTGGAATGCTTTTCATTGTTTGAGTGTCGGCGGACAGCTTGGTGATAAGGAAAGAAAAATCTTGTTTACCGATAATATTGTAAAAGCACCAAATGTTTCGGCGAATAACAAACATTTGATGTATTTTTCATTTAAAGAGGAAGACAAACTGCATTCTTATATATTTGAAAATAACGAATTGGAAAAGTTTACTTGGCTTCGAAGTCAAATGGGTGCTAAGTTTAATGTAACTTATGACAATACGGATTTGCTCGGGAACAAATTGGAGTTTGATTCTGCAGTACCGGAAGGAAGCAGAAAAGGTAAGAATTATATAAAAGGTGCTGGTAATACAGAAGAATAAGGAGTAGAAAATGAACGAAGAACCGGATTTTAGAAAGCGACTTTATAAATCTCGTGAAAGAATGATTTTTGGAGTATGCGGCGGAATAGCAAAATATTTTAATATTGACCCGACTTTGGTACGCTTGCTTACTGTGGCGTTGTCATTCTTTGGAATCGGCAGCGGAATATTTATTTATATCATTGCGGCGATTATTATTCCTAACGAACCGGACATTTTTATAGAGTAAAAATTAAAAGCGTATCACCGAAAATTGGAGATACGCTTTTTATGAAACGAAAACATAATAAAACTACAAGCTATTGATAATTTTATTAAAATGATTTTGTAATTCTTTTCTTATACAGTCACGATTTTGTGTCACATTTCGCATAAACAAATCCGCAGGATGAACTTTTAGAGCTTCTGCAATTTTTATAATCATATCAAAAGACGGTTTAGCCTTTCCGGATTCTATTCCTCCGATAGTACCGGTTCCGCAATCACAAATTATAGAAAGCTGTGTTTGCGTAATGCCTTGTTGTTCACGATAAAATTTAATATTCAGCCTAAAATCATCAACATAAGATTCCATATATTCTCAATATAATCGAAAATAATAAGAATAAAACGACTTGACATCGAGAATAGTAAGAGTTATTCTCGAAATCAACGAGAATGATTTGCTTTTTCTCGATAAAAAATTAAGGAGTTTAAATATGAGAAAACAATTATGGATGCTAATTGTATTAGCACTGGCTTTATTAATCAGTTGTACTGAAGCCACAGAAGATTCTGATAACAGCAATAATGAAAACAATCAATCTACAGAATCTTCAACATCTTACACTGTACATTTTTGTACAAACAGTATTGCAGATTGGGGCAGTGTTTATGTGTATGCTTGGAGTGGCTCGAGCTCAAATGCAAAATGGCCTGGAGAGTTAATGACAAAAGAAAGTAGTGGCTGGTACGGTGCAACAGTTAATTATTCCAATGTCATTTTCAATGACGGAAGCAGTAATCAAACTGGAGATTTGACAGCTCAAGATGGTTATTTTTTACCTGAATCAAAAAGTGCCGGTAAAGTCAGTGGAACTTGGTATACTTCAAAACCTTCTAATACAACTGTCGGCGGCGGAAGTAATAACGATAAAGAGGAAGAACCGGAACCTGATTATCCGGATGAACCAGAACCGGACTACCCTGACGAACCGGCATATCTTTCCGCACCTACTCTAACTTCAGCTTCATATAGCGAAACAACAGGAAAAATAAGTTTATCATGGTCTAGTGTAAGTAATTGTGAATATTATGAAATATATTACAGTACAACAGGAACTAGCAAAACATACTTAGATTATGAGACATCAACTTCTGCAACAATTTCAAAACCAAAAGATGATGTAACTTATTATTTTTGGATAAAAGCAGTTAATTCATCTACAAGTAGTGATTATAGTAATTATAAAACAGTTTATGTTCCCGCTTCATGGACACCGCCGACTGTATATAATGAAATCGAAGGAACCGGAACGAGTAATGCAATTTATGCAAATGTAACGGCAGGAGAGACTTATTGGTTTAGATTTTATGCATCTCAACCAAGTAACCCATATACATATACAATAAGCTTTTTTGATATGGATAGTGGCGATGACGCATTCACAAGTGATGTTGTCGGAGATTTTTATAATCAGACAGGAAATGTATTTAGGAGTTCTGTTGATAACGGAACTTTTGGACCTTCTTGTTTATATCTTTCGAGCCAATACATTTACGTAAAAATTCAATGTGTATCTTCTGGTACATTTGCAATATATGCAGATAAAAGTCGATAATAAAAACAAAAGCTAAAAAACAAAAAAATCCCACTTCAGCTTACATTTTGTGCTGAGTGGGATTTTTTTATATATATTCAAGTGTTAGTTTTTTTCAGGGATTGTAATTATTCCGCCGCCTAATAATAAGTCGCCGTCATAAACAACAGCTGATTGTCCGGCAGCTGCAGCAGAAACGCCGTCCGGGAATTCCAACTCAAATAAATCTTTATCGAGAGGTTTTAAAATCGCAGGAACCGGTTTTGAGGCAGAACGAACTTTTACCGCAACATTTAAAGAAGTTTCCGGTGCATTGACAGATACCCAATTACATGAATGGATTCTGATTTTATTTCGGATTGTATCGTTTGCACTTCCGACAATTACTTCATTGCGACAGGCGTTCAGCTCTACAACATACAATGGGCTGCCGGCTCCGATACCGAGTCCGCGTCGTTGTCCGATAGTGTAATGCCAGAAGCCTTTGTGCTTACCGAGAATTTTTCCGGATAAATCTATTATATTTCCTTCTCTGTCCGGTGTTTCTAATAATTCATTGTGGTCGCCGCTGTAGAAATCTTGACTGTCAGGTTTGTCACTGACAGCTAATTGGGCTTTTCGAGCATAATCTCGCACTTCTGCTTTTGTAAGATTACCTAAAGGTAACATTAATGTTGCAAGTTGCTGTTGATTGAGCCTGTATAAGAAATAGGATTGGTCTTTGGTTTTATCAGCGGCAACGGATAAAAGATATCGTCCGGCTTCATTTTGTTCTATTCGTGCATAATGTCCGGTAGCAAATTTTTCAAATTCCAAACCGGCTTTTCTTGCTAGATTAGGTAAAACTCCGAATTTCATAAAACTATTACAACGAACGCACGGGTTAGGCGTATTTCCGGCAAGATATTCTTGGCGGAAGTTTTCAATTACAACTTTTTCGTATTCGTCGGAACAGTCAAAATCGTAATGTGTAATTCCGATAGATTCACAAAGTTGTTTGGTTTTGGCTACATCGTCATTTTCTCTAGGACTTAAGCAGGCATCTTTTGTTCCGCCTTTATATCTGCCGTCTTTCCAAATTTTCATAGTAATTCCGGTAACATCATGTCCGGCTTCTTTCAACAACATTGCAGTAACAGTAGAATCTACGCCTCCGGATAAACCAACTACGACTTTCATTTTTTAGCTCCTTAAAAAAAATCAGCAATATATAACACTATTAATTCTATCTTGCATATAGTTTTGCCAGTTCAATCAATGTTTTACAAGATAATTCCAATTGATTTAAAGATAGCCATTCTTGACGAGAATGAAAATTGTGACCGCCGGTAAAAATGTTTGGCGTAGGAATTCCCAATTCTGTTAATCGAGAACCGTCTGTTCCTCCTCGAATCGGAGACAATTCGGAATTACCGCCGGCGTTTTTTACGGCTTGTTTTAAATTTTCTAAGACTTCGGGGAATCGGTCAATTTCTTCTTTCATATTAGAATACTGTTTGCGAATATTTAAAATTACTTTTCCGCCGGGGAATTGCGATTCAATACATTGAGCGAAAGTTTTTAATGCAGCAATTCGACGTTCAATTTCGGCGGTCGAAAAATCACGAAGTATTATATCGATATGAGCAGCTTCTACATTTCCGGTGATATTTGTTGCACAATAATACCCGTCATAACCGTCGGTAGCTTCCGGGCTTTCATTGCGTGGTAAAAGTTGAATAAAATTTGAAGCCATTATTACGGCATTTTGCATTTTTCCTTTGGCGTAACCGAAATGCATTGCAATTCCGATGAAATCAACAGAAACACTGTATGCGTTGAAACATTCAGCTTCGATTTCGGAGGAATCTCCGCCGTCTACGGTATATCCGATTTTTGATTTTATTTTGTCCAGAGGTACTTTATCCATTCCGTGTCCGGTTTCCTCGTCCGGGGTGAAAAGGAGCTCCAGTTTGCAGTGCGGGATTTCCGGATGAGCGAGTAAATATTCTGTTGCTGTCATAATTGCGGAGATTCCGGCTTTGTCATCGGCTCCCAGAAGTGTAGAACCGTCAGAAGTGATAATAGTGTCTGATGTATTTGCACATGCTGCCAGTTGCGGATTATTTTCCGGATTTAAAACAATCTCGTTTTTTAAATAAATAGGTGTACCGCTATAATTTTCGTGGAGTTGCACGGTAACATTTTCACCGCTGACATCTTCACTTGTATCTAAATGAGCACAAAGCAGAATTGAGTCGTTACCGGATGTAGCGGGAATTGAAGCCGTAACGTAACCGTCGGCTGAGATTTCAGCATTATCGATTCCCATAGTTTTTAATTCATCCACAAGTACTTTTGCAAGGTTTAGTTGGCGTGGAGTTGAAGGAAGAATCCCGTTGTCGGCGGCGGAGCTGTCACTTGTAGTCCAGATTTCGGCATAACGGCAAAATCGCTCTTTTAATTTATGGCGTAATAAATCAGTGTTCATATTTAATTCCTTAATATAAAAATAAAAAAGACGAAGCAAAAAAGGCTTCGTCTGAAAATACATAAAATAATCAGGATGTAAATTATTTTTCTTTAGGAAGAACTTCTTCCGGTACATCCAAATGCAATTCAACACGGTTTAATATATTTAATCCGTTTTCAGTACTGAAAATTTCAGGATAAAACTCTTCTAACATTTTATCCATTAAACCGGATTTTTTTGCTTCGATGATTGCGGCTTCTACAATTTCTTTTTTATCTACGGCTTTAGGTGAGAAAAAGAATTTAAAATCCATATCATAAACAAAAAGTAAATGTGGCTCAATATCAAGTTGCGGATACAATTTTGATTCACTGATGATTTCCATTGCTCCTCGTGAAAAATAATCGATACCGCGACGTTGAGATTTTAACATATCAAATATCAAACGATAGTCGCCGCTTTTTTCGTAATATTTCAAATTATTTTGTTTCCAGATTTTGACATCGGTCCAGCCTTCACCGAAAGCACCGACTTTATTCAAAGCTCTGAAATCTTCCAAACTTTTAATATCTTTATAAACATCGGCACGACCGGAAGGTATAAAAAGTACACGTTTTCCGATAAGACCGTTTGTAAGACCTACATTTGCAAAATTAGGAAATCTTTTTCGACGAGTTGCATTATCCATAAAAAAGTGAGCATCGATTTTTGATGAAAATAAATATTCGTCTACTCGCAAGAGCGGAATATCATTTTTGATATTTAATTTGACTTCATAACCGTAGTTCTCCAAGCTACGTTTAACCAGTTCAAAATAATATCGGTCTTTGCCGGAAACTATGTCCACCATTGAAAGTTCAATTTGTTTTTCTTGACTGTGTAATGTAAAGAATGACATTACTAATGTTAATATAAATATAATTTTTCTCATGCATATCATTATATTTATAAAAGGACAAAAAAGGTATTCGATTTTATAACTTTTTTTCTGTATTGACGTATTTGGTAAAAAAAGTTTATTTTGTGCCTCATGAACAAAATTGCATTATTTGATATTGATAAAACCCTTATTCCTTATGACAGTTTTTTAAAATGGATTAAATTGGTCTTAAATAAGAAAAAAATCGGTTGGCTGAAAGTTCCCGGTTTGGTACTTTTAGGGCTTACGACAATCGGAAATCCCAAGAAATTGACTCGTTATAAAGAAAAATGGCTTTCGCTTGCTGACGGCTTGAGTGAAGCGGAAGTTGCCGAGTTTTCCGGAAAATTTGTAGCAGAGCGTATTATCCCCGATTTGAAAGACGGTGTGGAAAATGTCGTACAAGAATATAAAAAAGCAGGCTATACGATAATATTTGCAACGGCTTCACCGGAAGTATATTTTCGTTATCTAGCAGAATATTTTGATGTCGATTATTTCTTTGGAACCAGAGCGGAGTTTTGCGACGGTAAATGGAAAATAGTAGGAGAAAATTGCAAAGGACAGGAAAAGATTCGTCGCATTTTGGAAAAACTGCCGGAAAATGAAATAGATAAAGAAGAATCTGTAGGTTTTTCCGACAGCATGAGCGATTATCCTTATGCCCAATTAGTTAAAAAATTTTACTTGGTTGACAAGAAACGGTGGAAAACGGTAAAAAGTTTTATACAATAATTTTTATGGGAGGCTTTTTATGGCTAAAACATCTTCTTTTTCGATTGTTCGCTTGATGACCGGAATATTTTTCTTAATGTTGGGAATCATAGGTTTGGGAATTATCAAAGGTGATTTGGGAATGTTTGAATTTAAGGCACCGAAAGATTTTGATTGGTTGCCGACTGTATTTGCTGTTGTAAATATGGTTTGCGGAATCTTCTTGATTCTTTGGTGTTTCGGAATCATTCCGTCAAATATTTTGTCAATGGGAACTCTTGCAATCACAATTTGTTGGGCTGCTCAAATCGTTTTGACAAAAATCGTATGGGGAATGAAATTTAATAACGGCGTTACAATCAAAGGCGACATGTCAGAATGGCTTTTGGCACTTGTAGCAGAGCTTTTGGTTTTGGTGATTTTGTTACCTCAAAACAACAAATAAGTTTTTTTATTATTCTTAATTAGGAAACTGAAGTTCTCTTTCTTTTTTAGAAAGGTCTTCAGTTTTTTTTGTGAATAATTTTGACAAATCTACGCTGAAGTAAAACTATACCCTTTTTATGTTGTGAAATAGGAGAAGAATAAAATATGAAAAAAGAAAATAGAATCTTGATAAAAATCATGAAATGTTTGTGTTTGATTGCGGCATTTTGCCTTCTTATTGTTTTTGTTCCGGAGGTTAGAAATTTTATTATTTCATTTGTTGAAAGAAAAATCAGTAGAGGACTAAATCATGCACATTGGAATAACACGTTGATAAGTCTCAATATCGCTTTTTATGGTTTTATATTGGCTTTTTATTTTCTTATAAAACTGTGGGAAAACATTTTAAATGCAAAGACAGATGTTTTCACATATTTTTCAAATAAAATAAGTAAGATTTCAACTGAAGAATGGATGCATTATATTCCGTTGTTTTTCTTTACGCTCATTATTTGTGTGGTTCATTTTTGCCTTGTACAAGGCGGCGATGATGTAAATTATTTTAATTCAGCATTAGAAGGAAGGACATTTTTTGATTTCTTAAAAGACCGCTACAATACTTGGTCTTCTCGTTTGGTTATAGAAACAGTTCTTATTAATTGCTATTGGTTGAATTTTGGACTTTGGCGTTTTCTTGATGTTGTAGTTTTTGTCGTAATCGCAGAAAGCATTGTTTCAATTTGTTTGAATGATAAAAAATATGCAGCTATTGTTTATGCGGTTATTTTATTTCTTACCCCTTACTTTTCTTTATGTACAGCAGGTTGGGGTGCGACTACCGTAAATTATTTATGGCCGGTTGCTGCTGCATTGCCGGCGTTTGTGGTTGAAAAGAAAATATTTGAAAGAAAAACTTTGTCAAAAACGAGTGTTATTCTTTCTCTTTTGCTTTTGATTTTTGCAACAAATCAAGAGCAAGTTGCAGTTTTAATATTTGGTTTGAATGTTTCATTTTTAATTTTTAGTTTGTTAAAAAATCGTCAATTTCAAAAGAATAACTTTTATTTTATTGCCGTTATTTTTATTTGTATAGCTTCACTAATTTTTATTCTTTCTTGTCCCGGAAATAAAATCCGTTTTTCGAAAGAAATTACAACTTGGTTTCCGGAATATTTGACTCTTTCAATTTTTGAAAAATGCCAAATTGGACTTCTTACAATTTTGAGTTATTATTTTTCATTAAAGGAAATGAATTTTATTATTGTTCCGCTTTGTATAGTTTTAACGATTCTTTTTTATAAGAAAAGCAAGTCCAATTTTATTATGCAAATTATATTAAATCTTTTTATAGTATTTTGCTTCGCTTTGAATATCTTGAAAAAAGACTTCATTCTTTCAAACAATCAACTTGCAAAATTTTCGACACATTCATACGTTGCAATTTTGTTTGAATGTTTAGTTTTGACAGTAGTAGGAGTTTGTTTCTTATATCAAATTTATTCAGTAATGAAAAAAAAGAAAGAAGGTCTTTTTAATGTTTTTCTTGTCTGTGCCGGATATTGTTCTGCTCTTATAGTTGCTTTTTCTCCGACAGTTTATGCAAGTGGCAGTAGATGTTATTTATTTATGAGTTTCATAATATTCATAGTAACATTTAAGATTATTAATGATTATACAGATAAACCACATCGTTGTTTAGAAACGCCTTCTGAGTTTAATTAGTATACAGAACAAGCCGGTCATAAGGTAAATCCTCTTGCCGGCTTTTTTCATTTTCACAACAATTTAAGTTTTAACAGTTGCAAATTACAATTCTTGTCATTAGTGATAGTCCAGATAAATTCACCATCGTATGATACATTATAAGCATATATGGAATTAAGATAATTCAAGTCTATTTCTTTTTCTATGATAGATACATCAGATAAATTGTGAATATAAATGTATGCAGGACAATCTCCGTTTATTTTTATTGTTGAAAAATATCGATATATAGAATTATTATAAAGTCTTAAATTATATGATTTATAACCGGAGATGCTTATTGATTCATTTGCAGAATAAGTACTGTTAGTCTCATCGTAAGTAAAAAATTGAAGTATGTTTCCTTTTTTATTTAAATAGAATCTGTCTGTTGCTCTATCTACACCAAAGTAAATGATATCATTGATATCTAATCCGAACATTTCGACTGTATCGATTTCTTCTACAGTATTATCAGATAAATCAATAGCACAAAAAATTTTGCTTTCAGTCTCAGGAAATAATATTTTATTATTATGTATTGTAAATTCGTAAACAGAAGAGTAAATCCTTTTCTTTCTTTCTAATTTCATAGTCAATTTATCAACTGTATAAATATAATAATTTTGTGATGGTGCAGAGCGTGCTATAAAATAAAACTTATTTTCATACTCATCAAAACAAATTGAAAAAGGTCTTTGTTTTTCTTGAAGTAAATTTGTAATGTAATACTGTTCTACAATGTCTGCACCGGCTTTTGAGGGATTGTATTCACAATGAGGGTCTCTGGCAAAATCTACTACTGGTTCACAAATATCACAACCGGACAAAAACAGTAGAATTAAGAGGAGTAAGTAATGCTTCATTATTTTACCTCCTGATAAGTCATTTTACTTCAATCATATAGTAGTTTCAATATTACTCAAGATTTACATTATTTTATGTAAAAAAAATATTTATGCGTTGTATTTAAATGTATGTTATATTTCAGGCACTTTAATTTTATATAAGCAGGACATTTTATGAAAATTCTTTTCGTTTATCCGCATTTCAAAAAATATCTGGAAACAAATCCGGGGATTTTGGAAGCTCTTAAATTTCCTTTATATGCGTCGTACAAAAGTACGCCGTCACTCGGTATTCCGATTATGACAGCTTTGACACCGGACGAACACGAAGTTCATTTTGCAGACGGTAACCTTGACCCGATTCCGTACGATGAACATTTTGATTTAGTTGTTATCAACTGTTTTACTCCGCAGGCAAAACATGCTTATGAAATCGGGGACACTTTCCGTGCCAGAGGCGTGAAAACTGTAATGGGCGGAATATTGCCGACAAATTATCCGGAAGATGCGAAAAAACATTGTGACGCTGTTTGTATCGGTGAAGCCGAACAAACTTATCCGCAAGTTTTGGAAGATGCAAAAAAAGGCAAATTGCAAGAATTTTATATCGGTGACAATACTTTTGATATGGCAAATTATGTTATGCCGGATCGCCGTTTGTTTAAAAATAAAAAAGGTTACGACTGGAAGCCTGTACTTGTACAATGTTTCCGCGGTTGTGACATGCGTTGTAATTATTGTGCGATTCCGGGAGCTCACGGTAATTGTATAAGAATGCGTCCGCCTGAACATGTTATTAAAGAAATTGAAATGAATATGGATATGGACGGATTGTTCATTGCCGATGACCAACTTTTGTTTCCGACCGAAGCTACGGAAAAATATGCGTATGACTTTTTTACTCGTTTGAAAGATTTGAATTATAAAAAGTCAATCTTCCTTTCAGGTTCGGCTATGCTTACCAAAGATGAAAAATTGCTTCGTTTGGTAAAAGACGCCGGTGTAGACCATTTGTACTGTGTAACGGGATTTGACCCTATCAGTATGAAAGCTGTAACACACGATATGCCGGAAGAAGCAGAAACAAACTTCAAACGCATGAGAGACGCCGGATTGGAAATATTTGCGTCTGTTACAATGGGCTTGGAATCTGACACTAAAGATATTTTTGAAAAACATTTGAAATTCTTGGAACGAAATAAAATCAGATTTGTAGAATTCTGGCTTGCTACTCCGTATCCGGGAACTCCGATGTGGCGAAAATATAAAGCAAAAAATCGTATCTTAACTGAAGATTTCGATTTGTACAACGGAGCTCACTGTGTATTCCAACCTAAGAAAATGACAAAAGAGGAAATGGAAGAAGGTTTCTTGTACTGTTGGAAAGAGTTTTTCACTCGCTTCCCGTTAGACCCGGCTGAAGCAATGAAATATTATAATCTTACCGAAGAATATCAGAAAAAGCACGGGCTTATTTCCGATGATGATAAGGCAGATAAGTAATTAGTTTATATGGTAAAAAGGACTGTCCGATAAGAAGTGTCATTCTTTCAGGGACAGTCCTTTTTTATTGTCACAACAATTTAAGTTTTAACAGTTGATAATCTACTAATACCCAAACAAATTCTCCGTCATACAATGCATCATAAAAAATTGCATAGCCTAAATAATTTAGAATTATAAACTCTTCTTTTGTCACATCTGTAATGTCTGAAAGGTAAATATAATGTCTGTAGCCGGCTTTATCACTGCAGGAAAGACCTTCTCTGAAAATTATATTTTCATTCATACTTAAAATATCAGTATAAACATTTACTTTTTCATAACGGATCCAAACATCTTTAGGTTTTTCTATTTTTATAGTTTCGTTTTTTATGTAAGTATCGTTTGAGTCGTCATAAGTAAAAGAGTGGAGTTCATTGTAATCTTGCAAACAAAGACGATTTGTTACTCGGTTCACAGTAAGATAGTCAATATCATCAATATCAATCCCAAACGTCTTAACTGTATCCAGTTCTGCCAGTGTATTGTCTGAAAAATCAAAAGTAAGAATTTTCTGTATATCTTTATGTTTTGAATAATCATACCATTCAAACAACAAATAAGCTTTGTTGTAAAAAACTTCAAAACTTGAAATCTCAGCTTCTGATGAAATATTTTCATCTAGATTTATTTCTAGTTTATTTTCCACGGTCATTGTAGCTTTATCAACTATACATATTTTAAATTCTTTAGATCTTGTTGTATAATCTGCATTATAATTATAAGCTACACCGACAAAATAGAATTTTCCATTGTATTCACACATTTTTTCAAATTGAATAGCTTCATCAAATAAATATAACATATGTATTTGTAAAATATTTGCACCGGCTTCTTTTGGTTTATATTCTGCTACAGTTTTTATAGCTTCTTCATGTATTGACGGTTCACAAAGTCCAAAACAACAAGAAAAAAATGCAAACGGTATAATTAAGAGGAGTAAGTAATGCTTCATTATTTTACCTCCTGGCTTTTTGATTATTTTATGGCAGAATATAAATCTATTTCGTAATAGTAAGCATCAGCGTCAAATTTTTCATTCTTTTCATAGAAACATGGTTCATCCACATATATAAAAAATATGCTCTCATCATTTTTCCATGTATAAGAATCACTTCTGTAAATCTCTTCACGAGAAAGATTTGCCAGTTTACATCTTGTTTCTGTCACGTGTTCAATCCATTTTGCCTCATCGTCAGCTTGCCAATCCATCGGGTAAATCGCAACAAAACTATCATCTCCGCCGAAATCTTCTTCAATTTCTACGTCGTCGGCAGAACCGAACAACTGCATTTTTGCGTCGTCTTCACTGCAAGCAAATGCGGCAACGTAGTCGGTTACGGCTTTTTTCCAGTTGTCTGCCTTGTAATAAACGCCGTCTTCGTCGGAATCAAAAGAGACTATCGTGTCATTATTGGCAATATCAAAAAAACAAAATTTACTGTAGACATTATCTATTGCTTCCAGTTTTTTCTTGTAAGCATTGTAACCGGACAGATTTTCCTCATCATCTTCAGCGATGTAAAATTTGCAAATTCTGGCTTTTTTTGTGTTTTCAAAACCGGCATTTACAAAAGCATTTTTTGCTTTAGATTCTTCTTCAATGTAATAATTTATTTTTTCATCGGCGGCTAAATCAGCGGCAAAATCGAAACTGTCCGGATATAATGCTGATACATAACGAGCTGCATATTCCGGCCAGCCTTTTGAGGTATAAATTACATTTTCTCCTGCCGGCGTGTTTGTATCGTAATAATCGTAAAGTGTGCTGTTTTCCATTTCGCTGTTGGCGGTAATGCCGAGCTCTCGGGCAACATTTGCCGGAGCTGTCAACGAAAGAGGCGTACCGGTGAGAGTATCAATATTCTTGTCGAAGTTAGCGACTAACAGATTTGTCATATTGTTTACGGTTAAAGAATTGATTCTGCTACCGATGAGGTTACAATCAAGGTTGCTGCGAGAATTTCCGCTTAGTAAAAGCAAATCTGATATTTTAGAATTTATGATTGTCAGATTTGAAGCATTACTGTCGATGTTTTTTATAGATTTTATATTTTGCAAAGTGACATCGTTACTTGTTATTTTTAGACGAGCTTTATCTAATGAGCCGTTTTTTATCGTCAATCTTTTGTCAATCACGATTTCAGTGTCATCCATGTCAAAATCTGTCAGGTCGATAACTTCACCGTCTACAGCGTTATTTATTTTGTCTTGCAGTTTGCCGATAGTTGCATTATCAATAATCGTGTCATTGTCTTGGGTCGTTTGCTCATTGCTATTATCACCGGAATCACATCCTCCGAGCAGTGCCGTCATAATTAAAACATAGAACAGTTGTCTTTTCATTTGCATTCTCTCCTTAAAAGCTGTGTGAGTGATAGCTTTCCATGATATCATTTTTTTCAACAGGATTAACCGGAAATGCAATTTATAGAATTTTACTTTTGAAACTATATATAAAATATAAAAGTTTCTATTTGTTTGTAGAAAACAGTCTTTTAAAAAGTTTTCTTTTCTAATTCTTTGATTTCAATTACAATGCCGTAATTTTTAAGTTATGAAAGGAGATAAATTTGAGTTTTATTGAAGAGCGTGAAAAAGTAGGTACAAAAGCAAGTATTGTCGGCATTGTCACTAATGCGGCATTGTTTGTCTTAAAATTTATATTAGGTTCTATGATGAGAAGTGTGGCGGTTATTGCAGACGGTTTTAATAATTTGTCAGATGCGGCGTCATCGATTGTTTCATTGATAGGATTTAAAGTTGCCGGTAAAAAACCGGACGCAAAACATCCTTTTGGTTACGGAAGAATCGAATATATTGCAGCATTAGTTGTTTCATTTTTGATTCTTACGACAGGTTTGTCTGTTATAAAAGATTCTTTTACAAATATTATAAAACCGAAAACTCTTTCAGTTACACTTGCCGGCTTTATCGGCTTGGGAATTTCTATTGTTGCAAAAATAATCTTGGGACTTTATACGAAAAGACTCGGAAAAAAAATAGATTCTATATCGTTGATAGCTTCCGGGACTGATGCATTAAATGATGTGGTCGTGACATTTGCAACTGTAATTTCGATGGTCGTATTTATGATTTTTAAAGTAAATATTGATGGTTATATAGGTTGTGTGGTTGCGTTTTTCATTATCAAAGCCGGTATAGAAGTTGTAACGGATGCGTTGGGGCCGCTTTTGGGACAACCGGCAGATAAAGAGATTGTCGATAAGATTGAAGAGATAATTCTTTCCGGAGAGGGAATTGTCGGCGTTCATGATTTGGTAGTACACAATTACGGGCCGGGACGAATTTTTGCTTCGGCTCACGCGGAGATTCCGTCAGATTGCGATTTGTTGCGAATGCACGATATTATAGATCAGATAGAAAATAAGATTTTCAAAGAGATTAATGTCGAAATCACAATTCACTTTGACCCGATAGACGTTAATAATGACAATCTTGTCAGAATGAGAGAAAAAGTGGTAGAGATTGTGAATAAAATCGACAGTACATTAAAATTTCATGATTTCAGAATGGTTTCCGGGCATACTCACACTAATTTAATTTTTGATATTGTATATCCTTA
Source organism: Spirochaetota bacterium (assembly GCA_045133795.1). Classification (GTDB taxonomy): domain Bacteria; phylum Spirochaetota; class GWE2-31-10; order GWE2-31-10; family GWE2-31-10; genus RGIG8597. Next base: position 38,743 of record JBGUUT010000120.1, read on the forward strand.
TAATTGTAAGCTGAAAGAAGAGGAAGTTTTGCAACAAATAGATTTGGAAATTGATAAACTTTCAGATTTTGACAATATGAAATATTTTACTGTTATAAAGGTGGATTATCCTAAAGTATAAGCCACATTCGGGTGCAAAAAAACGGCGGAATGATTTTTTCCGCCGTTTTTTGTTTTTAATCTTTTAAGATGAACATTGCCGATATTGCCGGAACGCTTACCTTAGAAGATGTCGGCTCTCCTGTCATTAAGTCTGTTCCGTTGCATTTTACATCATAACTTACTGATGAATCAGAATAGTTTACAAGGTAAACTATAGATTGTTTGTCAGTATATTTTTCCGCAGCAAAGAAATAATCTCAATTTCTTCCTTAATGTAAGCAATACTAAGCTGAATATCAAAAAACGTTTGGAGATTTTGTTGTTATAGAAGAAATTTTATTTGTCTGAATATTCAAGTATAGTTTCTTCTATTAATTTGATGATATTCTCTTTGATTGAATTACAAATAATGTCTTTCTTCTCACTTTCGATTTCTATGCCGTTTTCGTCCGGCAAAAACAATTTATAAATGTCTATTTTTAATGCTCCGGCAATTTTTACCAAAGTCTTATCGCTGGGCCACAATCGATGACTTTCGATACTGTTTACTGTTTGTTCCGAAATATCCGCTTTTTCAGCCAATTCAAACTGTGACCAATTTTTATTCTTGCGTTGCTTTTTCAAGTTTACGGAAAGTCGTTGTCTTAATTCTATTTGTTCCATTTTGTAATATTTACAGAGAATCACTCCTCTTATAAACGTAGTTATAATACTTGCGATAATATTTTTTGTATTTACACTACTAAAAACTTATGCTATCAATACATAAATAAACTCTGTCACGTATTATGAATACGTACTTAATTTTTTTTTACAAAAATTTTTTTTGGTCTAGCCGTATATCAGAGACCAGTAATGCTAGAGTTTATCAAAATCAAAAAGGGAGGTTAATCACAAGCCGATTTTAAGTCGGCAAAACACCGAAACGTTCGGTAAATCAATTTTTAATTATTTTTTATTGGAGGTCTTTTTATGAAAAAGCAATCTATAATATTTCTGATGTTATGTTTTATAACTGTATCAAGTGCATTTGCACAAAGCAAAGGAACAATGCCTTCTTGGATGAACAATTCTGTTATTGTTTTATCAGAATTTTTAGGTGGAAAAAAAACTGTTGGCAGTTTATTTGGGAAAAAATTTTTAAACTCACCTAATACAACAATAAGAGCTACAGAGAATAGATTAATAATTTCTAATGAAATCATTCAAGATGGAATAGTTGAAATGAGAATAAAAGTAACTTTTGTTATGAATAAAATGAATGATGCCGGAACTTGTTATCCATGTGAATTTTTTATTGAAAGTCCGATATCATTTGTTTCACAAACATTCTCTTGTTACGGCGGTCCATACAATGATCCTAAAGAATACGGAACTATACTCGGTGCTTTGGACGAATACGTCAAAGAGTTCAATCAACTATAAATAACAATGTAAATAGGTATTCTATAAAAATGCCTATTTACTACAAAAATAAAGAAAGTCACACACAACAATCAATAATAAAAGTTTTCAGTACAATCTCAATATTTTAGTTTTTCAGGAGGTTAATAATGAAAAATTTTTATCGTTTAATTTTTAGTTTATTTGTTTTATCAATTTTAGTTTTGGTTGGTTGTACCACTTATTCAGGTAGTGCAAACAACACCGACGCTTCAACTACAACTTTCGGCGAAGCTTCGTCTGACATGGGATTTATCATTTCTTTCGGAAGTCAAGGACGCGGAGCTTATTACACTATCGATGAAGTGTCGTATTTCAAAGTTCAAGTAAGTTTAGGCTCAAACATTGTCGCAGAAAGAACTGCAACTTTTTCCGATACCGTAAAAATCGGACTTACAAAAGAAGGGCTTTATACTATTGCAATCACTGCGTATAATTCTGCAAACAATCCGATTGCCGACGGTTCTACACAAAAGCAACTTTATTATGATTCCGGGTATCAACGAGTTTCTATCGTCATCACTCCGTACAGCAAATCTATCGACATAATCGTAGATGTTCAATGGGTACAACCGGAAGACACAAGCGACGGTTACGAAGCTACTTTTATGATGAATGACGGAACTAATGATTCCAATGTTTTTTACAGTAAATCAGTTTCTTCATCTTCGGAAAGTTACAGTTCATCCGGTCGTTATTCTTTTTTCACCGATGACATTCCGGTTCCTACTCGTCCCGGCTACTTATTTAACGGTTGGTGTTCCAACACAGAATGTTCTAACGTAGTACGAACATATACAATTTTCACTGATGATATAAAACACGGCTATTACATGTCCGACGATACAACTTATTATGCAAAATGGGTTGAAATTCCAAATCTGATATGGAGCGGTTCTAAATTCTTACGAACAAAACAAACTTTTGACAGCTCATATTTTGAAACTTTTAATAACGCCGGAACTTTCACTGTTTATTTTCACAATGATTCCCCGGATTCGAAATACGACAGTATTTCTTTGTATGCCGGAAGTACTCAAATCTACACTAAAAATACACACATCAACGGTTCTGAGTACAAAAGCTTTTCTTTCACACTGACAAAAGAAAACTTAGAATTGTTAAAAGCAAACGGACTTACCGTATCATCTTCAAGTTATTATGATTTTTACTTGCGAGGACTTGCATTTGCGGAGGGTGAAACTTACACTGAAAACGGTTACAGCATTATTTATAATCTCAACGGCGGAGTAAACCATTCTTCCAATCCGTCCGTTTTTACTGCTGACGATTATGTTTATTTGCAAACTCCGACTTATCCCGGTTATAAATTCTGCGGCTGGTACGAAAATGAAGATTTCTCCGGCTACAGTATCAACTGTATTTACGGTGATGAAAGAAATGCAAATGTAGAACTTTGGGCAAAATGGCAAGAAACCGTTTACGTTCCGTTCCCGGAAGAAGCCGCTATCAGCTCAAGCGGAGTTTATACTGCTACTTTAGTAAAAGAAGGATTTAACAACGGTTGGGGCAGTGGCGACGACGCTGACTATCTAAAAATCGTTCTTGCTCCTCGTAACATCGTAGCTAAAATGATAAGCGGTGAAATTACATCAGAATCTGAATTATTTACCGATGAAAATATGTGTTACGTTTATGCAAACAACAATGTAGGCAACGGTAAAATCACAGTTTCAAATCTTTCTACAGATACATATTTGCAACCTATCGGAACAAACGGAACAGAATATTCGGGGCTGGCAGTCAGAACAGACGAAGATGGCAACTATGTTGTGCTATTCGACATTACAAAGATTAACAAAGACATTCTTTTGGCAAAAAGTGATATGGAGTCAACCGAAGATGTTTGGGGAAACAAAGATAATATCGAAAGCGACTATATCCCGATGGTTCTCGGTTGTGTGACAGGTGATTACAGTTGCTATCCGTTCCAAATGTGGTGCGTCGGCGTGGCAATCCTTGAACCGGCGACAGAAGCATACCCGGAAACTCTTAATAAAGAAACTTTGCCGACTGCAAACGATGTTAAGTATATCTACGGAACTCTCACCGATTGGAGTTACGCAGAATTAACAAACAACACTTACGAGTTTACATTCACTGATAACATTTTAAATTACTGCTACAATGACTATTTGGAATTCCTTTTCTACACAGACGACCAAACTGTCAGAATAAGCGGCGGAACTTTTACATCTCTTGATGAAAGTGTAGAACTGACAAATGATTCAAGTTATACAAGATTGCCGATTTCACTGCTTACAGTCGGCTCAAAATATATAATCAGTTTTACCGCAACCGGAGATTACACTGCGACTGTCAGTATTTCTGAAGTAGTAGACAACGACTGATTTTTAATGTCACACGAAATAAAGTGTCGACGAAAAATGGAAGCGGCACTTTATTTCGTATATTTTTTTTAACTAGGAGAAAAATTATGGAAACAAAAAACAACGTAGAATTTAAAAGAACGCCTTTTTTCGGATGGGAATGTCTCATTTGCGGTAAAGTAGTAAAAACATTTTCTATTCTAAAACCTTTAGAATCTTTAAGTCCGGAATCTTCAGGTCTCCCATGTCCTGATTCTCATTTTCTCGGTATGCACGTCTGGGAAAGAATTACTCCGATTTCAAAGTTAAGGGATAAAATCATCCCTCAATGGAAGGAATCTAAAAGTACATTTTATAAAAATTCGTGGGGGCTATAGCCAGACAACTAATGTCAAAATCGGGAGAAATCTACAACATGACAGACGTTCACGTACACATCGGGCAATTCAACGACAGGTATTATGATTCTCATGCGGTTTTTAATGCTATCGAGCAATCGGCTGAGGATTTCGGAATCGATTGTGTTCGATATTCATCTACATCATCGTGTCGTTATGATGTAGAACTGTCTCGAGTAGAAGAAGAAATTGCCTTCGCTCAAAACTACAAATCTTCCGTTATCAAAACTCAGCCCTATTTATGGTTTACTCCTCGTTATGCCCGGCAAGGAATCTCGGTAAAATCGGCATTGCAAACATTCGACTATTGCGGAATCAAACTTCACCCGATAGCTCACGATTGGGACTTTGCCGATTCGTCACACAAGAAATCTTTGGAAGAAATATTTTGCTGTTCCGGCGAAACTCACAAGCCGATTCTGATTCATTGCGGAATAGGAAAAGTACAATCCCCGTCACGCTTTGAGTGTTTTATAAAAAATTATCCCGACGCTCCGGTAATTTTGGCACACAGTCAACCTTGCAATGCGACTATAAAAATGATGTTAAAATATCCGAATGTAAAATGCGATACAGCCTTTCTGACTACAAAAGAAATCCGGCATTTACTTTTATGTACTAAAAGACACAAGATAGACCAAGCTCGTGTTTTGTTCGGAAGTGATTTCCCTATTACGCATTATTATAATGAAGAAAATATCAGTCTTGCACAACAATATAAAAAAGATTGCACAAACCAACTACACCATTAAAAAGTTGCATTTTTCACATTATTCCTTTATAACCTTTTTATCTTTTTTCTGGAGCAGGAGAATGCAAACGCTACGATTTGAAATAAAAAACAAGCCGCAATTCGGCGACAGTCACAGTGCTGGCACTTTAAAAACAATTCTTGAAGATACCGGAATCGAGTTATCTTCACTGGAAACAATCAAAGCATACAATATCAACGAAACGCTTACTCCGGCAGAAGCACAACAAATTCGCAATGATTTATTGTGTGATGCTGTTTATCAAGAAAGCCGTGAAGGTTTTGCTTATGCTAAAGAACTTGATTATGACTTCGCTATAGAAGTTGCATACAAAAACGGTGTTACCGACAATGTCGGACGTACAACAGCCAGAGGTATGAGCTTTATTCTCGGCAGAGATGTTAATTTCGGAAACGTACGTTCATCTGCTGTTTACTTCTTTAAAGGTAAAGCTGATGAAAAAGCAAAAGTCAGCATTGCCGAAAATGTTCTTTGTAATACATTAATCGAAGATTACAGAATTTTCACTCGTGAGTCATTCTCTGAGATTGATTATTTTTCATATCATCCGGAAACTACCGGAAAACCTTATTTTGAAACTATCAGTTTGGAAGTTTCAGACAGCGAACTTGAAAAAATCTCAGCTGACAGAGTTCTTTCATTAACATTGGAAGAAATGAAAGCTATCCGTGAATATTTCCGCAAAGACAGCGTAAAAGCTGCCCGTGAAAAAATGGGACTTCCTACTGACCCTACAGATGTAGAATTGGAGCTTTTCGGTCAAACTTGGTCAGAACACTGTAAGCACAAAATTTTTGCTGCTGAAGTTAATTATAAAGACGGTAACGAAACTAAAACTATCAAGAACCTTTTCAAAACTTACATCAAAGGTTCTACAGATAAAATCAAAGAGAAACGTGACGACTTATTGTCACTTTTTAAAGACAATGCCGGTGTCGTAAAATTTGATGATGATTACGCATACTGTGTAAAAGTAGAAACTCACAATTCTCCGTCTGCACTTGACCCTTACGGTGGTGCGATGACTGGAATCGTAGGTGTAAACCGTGATATTATCGGAACAGGATTGGGAGCATATCCGATTTTTAATACAGATGTTTTCTGTTTCGGAAGCCCTTACACTGAAGATGAAAATGTACCTGAAGGTCTAATGCACCCACGCCGAATTTTCAGAGGTGTTCACAGAGGTGTAAAAGACGGCGGAAATGAATCAGGAATCCCTACAGTAAACGGTTCTATCACTTTTGACCCGTCGTTCTTGGGAAAACCTCTTGTTTTCTGTGGTACCGGCGGATTAATGCCGTTAGAAGTAAACGGAAAAGAAAGTTTTGAAAAATACGTTCAAGCCGGTGACCAAGTAGTAATGTGCGGTGGTTTTATCGGAAAAGACGGAATACACGGAGCGACATTCTCTTCTGTTCAATTGACAGAAACGTCTCCTACATCTGCCGTACAAATCGGGGACCCTATTACACAAAAGAAAATGCTTGATTTCTTGATGGAAGCTCGTGACGCAGGAATGTATTCCGGTTTGACAGATAACGGAGCCGGCGGACTTGCAAGTTCTATCGGAGAAATGGCTCAATTTACAAACGGTGCAAGATTGGACTTGGAAAAATGTCCGTTAAAATACGCCGGATTAAAACCTTGGGAAATTCTTCTTTCCGAAGCACAAGAAAGAATGTCTATCGCCGTTCCTAAAGATAAAGTAGCAGAGTTCTTGGCATTGGCAAAACGCCGTGATGTAGAAGCAAACGTAATCGGAGAATTTACTAACAGCGGAATGTTAGAATGTTTCTACAACGGTGAAAGAGTTTCTACTCTTGATTTGGAAATGTTACACGAAGGAAATCCGGGCTTAAAAATCGACGCAGAATGGACTGCTCCGAAACAAGAAAGAGCAGAAAGTAACATCGTTTGCGGTTACGGAGAGCTTTTGAAAACTTTACTTGCTCGCCCTAATGTAGCGTCAAAAGAAAATTGGGTTCGTATGTATGACCACGAAGTTCAGGCTCGTACAGTAAACAAACCTTTTACGGGAAAAGAAAATGACGGTCCGTCTGACGGTGGTGTACTAAAAGTATTCCCGGACAAAAACGAAGGACTTGTAATTACTCACGGAATGACTCCACGTTATTCACGACTTGATACTTACCAGATGACAGCAAATGTTATAGATGAAGCTGTACGTCAGGCGATTTTACTCGGAGCAAATCCGGATACTTTAGTCGGTCTTGATAACTTCTGTTGGCCTGACCCTGTACAGAGCGAAGCAACTCCGGACGGAACTTACAAAATGGCTCAATTGGTACGTTCTTGTGAAGCATTGTATGACTTCAGTATTGCATATAATTGTCCTTGTATTTCCGGAAAAGACAGTATGAAAAATGACTATCGCCGCGGCGGTAAAAAAGTTTCTGTATTGCCTACATTGTTATTTACCGTTACGGGAAAAAGCGATGACATTACAAAAACTGTTTCATTCTATTTCAAAAAACCGGGCAAAAAGATTTACTTAATCGGAAAAACAAAAGCCGAATTAGGTGCTTCCGAATATTTCGAAATGTTGGGAATTACAGGCGGTTTGGTACCGACAGTAGATAATCCTGAAAAAACTTTTGCAATGTACAAAAAATTAGCTGAAGTATTGAAAAAAGGATTATTGGACAGTGCTCACGATTTAAGTGACGGAGGACTTGCAGTTGCATTATCAGAAGCTGCATTCTCAGGAAATACCGGAGCAAGCATTGACGTAAGTGTTCTCGGAAACGAACTTACAGCAGAAGAAAAACTTTTCAGTGAATCTCCGTCAAGAATTCTTGTGTCAGTAGACAGTGCAAATGAACAGGCATTCCTTGATACAATCGGAGCTGAAAACGCAATCTTGTTGGGAGAAACAAACGACAGCGATGTTGTAGAAATCAAAGACGCAGAGGGCGTTTTGGTAAGAGAAACTTTAGCTGACTTGAAAGACGGCTGGAAAACAGCACTTGATTTTTAATGGGGGAATAAAATGAAACCAAAAGCATTAATATTAACCGGTTACGGTATTAACGCAGAAAAAGAATTAAAATGGGCGTTTGATTTAGCAGGTGCTGAAGCTACTATCGTTCACTTAGAAGATTTGATTGAAAATAAAAAAATGATGAATGATTACCAGATTCTTGGTTTTCCGGGCGGATTTTCATTCGGTGACCATATCGCTTCAGGAAAAGTTTTTGCAAACCTTGTAAAATATAATCTTTTTGATGAAGTAAAAGAATTTATTGCAGCTGACAAACTTGTTATCGGTATTTGTAACGGTTTTCAGGTAATTACGAAACTCGGACTTGTACCGTCTTTTGACAATTCTTACGAGCCGGTTGTGAGCCTTATTGACAATAACAGCGGAAAATTTGAAGACCGCTGGGTTTATCTTGATGTAGAAAACGATAAATCTCCATGGTTAAAAGGCTTGAAAAAACTTTACGTTCCTGTCAGACACGGCGAAGGAAAACTTGTAACTCGTGACGAAAGCATTTTGGAACGATTGAAGAAAAACGGTCAAGTTGCGTTGCGTTATACTACAGCGGACGGAAGCCCTGTTGATTACCCGGCAAATCCTAACGGTTCAGTTTATGACATTGCCGGAATCACAAATGAAAAAGGTAATGTTTTGGGATTGATGCCTCATCCTGAAGCATATATTTCTAAAGAATTACATCCGAGATGGACTGAAGGTATTGTAGATGAACATACCGGATTGGACATCTTCAAAAACGCAGTAGCGTATTTTAAATAATAAAATAAATAGTTTCTTATTTATCTCTTTTTTTATTTGTTTTGCCCCGATTTTATCGGGGTTTTTTATTTTAGTCACCGTTGTAATAAAAAAATATTTGCGGTAGCATTATTTGTGACAGTAGATGTGTTAAAATGAAAAAAATATTCTTATTCACGAAGGAATAAATCATGACACAAGCAGAACAACAAAAAGCCGCAAAAAAATTTGTAGAAAATTGGAATGGGAAAGGCGATGAAAAGCAAGAAACACAACGCTATTGGATTGGACTTTTACAAGAAGTTCTTGGTGTTCAAAATGCACAAAAAGTAATCGAATTTGAAAAGCGAGTAAAACTTACCCATACAAGTTTTATTGATGCATATATTTCTGACACAAAAGTTTTAATCGAACAAAAAGGAATCAAGATTGACCTTGCCAAACCGCAAGAGCAGTCTGACGGTGCAATTTTAACTCCGTTTGGGCAAGCAAAACGCTACGCCGATGAACTTCCTTATGATTTACGCCCACGCTGGATAGTGGTTTCAAACTTTGCAGAAATCCACATTCACGATATGAATAATCCCCACGCAGAACCAGAAATTATCAAGCTGGAAAATCTTGAAAAAGAATATTATCGTTTGCAATTTTTAGTGGATGAAAAAAACGAAAAAATCCGTCGTGAAGAAGAAATCAGTTTACAAGCGGGAATCTTGGTTGGAAAACTTTATGACGCACTTATAAAAGAATACATCAACCCGGACGAAAAAAGTTTGCGTAGTTTGAATATTTTATGCGTTCGCTTAGTTTTTTGTTTGTATGCAGAAGACGCAGGATTTTTTGAAAGTCGCACTTGTTTTGAAGATTACGTAAAATCATTTAATTTACCGGACTTGCGAGAAGGTTTGATAAAACTTTTCAAAGGTTTAGATACAAAGCTCGAAAATCGTGACAAATATGATTTAAAATTAAAACCGTTCCCTTACGTAAACGGCGGACTTTTTGCCGCAGAAGATATTGAAATTCCAAACTTTACACAAGAAATAGTGGACGTTTTGGTAAACGATTGTGCTACATTCGACTGGCGAGAAATCAGCCCAACAATTTTCGGTGCGGTATTTGAAAGTACATTGAACCCGGAAACTCGACGAACCGGCGGAATGCATTATACAAGTATCGAAAATATCCACAAAGTAATCGACCCACTTTTTATGGATGAATTGGAAGCCGAGTTTGATTCCATTTGTGCCACAACCAACGCAAAAACAAAAAATGATAAACTTCACGCATTCCAAGAAAAACTGGGAACCTTGAAATTCTTAGACCCGGCTTGCGGTAGCGGAAACTTCTTAACAGAAACATATTTGAGTCTTCGTCGCTTAGAAAACAAAGTGCTTACGATTTTAAGCAACGGCGAAAAATTACTGGGATTTGACGAGTTTATCAAAGTAAAAATCAATCAATTTTACGGAATTGAAATCAATGATTTTGCCGTAACCGTTGCAAAAACCGCCCTTTGGATTGCAAAAAGCCAAATGATTCAAGAAACCGAAAAAATCTTGAGCCAAAGTATCGATTTTTTCCCATTACACAGTAACGCATACATTCACGAAGGAAACGCTTTGAGAATGGATTGGGAAACTTTTGAAGTACTTTCGGAAATTAAAAATATAATTTACGCAGACAAAGCCAATATTTACAAGGTTGATTCAGATAAACCGCTTGTTGTGTGTGAGCCGACTTCAAAATATGAAAATGAAGTGAATATTGTCACAAAGGAAGTTGAGTTTAAAGATATAGAAGAGTTGCAAACTCCAAAAACTATTTCTGTAACTTACGACTACATCATCGGAAATCCGCCGTTTGTAGGATATAGTTTTCAATCAGCAAGGCAAAAAGAAGACACTCTTTTGACTTACCGTGATGAAAAAGGCAAAACTTATAAGACTGCAGGAAAAATCGATTATGTTGCGAATTGGTATTTTAAAGCTGCTAAATTAATTTTAGGCAAACATACAAAATGTGCATTTGTCTCTACAAATTCAATAACTCAAGGAGAACAAGTCGCAAGTGTTTGGAAGCCAATTTTTGAACGTTTTAATATTCATTTAGATTTTGCATATCAAACTTTTAAATGGAACAATGAAACTCTTGATAAGAAGAATATGGCAGCAGTCCATTGTGTAATTATTGGATTCTCAAATTGCAAAAATGAAAAAGAAAAAGTTATTTTTGATTCACAAGGAAATAAACAAGTTGCAGAAAATATTAATCCATATCTGATAGAAGCAAAAACTGTATTTATAGAAAGTCGGTCAAAACCTATTTGTAATGTTCCCTACATGACAACGGGAAATCGTCCTGCAGACGGCGGTCATCTTATTATAGAAGGAGATGAATATGATGAGTTTATAAAAAAGGAACCAAATGCAGTAAAATTCATAAAAAAATTAACAGGTGCAGAAGAATTCATAAATAATAAAAAAAGATATTGTCTGTGGCTTGTCGGAGCAAGTCCGGCAGAACTTAGAAAAATGCCTCTTGTTGCAAAACGTGTTGAATTGTGTAAGCAAGATAGATTAAACGGAGCTCCGGACAGACAGAAACTTGCGGACACACCAACAGTTTTCAGAGAAATAAAAAATCCTGAAAAATATATTATTGTTCCAAGAGTTTCATCTGAAAACAGAAAATATATACCTATAGGATTTTTAGATTCTCAAACAATTCCTACCGATTCTGCAACTATAATAATGGATGCTAATCTTTATGATTTTGGAATGCTTACAAGTTCTATTCATATGAGTTGGATGCGAGCTGTTTGCGGTCGACTAAAAAGTGATTATCGTTACTCAAAAGATATTGTTTACAACAACTTTCCTTGGTGCAATCCGACAGATGAACAAAAAGCTAGAATCGAAAAGACTGCTCAAGCAATTTTAGATGCACGGGCAAAATATCCGGAAAGTTCTCTTGCCGATTTGTACGACGAAACTTTTATGCCGGCTGATTTACGCAAAGCCCACCAAGCCAACGACCGTGCAGTAATGGAAGCCTACCACTTCGACAAGCTCAGTGACCGTAAGTTTGACATAACCGAAAGCGAAATCGTCGCAGAATTGTTTAAGATGTACGAGAAATTGACAGCGGGGAAGTAGCGAAAACCATTAGCTTTGAGCAGCGGTGTGTTTTAGCTAAATGGAACGATATGTTTCAGCTAAATGGAACGATATGTTTCAGCTAAATGGAACGATATGTTTCAGCTAAATGGAACGATATGTTTCAGCTAAA
>JBGUUT010000121.1:0-49351 GCA_045133795.1 Spirochaetota bacterium
AAGAATTTAAACATCGCGTTTGTTTTGATGTTGAAAGTTCTGAGGATAAAGAAATTGTTGCTGAAGAAAAAATTACGGTAACATCGGATAAAAAAATAGAAGTTTCTGTAGCTCCGACTGTGATTTCTACAGAAAAGCTTCGCTATTTATTATTCAGCAGCGATTATTGTCGTAATTGCCAGCCAGTAAAAGATTATTTGGACGGAAATTATATTTCTTATGAATCTGTGGATGTTTCTACTGATTTAGGAATGAATGCTGCAAAAACTTGGGATGTGAAAGCTACACCGACAATGATTGTTTTGAATAATAATGATAAAGTTGTGTGCAAAGCTAACACTCGAGAAGAAGTGATGAAATTCTTTGAAGGAATGAAAATCGCACAATAGACGTGTTTTGTTATAACAAAGAAGCCTTTTGCTGTTGACTATGTTTTTTAGTACAGCGAAAGGCTTTTTTTATTTTTCCAGAGTAAAACGTACCGGATAACGAAAAATTACGCCGACGGCTTTTCCGTTATTTTTTGCCGGCGTTCCTTTTATTCCCAGCAGTGCATTTTTTGCTGCGATTCCGAAACCGTATGAAGAATTTGGTTTTTCGTGTAAAATTTCGACTTTTTCGACAATACCTTTTGAATTTATATAAAGCTGCAAATAAACAACACCTTCGATTCCGCGTCGGCGAGCATCTTGCGGATAGTGTAGACGTTGTCGTAAAAGTCTGACCGGTAATGACGGTAAAACGGCAACTTCAGCGGCATGAAAAAAAGTTTCTTCGTTTGAAATTGTTGTCGGAATTTCTTCAGAATTCTTTGTTTCCGTGACAGGCTCATTTTGTGGTAATGGTTCTTGCGGTTGTATATTTTCGTTATTTTGAACTTGCGGCTTATTATCTTTTTGTGTGAACGAATTCTTTTTTTGGACGGGGGGTGATTTTTTTTGAGGCGGCGGGGATTTTTTTGCCTTTTGTACCGGTAAATCAACCATTCTGAAGGTATTAATTTTATTTTTCGTGTCTTTTTCTTGTATGACAGCTTCTTTTATATTTAATGTAGGAAAAAAATAAATCAGCGAATGTATAAATAATGCAATGAAAAAAAATAAGATGTATCGTTTTATCATGAAACATCCTTTTCTACGACTAATGAAACGGCCGGATATTCCAATGTTTTTAATATGTGCAAGATTTTATTTACGACAATAAACGGTGTGTCTTTATCTGCTGAAATTCTTATTTCCGGGAATTGATTATTTTGTATTATTGAAACGAATTCATTTTCAACTTGTTGTAATGTTACTTCTTTTTCATTCAGAAAATATTGTCCGTTCGGAGTAATATAGACGGTCAAAGCTTGTCCTTCGATTTTTTTATTTTCTCCGGTTAAGGCGTAGTTAATTTTATGTTGTGTCGGGTCTCGCATGAAAATGACAATAAAAATTAACAATAAAAATGCCATATCAGCCATTGCATTTGTTGAAAATGAAGGTAAATAATTATTGTTTTTTGGGATTTTCATTCGGAAGTATCCTGTAATTCGATATTTATTGATGTAAATCCGGCATTTGCGGCACAATCTAAAAAAGTTACGGCTTGTTGATACGGACAATTTGCGGCAACTTTTAATCTTATTATGTTTTCTATAGAGAATTTTTCATTGCAGAAAAAGTCGGTTAATTGATTGATTTGTATAGTTTTATCTTTGTAGATTGCAATATTGTTTCCGGGAAGAACGATTTCTATAATTGAAGCTTTTGTGTCGGAATATTTTGAAGTCGGAAAAGTTACCTGTAGTGTATATTTTACGGCAAATGCAGCAAGAACAATAAAAAAGATAATCAGAAGAAAAGCTAAGTCGCTGAAAATTCCGGCTTCTTCATTATTTTTTGAGTGGTTGCGAGTTATTTTCATTTTTATATTCCTGCGAAGATTCCAATTTTGTTCCTAAGTATTCCATTTTCGACGCCCAGTGTTGAGTTTGGTGACGTAAAATATGTAGACTCACAGAGGCAATCAAAGAAACGATTAATCCGAAAGCTGTGGTAATTAATGCTTCAAAAATTCCTCCGGCAACAAGTTTGACATTAACATCGGCGGCATTAGCAATAGTTGCAAACGCACTAATCATTCCGGAGACAGTTCCGAGAAAACCGACAACCGGTGACAAAGAGGCGATTATTGTTAAATGTGAAAATCCCTGTTCCAGTAAATTTAATTGGTGTGCAGCTTCTGTTTCCATTGCAGCGATTTTATTTTCAACGGGACAAGTTTTTCCTGCATTGAAAATTTCTGCCGCCGGACAGCGTTTTTTGTTTTTTGTATAAGTAATTCGCCAATCTGTTCTGATATAGAAAATAATTCGTTCTAAAACGATAGTAAAAGTTATTACGGAAAAGAATAAAAGCGGCCACATTGCCCAGCCACCGATTTTGAAAAGTTCTTGAATGCTCAAATATAGCTCCGATTTTTAATTTTTACCGTCTCCATTGCGGCTGATAAGAATTACCGGAAGTGGAAACCGGAATAATAGAATAATTTGATAATGACATTATATAAATAAATGAAGGATAACAACTGTCTAACGGAATATCCGTTTTCATTTGAAGCATTGTTACTGCCATCAAGTCTTTGTATTTGTGCAAGACGAAATTAATCGGATTTTCCGAAGTTTTAATAATTTCTTTTGTATATCCGGACAGACTGTCACGCAGTTGCAAAGAATATTTCATGACTCCCGTGTCGCCGAATGAACGTTCAATATTTAAGCTGCGATTTGCGTCTATTATAAAGTTATTCTCCGGAATAAATGTTGTTCTGATAAAAGAACCGTCTTCCAATGAAATAAGGTAGACTTTGTCTTCTTCCGGCGGGCGAAAATATACAACCCCCCGCGGATAGTCGAGTTCTAAATATATTTGACGTCCTTTTTCACGTAAAAGTGAATTATAAAAAGGGTCTGAAATAATATTTTCATTACTAATTTTTTCGATAGAAGCAAATTCTACGGTTTCATCATTTTGCAAATTGATTTTTTTTAAAATCCATTGATTTGCATTTTTATTGTTATTGAAATCAGCGAAACCGACAACAACGCCGTGTCCCGAACGAAAGTCGAAAGCCATTTTTTCAACATCTTTTAAAAGTAACGTTTCGGATTTATTTTCAAAATCATATCGATATAAAGCTTTTGTACGTGCTTGTTTACCGATGTAATACAGAATATTTCCGTTACTTTCTGTATCAACAATGTAGTTTTCTACCGGAGAACTGAGCAAAACGACATCAGCTTTACTGTTTACAAAATCAGTTACCTCAAGAAGTTTTCCGTCGGACAAAAAAAGTAAATTATTATTAATAAAACGTTCTCCGAATTCAAAACCTGTTCGTACGGATAACGGATTTTCGTTTTCGGTATTATCTGAAGCTTCTCGGCTGCCCTTGTAACGATTAGAGGCTTCCTGTGCTTGTAAATAATCGTTGTATACTTCTAAATAGTAACCAAAAATCCAGCCTTTGGTACCGTTGAAATCTACTTGGTACCAATAATCTTCCATATTATTTATTCTGATACGCTGTTCGTCTTTGGCAATAATATTCAGCATTTCGCCTTGGTCGAGATAACGAATGGTTTTTGCATATACATCATTTGAAGATCTTAAACGCAAGCGATTGGTGGTAACTATTCCGATTAGATTGTTTTTTATGGTTGAAACAGAGGCGTAAGCAGGGGTAAAAGTATTTTTATCCAGCATAACGGTATTTGGGACGTGTTGTGCTTTGCAATTTTCGAAGAGAAACAATATTACAATAAAAGATAAAAATATAAACTTTTTCATTTTCCTCTGTACTTAAAAAAATGGCGAACTTTTTAAGGTAAAAAACCAAAGTACGTTTTTATGTACTTTGGTTTTTTATATTATCAGTCGTTTCCGCCAAGTTTTTCTCTTAAATATTTTTCAGCATTTAATGCAATAAAATATTTTCCTAAAGATTGTCCCTGACTTGTTCTCTGTACAACACGTGCTGTAGTATAAGTTGTATCAGCAATCTGAATATAAGGATTATTCTTTAAGAATTCTTCGCTTGGAGTAACTAAGTCTGTAATGATAACTTTATTTAGTACGCCTTCAGCTACAAGTTTTTGTAATCGTTCTTCTGCCGGAGGAGAGAACAATCCGTAAACAACGGCAACGTTTACTTCTTTTGCACCCAATTCTTTGTATTTTTTACAAACATCGACGATACTTCCGCCGGAGTCAATCATATCGTCGGCAATAAATACAACTTTATCTTTAATTGACAATGAATCCGGTTTAAGAATTGTAACTTCTTCAATATTGTTAGTAAGAGAATTTCGGCGTTTATCTACAACTAGAAGCGGAACATCGAAAGATTTTGCAAAAGATGCGGCAAATTCTTTTCCGCCGGCATCAACCGAACTGAAAAGCCAATCTTTTTTTACGACATTGTGGTAATAATCCAAAGATTTAACATATTCACGTAAGATATATTTTTTCAATAAAGCTTCACCGCGAAGATTATCATAAGCAGTTTTGCGGTTATCAATACCAATCAAAGATTTTTTTGAATGAATCTGATACATCATAATGTGGTCTGCACCGTTTGCCGTGATGTTGCGGAAGAATGTACGAAGGTTACAGCTTCCTCTTCCTTTAGGTCGGTCACTTCGAGCTTGTCCGAGGTTCAATTCAAAAATTCTGATAGAATCACATTTAGCTTCAAGGAAAGCATCGAGAGTGTTGTAAAGTAAAATCTCTTGATCGGAAAGAGATAAAGTTACTTCTTTTTTGTTGTAGTCAACAATATTTGCCGGACTGAAAGTATGGAAAATAAAAACATCTTTTTTTCTTGAGCTGTCTTTAAGTGATACTTCCATTGCTCCGTTGCGATGAGCAAAGTAATCAAAATGTCCGGTTAATGTATCAATAACAAATTTTAAAGTTTCTTCTTTGCTGTTTAAGTGTTTTTCTAATTCAACAGCTTCATCTTCATCTAAGTAAAGAATTTCTGCTAAATTAGCTTTTTGTTTTTCGGCTTCTTTAAGTAAGTTTCCGGCAAGCCAATGAGCTACTTTTGCTACATATTCCTCTGTTCCCGGTAACGGATACAGTTTTATAGGCCCACGGCTAAAAATAAAATTGTGCATACCCCAACTCCTCTCTTAATGGGAAAAATTTATAATTTTGCGTAGAATATAAAATTATTCAACGCTTGTTTCCTGTAAATTATCGGATTCTGAATCTGTAATTTCAGTATCATTTAAATTTAATAGTTCTCTCAGACGTTTTACCAACCCGAATTTTCCGCAGTAACTTAAATTATGCCATTCAACATTTGCGGCGGAACATTTTTCTTGCAGCAATTTATATAATTCATCGCTTCTTTCAAAATCGGTTCCGATTAAACAATAGCGGTCGGCACTGTCGGAATACATATATAATCCTTCGTTAAGACGAAGTTTAGACGGATTTTTTGCATAAAAACCGGCATAGGTGATTTCGGAAAAGTTTAATGTGGTACATTCTCCGGAATATAAATAATAAGTTATGCTGTTATCATCGATTTCTATTTTTTGTCCCAAAATATTTTTACGTGAAATGTATGTTCGTATCGCAAAAAAGAAAAAAAGAAAAGCCGGAATGAACATTAAAAATTTTGCACGGACAACGGCAAGCAAGCTGAATGAAATTGCTCCGATGAAAAAAAGAATGTAGATAAGCTTTAATTTTTTTGAACCTTTTTTTTGAATATCAAACTGTTGTAACATAAAAAAATCCTGAAGATTATCAAAGAATTTGAAACTAAATAAATAATAAAAAAGGAAAATTAATATATAGCATTCAACCAAAAAAGTAAATTATAACAATGGTATTTCATATGATTTTTTTAATTGAATCGACCGAATATTAAAAATACATGGCAGAGTTGCTGAAAAAAATGTATCTTGTGATTTCAAAAAATATAGAATGAAAATGAAACAAAAAAGATAATAAACATTCTCATTTAGGGCGAAGAAGGATATATGCAAAAAATTACAGTAAAATTCAGCTTTATTTATCTGATTCTCAGTGTGATAAATATCTCTTTTTTTATTGCGATGATTTTTGAAAATCAAATGGATTTGATTGCGGAAAACAGTCAATATCAAGCAAATAATATGACTTCTCAAATTCACACTCCGATAAAAACTATTGCGGAAAATGCATTGTTGAATCCCGAACAATATGCAAATAAAGAATCTGTAATCGAGGCGTTGCAAGATTTACTTGGGAATATTTTAGATAATTATTTAATCTTTACGGATACCGGGAAAATTTTGAATCAAAAGGCGAATGAAAATATAAAAGAAGTCGACGGGGAAGAACTCAGACGTGCCAATGCGGCGGCGGCTGCGAAAAATTTGGAAGGTAAAGAGTTTGGAACATATTTGCAAGCTAAGAAAATCTCTTTTTATTTTCCTTTTTATACGCCGCAGACTCAAAATATCATTATTTCATATAAACTTGATTTATCAACAATAAATAATCATATGGATAGACTTTATCGTCAGGCAATTGTGATTTTGATAATTTTAGTTCTTGTTCATTTATTGGTAGGTATTGTACTCGGACGTATTATTGTAAAACCGTTGATGTGTTTTAAGAAAACAGCAGATGACATTTCAGCCGGAGATTTTTCTGCACGTGTTGAAATAAACACTAACGATGAATTTGCTCTTGTGGGAAACACATTTAATAAAATGGCAGCATCTGTAGAGGCTTTTGTTACCGGATTAAAAGAAGAAAGCAATCTAATGAATATGGAACTGGATTCTGCAGGACAAGTTCAAAAAGGAATTTATCCGAGAATAAGAGAGTTTACAGGTGGACAGATTGCGGTTTATGATAACCCGTTGGAAAAAGTAAGCGGCGATTTTCATGACTTTATAGAACTTCCTAACGGTAATTTTGGATTTTTTATTGCAGATGTTGCAGGACACGGAGTTCCGGCTGCATTGATTACGATGAAAATAAAAGACCTTTTGGGGGCGGTTGCGGCAAACTTTGAAGAGCCGGAAGTAATGATGCGTTTTATGAATACAACGTTTGATAACATGATGGAACGTTTTTCTTCATATTTTACGGGATATTATCTTATTTATAATCCGCAAACTCGTATTCTTAAATATTCTTGTGCCGGCCATCCGACTCCGATTATTCTCCATAAAAACAGTGAGGTAGAAACTTTTGATTTGTCCGGATTTGTAATCGGGGTATCAAAAGATATGTCGGTGAATTTAAATGCGGCACAAATTCAATTGCAGCCCGGAGATTGTATTGTTTTGTACAGTGACGGAATCACGGAAGCTCGTTCTTCGGTGGGAAGTTTTTTGGATGAAAGCGGGTTAATAAAACTTTTGCAAGTGTCTAATCAAGAGATTGAAACAAATGCTAAATTGCCGCGAGTTGATTATAAAATCTTTGATGATATTACATCTCGGCAAAAACCAGATCCGGAGTCAACTCGTAAAGTTGATTTATTATTGGAAAGAAGTGTTGCTCGTTTTAAACGTTTTACAAAAGATTCAGAGCGTAAAGATGATGAAACATTGATTATAATCGAGGTTGAATAATGAAATTGCGTTTATGGATGATTTTCATTTCGATTGTACTTATTCTTTTTGCAGTAGCAATGTTTAATCGTTCTGTTGTTTCGGTACATTTAAATGAACTTTCTAATGCTGTTGATAAATTGAATAAAAAACAGCGTGGTTTTAATACAATGGATGTTTTGTTTAAATACGAAATAAATAGGCGTTTGTATTCGGGATTAATAACAGAAGCAGAATATGACAGAGAGGAATTGAAGACAATCAGTATTCTTACTCAGCAAGAAGAGTCGGTTCGACGGTTAAGTGCATTTGATTATGTTTCAATACCGGTAATTAATTGTTTACGTTTTTTGTTGGGGAAACCGGCGATTTTACTTACTAAGGAACAAGAAAAAAATAATGCAGCATTGTCACTGGCGTTTTATCATGAAAATAACAGACGTTTTCGTGATGCTCAAAATATTTACGAGTCTTTTGAAGAACAGCTGAAACAATCATCGGTATTGTTGCACGAAGGATATTGTTTGGCACTTTTGGGCGAGCATGATAATGCAGTAAAAAAATTGACACGTATTATAAATGAAAATCGCAACGAAGAAATTGCGGCTACGGCGGCGGTTTTATTAATGTATATTACCGATTTTAAGCAGAAAACCGAACTTCTTTTGAATAACGGTCAAGGTGATGATATTGAAACTGTAGTAAAATTGGTTCAGCTTAATTCATTTCACAATGCACAGGCGATGTTGGATAGATTGGAAGTAGCCGAAGCGGATGAAGAAATAAAAGCAAAGATTGCGTACTATCGAGGACGATTGCTTGAGGAAAACGGCGAGAAATCAAAAGCGATAGAAACTTATCAGGAAATGATTTTAGAATATTATCGATATGAAATCGCAAAAAATGCAAATCGTCGTATCCTTGTAATGGCTGCCAATCATTCGAACAGAGCGGGAATCAATGCGTTAGCTGTTGAAAACAATAAATTGTTGAAAGATGAAGGTTTTGACAATATCTTAGAGCTAAACGAAAGTATCGGTGTAACAAATGCAAAGCCGGACACGAAAGAAAACGAATTTGCAGAAGATGTGATTGATGATGATTTTTTAGAAAAATTCCGCCAAAAATCAAAAGAAAAGCGGGAAATTGTGGAATTGGAAGCGGTAAAAACATTGCAAGAAGAACAAGAGGCAGTGGAAAAAGAAAAAGCTTTGGAATTACAACGTCAAGAAAAAATTAAGAAACAAAAGCAACTTGAAGAACAGCGAAAATTGAAAAAACGTGAGCTTGAACGTAAAAGAACAGAAGATTTACGCCGAAAAAAAGAGCGAGAAAAACAAAAGGCTATTGAAAAGGCCAAAGCTTTAGAACGTGCAAAAGCTATGGAAAAAGAAAAAGCACAAATGCAAAAAAAGAAAGTCGAAGATAACGGAGATTACAGTATCGAATATTATCGAAAAGACGGACAGCTTTCACAGGTTGATCAGTTTAATAAAGCCGGAAAAAAGACCGGATATTTAAAATATGTTTATGATGAAAACGGGAACAGAATCAGAATAGATACTTATGATGAAAATGATCAGTTGGTGGAATATTATTGAGATTGGAGGGAAAGATGACTGTAAGAAAAATTAGGCAATTTACTGTAATTTCACTTTTGGTAATCAGTATTGTTTTGTTTTTATTTTCTTTTAGAATCTTGATGAAACGAGCGTTGGTAAGAGAAGCTCAGAACTTTATAAATGAAACAACTCAATATTGTTCTAATATGTTGTATTCAAAATTGATAAATGACTTACGTAAAACGGAAGAATTGGCGGAATATATTGATAAGCAGGATAATGCCGGAGTTTCTCCGGAAACGACCATGAGTAAGATGAAAGACAGCAAATTTAACAACAATTTTTTACTTACCGGTTTTGTTCGTCCGACAGAAAAAGGCTTTTTTATTTATGAAAAAAACTCCGAGAACTTTGAGGTAAAAGAAGAACAGAGGGCTTTATTTTCTAAGCTTATGAAAAACGGGAACAGTATTTTTATGGTAAAGCTTCCGAATGATTCTAAATATTTATCGGATGAGTTAAAAAATGTGTCTTTATTTCTTTATAGCTCGCCTTGTTATTATGCCAATGGGCTTTTAAAAGGAGTTGTGTTTACGGTATGTTCTGCAGATTGGTATCGTGAAACTTTTTCTCTTCCGGTTTTTGAGAAAGATGTGAATGTTTTTTTCATTTTGGATAAAAATAATGTAATGGTTCCGACTTCAGTTGAAAGAAAATACGGCTCGTTCCCTAAAATTAGGGAAATGCTTATACGTGAAGATGTCAGAAATAAAGAGGTTTTTGACAAGTTAAGTACAAATATCGGCGAACATCAAAACGGGAAATTTACGTTAATGTTTGAAAAAAGTAAGCTTTATTGTATTTATCAACCGTTAAAAGATACGCAATATTTTATAGGACTTACGATTCGTAAAGAAGCAACAACTCACGGAATTTTGAATTTACTCAGAACAGGTCAAGAAGTCTTATTCATAATCGGGATTCTTTCTATTGTACTTCTGATATTGTTGATATTATCAAACCATTCGGAAAAACAAAATTTACGTCGTCTTGCGTTTCATGACGTGATTACGGGACATCAAAATTTTTCGAGCTTTACACAAAGTTTTCGTGAAGTTTTGATAAAGGGAAAATATACAAATTATGCGTTGATTCATTTTGATGTAGATAAATTTAAGGTTTTTAATGAACATTATGGTTATAAAGTCGGGAATCAACTGTTGGAATATGTAAGTAACACGGTAAAACACTTTTTGCATGATAATGAAATTTATTCACGACTTAACGGTGATTATTTTGTCATTTTAATGCATTATCAAACTGAAGATGAGTTGCTTTTGCGTTTGAAAGAAATGAAAAGTGAGCTTGAAGATTATAAAAATAAATCAGACTATCGCTATGATATTATTGTACGGATGGGAATCTGTAGAATTGATGCGGAATCGCTATCCGTTATTATCGGGGAGAAACCGCAAAGTACAAATATTGTATCTCATGTAAATCAATTTATAGATAAAGCAAGTTTGGCTCGTCAATCTATTAAGAATATGCCGCACCAGACTTTTTATTCATTTTATCAAGACCGTATGATTGAAAGAATTCTTCGTGAAAAAGAAATTGAAAGTGAAATGCATGAAGCGTTGAATCACGGAGATTTTGTTTTTTATTTGCAGCCTAAATATTCTTTGAAAACCAGAACAATTGCCGGAGCGGAAGCATTGGTGCGTTGGATTCATCCGGGAAAAGGTTTGATTCCGCCGGATTCATTTATTCCGCTTTTTGAAAGAAACGGTTTTGTAACGGAAATAGATTTTTATATGCTGGAACAAGTTTGTCAAAAAATGCGGACATGGATAGATAAAAATTACAACGTTGTTCCGATTTCCATTAATCTTTCACGTCAACATTTGCAAAAAGAGGAAACTCTTTCAAAAATTTCGGAAGTAGTAAGTAAATACGAAATCCCGGTTAATTTGTTGGAATTTGAACTTACAGAAAGTGCGATGTTTGAGAAGATGGTTTTTTTGGCGGATTTCGGACAGAAATTACGAAAAAGCGGATTTTCGATTTCTATTGATGACTTCGGAAGCGGTTACAGTTCGTTGAATATGCTTAAAGACGTAGAAGTTGATGTATTAAAACTTGATAAAGCATTTTTTGAAAATGAAAATCAAGAACGCGGAAATCAGGTAATTTCAAAATTTATAGAATTGTCAAAAAGTCTTCATATGAAAGTTGTTTCCGAAGGTGTAGAAACTCAGGAACAAGTAGATTTTCTTACAGAAGTCGGTTGTGATATGGTTCAAGGTTATTATTTTGCACGTCCTATGCCGGCAGATGAATTTGAAGAGAAATATTTAAAAAATGGATTGTAAATGAAGAAACCTGATTATCAAAAAGAATTAGATGAGCTTATTGTAGAAATATCTAAAGCGGGACAACCGAACAAACTTTTTTTGCACAGTTGCTGTGCTCCGTGTTCGAGTCATTGTCTTACTTATTTGTCATCTTTTTTTGATATTACGGTTTTTTATTATAATCCTAATATTACGGAAATTGCAGAATATAAGAAACGCCTTGCCGAACAGGAACGTTTATTGAATGAACTTGCATTACCCGGTAAAGTTACGTTGCAAGCCGGCGAATATGAACCTCAATGTTTTTTTGATATGGCACAAGGTTTGGAAAATCTGCCGGAAGGGGCGGAACGTTGTCATCGTTGTTATGAATTGCGATTGCGTGAAACGGCACGAAAAGCGTTAGAAAATAAGGCAGATTTTTTTGGGACGACACTTTCCGTAAGTCCTTATAAAAATGCGACGGCGTTGTATGAAATCGGGAAGAAAATAGAGGCAGAAATGGGGGTTGCATTTTTGCCGGCTGATTTTAAAAAACGCGGCGGGTATCAACATTCTATAGAGTTGTCACGTCAATATGATTTGTATCGCCAGCCTTATTGCGGGTGTGTGTTTTCTTATGAACAATTTAAAGCAAAAATAAATTGTGAAGAGAAAAAATATTAGAAATTATTTGTTTTGACAAAGAAATTGTTATTTTAAAAAAAGAAGTGTCAGCATTAGGAGCGGAGAATGTTTAAACATAAAACAGAAATACAGCCGGAAAATAAATCAAACGAATTAAAGTCGATTATTGATTTTGAAGAAGAAAAAAAATCTTACTTAACTTTACCGATATATGCGAGCATTAAAAAAAAGGTGCTCGGTAAAAAAGCCGATTCGACAAAAGAGGAAGTTATAGAACTGTTAAAAAATCTGGAATTATTTAATGGTTTAACAAGGCGTGAATTTAAGAAGATATACGCTTTGTGTCATATAAGAGAG
Source organism: Spirochaetota bacterium (assembly GCA_045133795.1). Lineage (GTDB taxonomy): Bacteria > Spirochaetota > GWE2-31-10 > GWE2-31-10 > GWE2-31-10 > RGIG8597. Next base: position 12,513 of record JBGUUT010000121.1, read on the forward strand.
TATAAAAAGAATGAATACTTATTTAATGAAGGAAATCCCAGTTCCGCATTATTTATAGTAAAAACAGGAAAAGTTTCTATCCAAAAAACAATTGTGGAAGAAAAAAAAGCAGAACATTTAAATCTTAAAAAGCATAATTCAAAATTGGTAAATAATTATAATACTCAAGTGTATGCAGAAGCGATAGAAGGCGATTTATTCGGCGAAATGTCATTGGTTGAAGACAATGCGGTACGAACGACAGATGCGATATGCGTTGAGCCGGCAACACTTCTTGTTTTATTTCGTCATGATATTTTTAATTTTTTTGATAAAGAACAAGGTCTCGGCAACAAGATTTTAAAAAACTTCATACGATTGCAAGGTTATAAACTGAAAGAAAACAGTCGTGAATTGCTGGTTGCTAAGTTAAATAATGAAAAATTAGCGTGTTATATCAATAATTTACAGCAAAGTTCTTCATCAAAGATTAAAACGGCAGAAGAAGTGCTTCAGGATTCAATGTTAGGAAACGGAGGCTGATTTATGGAAAAGAAGTCTTTAGGTGTGGAACCGGGATACCGACGCAGGTCTTTCGTTGAGATTAATTATATAAAGCTGTTGAGTTGTATTATTTTTTTCGGAATAGTACTTCTGGGTGTGTATTGTCTTTTTCCGTTGTTGAATTCTATGTTACTTGCTGTGATAATCAGTTATTTGGCCAGTCCGCTTGTTACTTTTTTTGAACGAAAGCAAGTTCCGAGAATTTGGGCTGTGTTATTGGTTTTTACAATTATTGTGGGAATAGGAATCAGTCTGTTCTTTGTGATAAAAACAATGATTCCTTCCAAAGAGTATTTTGTTGAGATACAAACTAAGGTTGTTCGAGGTTTGGAACAGGCAAAAACAACGACAAGTTCTTTTTTGACGGAACGATTCGGAATTGACGGACGAGATGTTATTTCTAAGATAGATTTCACATCTCTTTATTCTTCAATATTCGGCGGTTTTAAATTTACTGGAATAACATCCGGTATCGGAAAGGTTATAACCGGCGTTTCAAATACGGCAACATTTATATTTATTTCATGTGCATTACTTTTTTTCCTTTTGTGGAAAGGCGGAGATTTTGAACGCTTTTTCTTGAGTAAAGTTCCGAATAAATATTTTGAAATGGTCGTAATTACATGGCGAGAAATAGACAGAATGTTCGGAAATTATATCCGAGGGACGCTTATTGAAAGTCTTGTTATCGGACTTTTGACTTTTTCCGGATGGTATATTTGCGGAGTAACATTCGGGGCAGCTTTTATCGGCGGACTTATAGTCGGAGTGTTAAATGCAATTCCTTATGTCGGACCGTTTATGGGCGGAGTTTTAGGTGTAATAATGTATATTTGTAGGTTGTTCCCGATTGATAATATTTCGCTTTTCGGGATTTCTCCTAATTTATTTAATATTGTGTTAATTGTTATTATAGTTCAGGCATTAGACCAAATATTAAAACCTTTGATTTTGAGCCAGTCGGTAGAATTACCCGGAGTTGTTGTATTTTTGGGGATTATTACCGGCGGTAAATTGTTCGGTTTTATCGGAATGGTATTCGCAATTCCGGTTATTGCAGTATTCAGAATTATTTTCGGAACTTTATATAAGCAATTGGTCGGGTTTGGTTTCCTTTCTTCTAAAATTGTCAGTGTAGTTTCTGTAGTGGAAAAGGAAGAATAATAATTTTTCTAAATTGCAAATTAAAATCGCCGAAAAATTAAGTAGGAAAATATAATGGAAGCAGTTAATTTTTTTTTGCAATTTAGGAAAAAGCACCCGCTTGCGGTTTTTATTACGACACGAACTTTGTCTATGCTGGTGACATTGTTTGTTCTCGGGTTTGCCGTGTTTGGTTTGATGGCATTGACTCCCGGAGATATCATAGACAGTTATGTAAAACAGGAATTGCTTAATTCCTCCGGAGCAGCAGGAAGCAGACCGGGAAAAGACACTAATTTGTTTGATGAACAGGAAATTGCAGCGGCGAAAGCTCGTTTGGGACTTGATAAGCCGTTTTATGTGCAGTATTTTAATTGGCTTCATCAGGTAATAGTAAAGCATGATTTGGGGCGTTCTTTAATTTCACGTGCTCCGATTCTTTTTTTAGTAAAAGACAGGCTTATAAATTCGTTAATTTTAAATGTAATATCTTTGATTTTTATTACGGTTATATCATTTGCAATCGGGATTTATTTTTCATCGAAAGCCGGAACTAGATTTGACTATGTTTCAGGCGGGATTTTGATGTTTCTCCATGCATTTCCTTCTATATTACTATTGATATTATTACAACTTTTTGCGGCATCCACGGGAATTTTCCCGATTACGGCTTATCCGGATTTCCCGTTCACAGAGGCACCGGTTAAGTTTACGTTTAGCTATTTGTATCACATTTGTTTACCGCTTTTAGCTTCGTTTCTTGCCGGAATCGGCGGAACTGTCAGAATGATACGTGCGACAATGCTTGACCAATTAAATATGCCGTATATTACGGCTTTGCGTTCCAGAGGAATCAGTGAGCACAGAATATTTTTCAATCACGCATTTCGCAATACATTAAATCCTTACATAACATCAAACAGTAATTTATTGGCGGATTTATTTTCCGGATCGTTGATTTTAGAAATTGTTTTCAGTTATCCCGGAATCGGAAAATTGATGTATGAAGCCGTATTACAGGAAGATATCAATTTGGTACTGACTAATATTATGTTTATAAGTTTTCTTGTACTGGCGGGAATGTTGATTTCTGACATTTTACTTGCGATTGTCGATCCGCGAATCAGATATTCATCGAAATAAAGGAAGTGAGAATGAAACGTTTATGGACAATGTTAAAAAATAGACCGGTAGCACTTTGCTCGGTTGCGGTGCTTGCTTTTCTTTATTTGCAGATGATTTTCGCAGAATTTATTGCTCCGTATCGACCGGATACAGTGTTTCCTTCGCTGTCATATTGTCCGCCGTCGTTGGTGTGGAATTCGGTGGAAAACGGATTCGGTCCGCAGGTACAAAAAAGAGCTTTGCTTGATGAAGTGACATATCGGTATGCAAGAATTCGCGGCGAACATTACAAAGTGAAATTCTTTGTGAAAGGTGAAGAATATCGCCTGTTCGGAATATTTAAAGCTAATATTCATTTATTTGGAACGGATGTCCCTTATACAGATGTAGAATCTCAAACAGGCAAAGTCCAAAGTTATCCGGTGTTTCTTTTCGGTGCGGACAGCTTAGGGCGTGATATTTTCAGTCGCATTGTTTACGGTTCACGAGTATCTCTTACAATAGGAATAATCGCAATTTTTATTTCATTATCGATAGCCGTGATTTTAGGTGGAATAAGCGGTTATTACGGCGGTGCGGTAGACTGGATTATTATGAGGATTTCAGAATTTTTTATATTAATTCCGGGACTTTATCTGATTTTATTTATTCGTTCGTTAATGAGCAGAACAATGGATTCCGGACAGTCGTATATGATTATCACGATAATTTTGGCATTTGTAAGTTGGCCCGGAAGTGCCAGATTGATTCGCGGAATGGTACACAGTATGAAACGTGAAGATTTCGTAGTAAATGCACAAGCCGAAGGCGTTCCGGCGATTGTTATATTATTGAAGCATATAATTCCGCAGTTATCATCAATATTGATTATCAGTATAACATTGGGAATCCCCGGTTATATCTTGGGCGAAACGACACTTTCATATTTGGGGCTGGGAATTGTCGACCCGGCGGTAAGCTGGGGTTCGCTGATTTCTCGTGATGCGACAACGGTAAGTAATATTACAAAATATACTTGGGTGATAATCCCGGGAGTTTATTTATTGGTGACAACTCTTGCATTTAATTTTATAGGAGAATTTTTGCGAGATTATTTTGACCCGTTTCATAAATCAAGAAAATAAACGAAAGTGATGTTATTGTATACAAAGATGGGCGGAAAACAGAGATAAAACTCCAAAAGACTACTTTGAATCCATAAAGTAATTATTTTCCTGCTTCAAGATGGTCCTATCAGTCCAGCACCCCATCACCATTAGCACTATTAAAAACTTTCTAATTTGTCAATACATACTAGATAGGTTAATAATTGTTAATTAAATGTATGGGTCTTTAGATGTTTTATTATCAATACTTTTTCAGAACATAGCCTTTAATAATTAGGGGTACTTATTTCAAAAGCTGTGATTTTTTATTAAAAGATATTTACTTTTTCGTTAAAAATACTATGTTATAACTAAATTACTATGCTTTTAACAGAACAAAATTTTACGAACAAATCAATCATCTATTACCACGGACAGGTAAAGAAACATACGCACGAAACAGACACGCAACACAATTGCTTCTTCATAACAAGGAACTTCCTTTATGCGGTGACTTACACAAAAGGGCGAGGGAGGGACATAGGTGTCGTTGAACAATACACTTTGTCCAGAACCCTGAATCTTTTTAACCCCAGAAACCCAACAGACCTTGCATTTTTAAGAAAAAGGTTACCCATAGGAAATCAAAAATGGGAAGAACTAGAAAAACACCTTAAGGATAAAGACTGGTTTCAAAATAAAGTCATCGATAGAAAAAACATAATCAAAACTATAAGACAATTGGGTTATGATGGATTTGTAAATTGGGAATCCATACATAAAGAAAACGATTATTTCATAAAATTTCCCAATTACTATAATGATTCAATGTCGATAGGTGTTTTTGACAAGTCTGTATTAAGAAAAGTTGGAGTTCTTGAGCAAAAAGATTTTGCAAAAGAAGATAGGAACTTCGTAAAAGCACATAATGAAGAAATGAATTATAGGAGCGAACAAATTGCTATTGCAATTAAAGATAAAATGAACAAAAACCAAGTTATGATGGAAGTTTTTAAGTCTTGCCCCACTTTAACTTGGGCTGAAATCAAGTTAAACGAGGACAGACTTTTTTCAGCGTACTGCTTAGGTTGTACTTTTAGGGAAGTCTACAACGAAGCAATGAACCTTGACAAGAAATCTAAGTGGCAAGATACAAACGACAACTTATAAAGTTGTTTTATAAGGAATAAAATGGTTATAAGTCTGAGTAAAGTTTTCTTACTCAGACTTTTTTATTTGTAAAAGCAATAGTATTTATGGACATAATCTTTTTTATTACCAATACTTTTTCAGAACATGTATTAATATTTAAACAAAACTATTAATGATGTGCTATCAACCGTTTTTACGGACATAGCCTTAGGTTTTAAAAATGTATTATCGATAATCGAGTAAAAACAGCAGAATAATGGAGATAGAATGAAAAAGGCTTTAGTTATGAATTGCAGTCCGGTAAAAAACGGAGCGACTGCGGAAATAGTGAATATTGTTTCAAACTGTTTAAAAGAAAAATATGATGTTAATACAATATGTATCGATGATTATGCTTTTAGTTTTTGCAAAGGTTGCCGGTCGTGTCATAATACGGCAGAGTGTATTTTGCATGATGATATAGACAAAATAATAGAGCAATATGAATGGGCGGATATCATAATATCGGTAGCTCCTTCTTACTGGGCGGATGTTCCGGGACAATTTAAAGCATTTATTGACAGATGTACGCCGTGGTGCAATACACATGAACCGCATGCAAAGCTTTCCGGCGGAAAAAAAGGATATTCAATTGCATTGCGAACCGGACCGAGCATGCCGGAATGTGAACGAATAATAGGAAGTATCGAACATTTTTACGGACATATGGAAATTGAATCTTGCGGAAAACTCGGATTGTGTTCGGTAGAATACAAAGAGGCCGTAGAGGCAAGAAAAGCAGAGATTGTAGAATTTTGTAATAAAATATAAGCGATTTTTGAAATTATTCAGTCCAGTATAACAAGGAGATTTAAATATGTATTGTATATTAGTGACAGGAATTCCTGCTGCCGGAAAAAGTACAATTGCGAAGTTATTATCAGAAAAACTTGATATTCCCATGATTTCAAAAGACAGTATTAAAGAATTGCTGTTTGATGAAGTCGGTTTTAATTCCAGAGCAGAAAAAGTAAAACTCGGAGTTGCCGGTGCTGATATAATGTATTATGTCGCAGAACAATTAATGAGCCATAACTTACCGTTTATATTAGAAAATAATTTTGAAAATACCTCAAGAGACGGGCTGAATAAGATTTTGCAAAAGTATTCGTATAAGACGATAACCGTTACATTAACCGGGGATTACCGCACTGTTTATGAACGTTTTGTTAACAGAAATAATTGTGCGGACAGACACAGAGGCCATGTAGTGAATGATTGTTATCCGGAAAAGGAACCGTGCAGATTTATTCAACCGATATCGTATGAAAGCTATGAGGAGGCGATTATCAGCAGGGGAATGGATGCGTATATCGGCAATGGTCCGCATATAGTAGTTGATACAACAGATTTTGCTAAGGTTGATAAGGCTGAGATTGTGAATCAAATTTTAATGTATAGAGAACAAATTAAGAGTTAGTTGAGAATATTTTGTCAAAAGTAAGGTGATGAGTTTATGGCAGATATGTTAGTAAAATTATACAACGTTCCTAATCCATATTCATTGGAAGAACAGTTGTTAAAAGACGGAATCAGAATAAAAAAGGCTTTAGCTCCTGATAGAAACAAGGTGATTGAATTTGCAAAAACTTGTGTAAAAGAAGATTATTCGGGAGAAATAATTGCCGCATTTTCAAATAATCCCGTAACTTGTTATGTCGCAACAAAAGATAAGCAGATAATAGGTTTTGCATGTTATGAAGCAACTGCGAAGAACTTTTTTGGACCGACGGCAGTTCTTGAAAGCCACAGAAAAAAAGGAATCGGTAAAGCACTGCTTTTAAAATCTTTAAAATCAATGGAAGAGATGGGCTATGCTTATGCAATTATCGGGTGGCCGGCGGCGACAGCCGTAAATTTTTATGAGAAATGTGTTGGTGCAGTTTTGATAGAAGAAAAAAGTTCCGGAGTATACAAGAGAATGATAGGAATCGATGAATAGTTGTATTTAACCGGATTTCTTCATTAGGAAACCGGGAGGTATTATAAAAATGCTTAAAGTTGGTGACAAAATAGGAATCCTTTGTTGTTCAAACGGACAAAAGAAATCGTATAAGGAAAAAATAGGTAGATTAGAAGACACTTTGAGAACTATAGGACTGGAGCCGATATTCAGCGATTATATATATGAAAAAGAAAATATTTTCGGCGGGACAGCTGAGGAACGAGCAAATGCTCTAATGCAATTTTATAAAGATGAAAAGATAAAAGGCATATTTGATATTTCCGGCGGTGATATTGCCAACGGCATACTTCCTTATCTTGATTATGAAATAATAAAAAACAGTTCAAAAATGTTTTGGGGATACAGCGATTTAACAACCGTTATTAATGCAGTTTATAAAAAGACGGGAAAAGCTTCGGTGTTGTATCAAATCAGAAATCTGATATACGACTCTAAGGAACAACAAACGGCAGATTTTAAAGATACGGTTATCAATAAAGGAAATAATTTGTTCCGGTTAAATTATAAGTTTATTCAAGGAAATGAAATGCACGGCGTTGTTATCGGAGGAAATATCAGATGTTTGCTGAAATTGGCAGGAACGGAATATATGCCGGATTTTGCGGACAAGCTGTTGCTTTTGGAGAGTTTAAGCGGAACCGTTGCAAAAATGGAAACGTATTTATGTCAATTAAAGCAACTGGGAGCTTTTGATAAGATTGCCGGAATTATATTGGGGACGTTTACGGAAATGGAAAATGAAAAATGTACGCCGACGATAGAAACACTTGTAAAAAAAATTGTTGCAAAGGATTTACCGATAGCCGTTACTCTGAATATTGGACACGGAACAAATTCTAAAGCGATTGTCATCGGCGGGGAATTGAGCGTTAAAAATTAAAATCTGAAAAAGGCGACTAATATGAATAAAGATATTTTGATTGATAATTTAACAGGGGAAACTTTGACTTTTAATACAGCGATTTATGATTGTTATGTATTGGATAAATTCGGCGTGTTTATTCCTATTCATCAGGATAATGAAAATCAATCCGGTAAACATAATCATCCGTCTTATGAAATAATCATAGATTTTAGCAGAGGAACAGATAAAAGGCACTACAATGCACAGATAACATCGCCCGGCGTGGAACATGTCCCGAATCAAACTATGCATTCATATTCTATATTCATAGATAAAGAATATTTTGAAAGTCGCTTTAAATTGTATCAGATGACAGTACCGATTTTTATGGAAAAAACGTTTGAGTTTTGTTCTGATATTTTAAAGGCGTTAAATACATTTGTATTTGAATACAGTAAATCGATGATGAATTCGGATATTACATTAGCGGCACAAACGGAGATAATAACTCATTGGTTAATAAGAAGTATTTTCGGCGAGACACTGGATATGCGTGCTGTTTCATCAGAATATTCTTTGGCCAGAGCTCAACATTATATAGAGCAACATTACATGGAACATATTACGGTAGATAAGTTGGCTAAGCTTGGATATATGTCAAAGACAACGTTTAACAGAAAATTTAAAAATGAAATCGGAATTACACCGATAGAGTATCTGATAGAAGTCAGAATCAAGATGGCGAAACTTATGTTAAAAAGGAAAAATAATCAATTAACGGATATTGCTATCAGGTGCGGATTCGGAAACGGAGCTTATTTTTCAGCATGTTTTCAAAAAAATGTAGGAATAACGCCGTCAGAATACAGAGAAAAATATGCAAATTAGCATTATATCGCAAATATTTGGGTGTATTTCAAAAGACATTCAAGTCGTGTTTTCTGTATAATCAGAAAAAAATTATAGGTGGTTATATATGAATGAGAAAGAAATATACGCATTAATGAATGCAAATCCGGTTTTTCATCTTGCAACAGTAGAGGGCGACCAGCCGAGAGTTCGCGGAATGTTACTGTTTCGTGCCGACGAGAACGGTTTGATATTCCATACGGCATCAACGAAAGATGTATACACTCAGATAATGAACAATCCGAAAGTTGAAATGTGTTTTTCCGGTAACGGAACGCAGGTAAGAGTAACGGGAGTTTTGGAAAATGTTACAGATGATGAGCTGAAAGAGGAAATTTTTAATCATCCGTCCAGAAAGTTTTTGCAGGCATGGAAAGAAAAGGGAATAGATAGTTTATTGCAGATTTTCAGAATGAAAAATTGTGAAGCAATAACGTGGACAATGGAAACTAATTTTGTAAAGAAAGAGCCGATTCAATTATGTAATAAATAAATGTAAGTTAAGACGTTTCTGTAATGGAACGTCTTTTTTTATTGTACTTACAAGATAGCAGATGTATGATAAGCGAATTGATGTAAATCGTAGATAAGAGTAAAGAATGGACAATAAAGACGAGATTTTAGCAAAAGTAACTAAACTTGTTTGTGCGTATAAAATGGGGATTTTAGGCGGCGAGAAAATGCCGGAAGATGAAAATCCGGGGCTGGAAAAATATTCCGTAGAAAATTATATGTACTTTACATTGCCTATGGCATTGAATTATCAAAGAAATTCCTATGTATTGTGGGAATGTGCAAACAAAATGTATGCGGATAAAGAAGCAAGACAAGTTTTTGACAGCAAACAGGTTTGTATAATACCGCAGGAGATTCTAAAAAAATATCTGGTCGAATATAAGGTCGCATTACAACCGAACAAACAGCCTTTGATATGGAAAAAAATATGTGAGACAATAGAGCAAAAACTGAACGGCGATATACGTAATTTATTTATTATCAATGATTATTCAGTCAAAAATATAAAAGAATATATTCATAAAAATAAAAAGGACTTTCCTTACTTGGGAGGAAATAAAATCTGCAATTATTGGTTGTATGTACTGGAGCAATACACGGATATAAAGTTTGTTGACCGGGAAAATATCACGGTAGCACCGGATACGCATGTCGTACAGGCAAGTCAAAAACTGGGAGTCGTTACGCCGGAAGAAGTACAATCAACAAATATTCAAACAGTACTTGCCCAAAGATGGGAAAATATTTTAGAAGGAACAGATTTTAAACCTATAGATATTCATACTCCGATGTGGTTATGGAGCAGGGGAAAGTTTAAAGTCGATATTTTATAAAAGCAAAATTTAAAATTGCGGTAATATTGGTAAGCTTATAAACAGAGGAAAATAATGGATATAGTATTCACAGAAGCAACTAAAGAAGACATTGAGGATTTAATAAAACTCAGAATTGCATATATGATTGATGATTTCGGAAAAGTAAGTGACAGCGAAAAAGAATGTATGCAGAAACAATTGGCAGATTATTTTAACAGAAAATTGGGCAATGAATTAATTGCTTTTACGGCAAGAGACGGCGGTAGAATAGTTGCGGTTGTTTATTTGCATATTATTGAAATGCCGGCCAGCTTAGCGGCATTAAATGGTTTGTATGGAGAGGCTTTAAATGTATATACCGAACCGGCATACAGAAGAAGAGGATTGTGTACTGCACTTATGAAGAACTTACTTGATTATGGTAAAAAAATCGGATTGGACAGAATAGATTTAAGTGCTACCAAAAAAGGCTATCCGCTTTATGTCAAAATTGGATTTGCAGAAAAAGAACAACGGTATACCGATATGCGATACAAATATAAATCATAGTGTCATTACGGATTTCAAAACTATCTTTTATAAGGACAAATAAGTTATGGCGTTAAATTATAAAAAAGCGACGATTGCAGATTTAGAAATATTGACGGAAACCAGAATTGAAGTTTTGCGTGCCGCAAATAAATTAAGTGATGATGTCGATATGCGTGAAGTAAAAAAACAAACGCTAGAGTATTATAAAAATGCGTTAAAGGATGATTCTCACTCTGCTTATTTGGTTTTTGACGGAGAAACTTTTGTCGGTGCCGGGGCTGTCAGTTATTTTCAAGTAATGCCGACGTTTCATAATCCTACGGGAAAGAAAGCTTATATTATGAATATGTATACAAAACCGTCTTACAGAAGACAGGGAATCGCTTTTAAAATATTGGATTTACTGGTAACCGAAGCAAAAGTCAAAGGAATAACTGTGATTTCGCTGGAAGCGACGCAAATGGGCAAACCTCTGTATACAAAATATGGTTTTGTAAAAATGAATGATGAAATGGAATTACCGTGTTGAACGGTTCGGGAGCAATGGAGAGCATAGAATATGCGATAAAACGCATTCACTTGATGTTTTCTTGATAAAAACATTTCATTCGTACGTTTCACGTACTCACCGTTTTGTTCATGTACAAAGTACCCTCACCATAGCTCGAACGATATGTTTTAGCTAGCCCGAACGGTGTGTTTTAGCTAGCCCGAACGATATGTTTTAGCTAGCTCGAACGATGTGTTTTAGCTAGCTCGAACGATATGTTTTAGCTAGCTCGAACGATGTGTTCCAGCTAAATGGAACGATGTGTTCCAGCTAAATGGAATAAATGTGTTCCAGCTAAATGGAATAAATGTGTTCCAGCTAAATGGAACGATGTGTTTTAGCTAGCTCGAACGAAGTATTTCCCAGCGGAAATACTTCGTTCGTTCCTTACGGAACTCACCGTTAGTTTCCTCGATGTTTACGGCGTAAACATTTCGTTCGCATGTTCCATGCTCACCGTTACTCTACTATTGCCGTGCGTACCACACGGAAACCGATGGTATTGTAATAACGAAAATAGGCGTTGGTGAATTGGTAGTCGAAGCGAGACACGGTACAGTACTCCGCCGAGCAGTCCCAGCTACCGCCAAAGTTCATACCATTACTACTGGTGCTGAGATTCCACCAACACCATTCCCACACATTACCGCTCATGTCGTACAAGCCAAAATCGTTAGGTTTCTTTCCTTTGACTTCATGAGCTTTACTACCGGAATTATCTTGATACCAAGCAACTTCGTCTATTATATCACTTCCGGCGTAAGTATATTGAGTACCGAATAGTTCGTTACCGCCACTAGCAGCATATGGCCATTCATCGTATGTCGGTAATCGATAGCCGTTTGCCGTAAAGTCGCAAGCCACTGCTTTCCAGCTAGTCGAGTTTTCATGTCTGTCTGAATAAGGAATGTCTCCCCAGTCTGCCGGGTCTGTACTGCTATTTATTGTATAGCACGGAGTAAGACCTTCGGCTATACTGCGTTTGTTGCAATATACAAGTGTATCAAACCAGCTTACATTATATGCCGGATAATTGTCTCCGACACCGTAACGACTGCTTGGAGTCCTATTAGCATCGTCCGTATAAGTATAACTGCAATATTCTTCATATTCAGCCTGTGTGACTTCGTGATCACAAACATACAAGTTTGGTATTATTTTTTTGTCTATAGTCGCACCTTGTACAAAAGCAAAACCTTCCGGCGGTGTTTTTGCCCATTTGGCTGTTATTGTAATATTTTCTGCTGTATCACTCGGTATCGGTTTTATTCTGTCTCCGTTTTCATCATACCAACCGGCGAATATATAGTTTTCTTTTTTTGTATTCACAAATGTCGGCAAAATTATTTCCGTATTTTCTTTACATACTTCTGTCGGAGTAAATCCGTTTTCCCAACTTCCGCCGGCCAGGTCGTATGTAATTGTGTAAAGTTTTACCCATTGTGCAGTATAAGTTTCACCTTGTGACGGAAAAGTTGATGGTAATTCATTACTCCAGGAGTTACTCCAGCCGGCGAATATATAACCCGCTTTTGTGGGAGCTGTCGGAGCTGTAACTGTTGCTCCATATCTACCTCTGATTTCTGTTGTTCCCTCTCCGCCGTCAAGGTCTAATTTTAATGTGATTATTCTTCTGTCATAATAGATTTTTACTACTGTACTTCCATCGTTGGCTATTTCCATTGGTGTTATTGGTTGTACTATAAATCCTTTGTAGTAATTTCCTGTTGTAGATGTGTATTTGACTTCTGATTCGTATCCTAGTACAGATTCTTTCTCGATATCTACCCGTGTATACTCATCATCATTTGCATTTTGTAGATAATGTTCTACCCAATAGTAATACATGTCTGAATTTTCTATTTCGGTGTAATTTTGACAGCTGAGTATCATTGCTAAAAATATAAAAACTAGACTTATGTTTTTTATTAGATTTTTGAGTTTCATATTTTCTCTTCCTTGTTTTCTTAATATTTTTTCTTAACTTCCAGATTTTTTTTGCCTGTTTGTTGTGAGGCAGGAAAAAGGACTGTCTTGGTAAAAGACAGCTACCAAAACAAAAGTTTTAAATACTATTTTTGCGGAGGATTGTTTCCGCGACTACCGCCGCTGGGATTCCCGGTTTTTGATGGGAAGTTTCCACCGGTTGAGTGGTATGGATTTCCCGGCTGTGAAACTGAAGTTTTTGCCATTTGTGGCCTCCTTTTATATTTATTTAAAGAGGTTGTAAAAAAAAAAAAAAAACTGTCAATATCTACTTGATTGAAGATGTATTTTTATAGTTATTTACAAAGTCAACTTTCTTTTTCTTTTTTTTTACTGTCCGCAGGAATGCGGGCAGTTTTTTTTATAAAATATTAAAATAGGGGACAGACCTCTATGCCAAAACGGAATTGAGGTCTGTCCCTGCTGTCAGCTAGTACGGATACAAAAAAAGCCGACCGGTATAAAACCTGTCGGCTGAATGTTTAATCAAAAGTTTTACTTCATTCAGAAGGAAAATTAGAACATTCTTGAGCTTGCACTTCGTTGTTTGTAAAAAAGAAATCATCGTAATGAACCATAAAAGACATAGGATTATAATATGTTTCTTTTATTACATTCTGTTGTTTCAGTTGTTCTGTAGGCTGCGTTTCGGCAATTACGTTTTCTTGTTTGCGGTTGTTAAAATTGGATATTTGAAATAATGACATACCGATTAAGATTCCGAAACAAGCAGCAGCTACCAAACTTATCATTTCTAAAACTTTTTTCTTATTCTTTTCATTTTCAGAATCCATACTGATAGGATCGAGTCTGCACGGAATAAGCTCATTTTGTCCGAGGATTAATTTCTTGTATGTTAACAAGTCATTTTTGAAATCACGGCACGATTTACAAGAAGATAGATGTGCAGATAATTTTACTTCTTCATCATTGTGTAACTGATTATCAATCCAAAGATGTAGTTTTGTTTTGGCTTCTTTGCACTTCATTAGTAAATCTCCTTCAGTTTTATTTTCTTCATTAAAAGTTCTCGCCCTCTTATTAATCTGGACCTGAAAGCCGGTAACGAAATGTTTAATATTCGCGCACCTTCTTCGTAAGAAATACCGTCATAATCAACGAGTACTATCGGAATACGATAAATATCGTCTAATTCGTTAATAATCTTTTTTAAGGAAAGAATTAAATCAATATCTTTTGACTTTGTACTTACATTTTCATGAAGCAGTGTAGTCCTTGAAGATATTCTTTTTTTCTTCCTGTATTCGTCTATTGAACGATTAACTGTCATTCTATACAAGTAAGTATAATAACTGCACTTTTTATCAAACGTTTCTAAAATACGAGAAAATTTCACAAATACTTCTTGTACGACATCTTCTGCCAAGTCGGTATCTTTTACTATCCCGTGTGCCAAGACTAATAACTTATGTTTGTATTTCTTATGCAAATCAGCAATAAGTTTATCATTTTTCAATTTTATCTAATCCTTAATTTCACAATTACATCAAATCGGAAGTTATTTTGTTTCTGAAAGAAATCTAAAAGAAGTTAATCTTTAAATCTCTTTTGATGATTATTGTGTTGCGGTGGTTTTTTATTGTGTTTATCTTTAAATCTTTTGTCTTTAGAACATTTATTTTCTTTATTGCAAAAGTTTACGTCTTTCGGAAAACTTTTTTTGAAAACTTTCCATTGTTGTTCAGTTAGTAAATCTTTAACTTTTAAATCTCTTTCGAGAAAGGTGATTAAAACATCACTTTCAAGTTTTTTTCTGTTTTCGATAAGTTCTTTTAATTTATTAAAGTCATAATTTTCAGTTATCATGGCTTCATCGAAATCTAATTTATTACGTTCCAATTCCAACATTATCAAATCAGATTTTTTTCTGTATTCATCTTTGATTTCACGAATTTTAGTATTTTGTTCTTCAGTAAGATTCAGAAAACGTAAATCTAAGTCTTTTTTAGGGAATTTAGGAAAAGGTTTGTTGAATTTCGGAGCTGGATGTTCAAAATCATGGTTAATCGGTTGTGCAGTCAATGGAACTGCAAATGCTAATGCTAAGATAGGTAAGAATATTTTTTTTATCATTTAAGACTCCCGTATATTTAATGTGCTTTTTATACGAACGGTCTTAATAAAAAATTGCAACAAATTGATTTTTTTTATTGCAGTGCATAAAATAAAAAAAAATGATGCCCTTTCGGACATCATTTCCCCCCTCCCATGTATAAAAATTCAAAAGCTTTCTCTCCCCGCAAAGTAAAACTTTTGATTCAATAAGGCACAAATATTTAAATGAAATTAATTTGTTCTTGGAGTTGTTTTAAAGCTTCTTTAGAGTAATCTTTCAATTTTTTGTTTTCTAAAGAGTGTGCATTTTCGATACGTGATAATTTATTGTAATTTTCAGGTTCTTCGACAATCGGATAATCTGCGAAAAGTTTTAATATTTCGTCTAATCGTTTTTCTAAAGATTCTTTATTTTCACCTGTTACTTCTATTTCAAGGTATGGATTTCTTAAATCATTAAATTTTGATAATTCAATATTTACATCGTTATGAGTAAAAAGAACGGTTGTTTTTATATTGTGATAGAAGATAAAGAAACCTTCGGAAAGAAACTTTGCAACTGTACGGAATGTTTCTTCTTCGCATTCGTATTCGTATTCCACGTTTTGTTCAACACGGTTTACCAATGTTTTATTTTTTAATGTAATAACATATTTGCTGTTATTTAAAATACGCAATCTGATAAATTGAAAATCTTCTTCCGGAATTTTCAACTCTGCCAATTTGTTTATTGTTTCAATATTTTTTTTGGAAATTTTATGAACGCTGTCAGAAAGTACAGGTCCCCATGAATCATCACTTTCAGTCCACCAAAAACCGACTTTTGTAGAAACACCAACTTTTTTGAATTCATTTTCAAGTAAAGATGTTACAGAATCATAGTTAAGAACTTTGAATTTTTTTTCAATTTCAAATGACATAAGATTAGAATTTCCTTGCTAAAAGTTAGTTTTAAGGCACTTTCAGAATAAAAGAGTGTCTTTTTAATCTGAATTCATAAAAGCCGTCATCCTTATAACTATTTGAATTCTGCTTGTCAAATAATTTTTTAAAATAATCTTAAAAAAAAATTATAAGCCTTTTTTTATCGCATTTCATTGACGGCGTTTTTATAATTTTTTATAGTCACATAATTATAATTAAATGGAAAGAGGATTAATATGTCAAAAAAACCTTATGTTCTTATTATCAGAGATGGCTGGGGATATAACCCGGACTTTAGATACAATGCTGTACATAATGCAGAAACTCCTAATCATGACAAATACGTTAAAGATTATCCGACTGCTTTGATTGTTCCGTCTGGAGAAAATGTAGGATTGCCTTCAGGAAATCAAGGTTCAAGTGAAGTTGGACATCTTAACATGGGTGCCGGTCGTGTAGTTTATCAGTCATTGGTTCGTATTACTAATACAATTTTGAACGGTAGCTTTTTTGAGATAAAACCGTTTTTGGATGCGATGAATAAGGTAAAAGAAAAAGGTTCTACTTTGCACCTTTGGGGATTGGTACAAGACCAGGGAGTTCATGCTCACAATGAACATTGTGTAGCTCTTTTGGAATTGGCTGCAAAAATCGGCTTAAAGAAAGAACAAGTTGTTATTCATGTATTTTCTGACGGTCGTGATACACCTCCTAGAAGTACAGAAGGTTTTATCCAAGTTTTGGACGAAGCTACTAAAAAATACGGAGTAGGTGTAATCGGTTCTATCGTAGGAAGATATTATGCAATGGACCGTGATACAAACTGGGACAGAGTAAAAGTTGCTTATGATATGCTTACTACCGGAGAAGCTCCTAAGTTTGATAATATTTATGCGGCTGTTGCAGATGCGTATGCTAAAGATGAAAACGATGAGTTTATAAAACCTCGTATTACTCCCGATTTCGCTCCGGTATCAGATAATGATGCAGTAATTTTCTTCAATTACCGATTGGACAGAACTCGTGAAATGACAAAAGCTTTTGTTCTTGACGGTTTTAATGAATTCCAGACAAAAGATATTAAGAATCTTGATTATGTATGTTTTACTGAATACTATGACGGTGTTGCTACATCTTCAAGAGCTAATGTACAGATTGCATTCCCTAATGTTGAATTGACTAATTTGTTCGGTCAATATCTTGCAGATAACGGAAAAACTCAATTGCGTATTGCTGAAACTGAAAAATTTGCACATGTAACATTCTTCTTTAACGGACAGTCAGATGTTCAATTCTCAACAGAAGAAAGAATACTTGTCCCTTCTCCGAAAGTTGAAACATATGATTTGCAACCGGAAATGAGTGCTTACGAAGTAAAAGACAAAGCAGTGGAAGCTATTAACAGCGGAAAATACGATGTTGTGATATTGAATTATGCAAACCCTGACATGGTAGGACACACCGGTGTTTATGATGCAGCAGTAAAAGCTTGTGCTGTAGTAGACGAATGTGTAGGGGCCGTAGTAGATGCAGCTCTTGCAAATGACGGGGTAGTTCTTGTAACTGCTGATCACGGTAATGCAGAACAGATGGTTGATTACATCACAGGAAAACCTATGACATCTCATACAACAAATCTTGTATGGTTGTCTCTTATTTCAAATCGTCCGGAATTACAAAAAGATAAAATCCGCTTAAAAGTAACCGGCGGAAGATTGGCTGACTTGATTCCTACAATGATTGAATGTATGGGAATGGAAAAACCGGCTGATATGGACGGAGAATCTTTAATCTGCAAATTAGATTAATAATATTAATAAAAAATATAAGACGCCGGGATTTCTCGGCGTTTTTTTGTTTTTGCAACAGGGGATAGACCTATATTCTGTTTTCGCATAGACGTCCGGCACCTATACCGAAATGGCAAAAAAAATGACAAGAAGAAATTTTCTTGTCATTATGACGCATATATTACGCAAGAATTATTTATTTATTTGCGTTTTCAATCATTTCTAAAAGTGCAGTTTTAGGTTGTACACCGATTACTTTGTTTATGATGTTTCCGTTTTTAAAAAGTATCAATGTCGGAATACTCATAACAGCAAATCTTGCAGCAAGAGCCTGTTCGTCATCTACATTTACTTTGCAGACTTTTACATTTTCGCATTCTTCTGCTATTTCATCTACAATCGGGGATAACATTCTGCATGGTCCGCACCACGATGCCCAGAAATCAACCAACACCAAACCGTTATTTTTTTCTACTTCATTTTCAAAGTTTGCTTCATTTAATTCAATTACAGCCATTTTTTACTCCTAAATTTTTTATTGTTTGCTTATAAAATAAAAAAAGCGGAGAATAAACTCCGCTTTTTTACTTATTTTTTATTTTTAGCTTTGGCTTTTTGCATCATTTCACCGACACGTTTTGCCTGCAAGCCGAATACTTCAAGCTGTGCTCTGATGATTTGCGGATAAGGGTTTCCATCGGACTCAATTGCCAAATAAGGTAACGGCATATCGCCCGGCAAATCTTTCAATTCATCTCCGAACACACTTCTGTTTGTCACGGCACGTTTTCCGGCAACAGTCATGTTATTTTTCAAAATCGCCTCTGCCATTCTTGTTTGCAAACAAGCGAACGGTCCTAACGAGATGATTCCGCATGATTCTTGCAAACATTCTTTAAGCCCGCCGGCGATAGTCAGCCCGATATCTCCGATAAGTTTCGGATGAACAAGCGGATTTGCTGTTTCCATTGTTTCGGCAATATCGATAGGGTCATATTCGTACAACGAAGATTTTGCAAAAATCTTTTTGATGTCTTTTTCGATACCGTGCTGGACTTTTCGTTTCATAAAGAAGAAAATTCTTTCCCACAAAGTAAACTTCACGTTACCGTAGTTTTTCATCTGCGTATAATCTACATAGTACAACCATTCAATCAACGGTGTGATTTTAGCCACAAATCCCATGTCTGCCAAAGTGTTTTCAATATTTTGACGACTGAACTGCTCATTACGAACGTACATTTCTCCGGTAATTGTTACACGATTTGCTTCATGAATAGTTTTTGTAAGTTCAATTTTATCCAATTCCTTAGCTGTAGATTTTAATTGTTTCATAAGTGGAATTTTACTTTCACCGGATAATGATTTTAAAATCTTAGCCCATTCAGCTTCAAATACTTCCAAACCTTTTGTTCTGTCTTTTGACAATGTCATCACGGCAGAATGAAGCTGTTCGAATACGTCACCTACAATGAATGCTTTCCATACATTTAATAACGGCAACAGTCCCATTCCTGCAAATCCTTTGTCTGATTGCAATGTCAATATGGCAACATCTTCGATATGATTTTTTTCGAGTAGCTTTTTAAAACCGACCTGATACTGTTCTACACGACACGGAGCCGGGTCACCTACGATAAAAAAAGCAACTTTTTCACCCGGGCGGCGACGTGTTTTGATGTATTTCATCAATGAACCGGCAAGCACTATATACGGCAAACATTCTTTACAGCCGGAATTTGCTTTTCCGATACCGAGGGACTCTACGTCCGGATAGTCTACCATATCCGCATGATAGCCGTCTTTACGCAAGGCATTCACGCCGCCCTCTGTCAAGTAACGTCCCATAATCGGGAATAGGAATGTAACATTAGGATCTTTAATATCCCAAAGTTTACCTTTTGAATCTTTTAGCCAAACTTTTGTTCCTTTTTGAACGATTTCCGCAGCTTGGAATTTTTCGTCATCCTTTACGGCACCGGTAGCTTCGAGCTGGCGATAATAGCGAATAATATCAAGAGCAGCTTCGATTCTGGTATCAAGTCCGACATCTGCGGTATGACTGTCAAGTTCCAATGTCAATGACGGTTTTTTACCCATTTCATCACGGAAATAAGGAACGATAAATGAATCCGGACCGCAACTGAAATTAGTAACGTAAGTAGAGAATAATTGCGGATTTGCTTTTACATATTTTGCGACTTGGAGTGCAATCTTACCGATTCCCCAATGCATATGCAGACCTAAATCTTGTGTTTCAAACGGAATAAAATCGTAAGGAATAACTTTGATTCCGCGAGATGCGATTTTATGAGGGATTCCCATGTTTGCTTCACGAGCCAAGGCATTATACCAACGACCTTGAAGTACAATCGCAAAGTCATCCGGATTTTTCTTCAAATCGTCGATTGCTTCCTGACCGAGTTTGCGTGCTTTTGCAAAATATGCGTTCATTTGTTCTTCTGCAAATTTAAATGCATCTACGGCTGCTTTGTGATTTACACCGATAGATTCGGCGACTTTTACAAACTCGTCACATGTAGACTGTACGTGACCTTGGAAATCCACAATCGGAATAAGCATAGGTGGAATCTCAACATCCTTGAATGCTTCTTTTAAATAATACGGTTCACCTTGTACAAAAACACATGCTTTATTATTTTCAGCATTTCCGTGTACCGGAATGTGCATGATATGCGGCATAAAAATATAGTCCGGTTTACGTTTTAACAAATCGTCAAACGCACCGTGGGCGATTTCCGCAGGATAACAGAACGCTGCTTTGCGTTTTTCACGACCTTCGAGAGTTACGGAATCGGAAAGAATGACTTTGTATCCGAGTTGGTCCCAGAAGTTGAAATACAAAGGATAGAGCATATTTGTAAGGAATGTTCTGTTGATACCGATAACCTTAGAATTTTCATTTGCAAGTCCGCACGGTTTTGCAAATTCTTCAAACAGCATTTTTTCACGTACGGCAGCCAAGTCAAGTTCTTGAGCATCGTATTCTACATTCAAACGCATATTGTAATATTTGTTACATGCTCCGCCGAACGGGATTTTTTCCCCTTCAAGTTCCATCATGTTGATTTGGCATTTTCTGTCGCATTTTTCTTTTCCGCCGGCACAAGTGAATGACGGTAAATATTTGATTTCACGTGTATATAATGTTTTAAGGTCAAACTCTTTTTCTTCCAAGAAGTTCTTTTCAAGACGTTTTTTAACTTCGTAAGCACAACCGAATGCACCCATCAGACCCGGATCCGGCGGTACGATAATTTTTGTATTGAGCAGTGAAGCCATCGCAGTAGGGACAGCTTTGTCACGACAAACACCGCCTTGCATAAAAATTTTCTTTCCGTAAGGACGGGCTCCGCGTACACGGTTGTTGTAGTTTAGACAAATAGAGTAAACAAGTCCGGCTACAATGTCGTTTTTGTTGATACCTTCCTGCAATGCAGTAGCGATATCTGAAGATATAAATGCAGAACACTGGTCGTTAAAGTTCGGCGGCTGT
Organism: Spirochaetota bacterium; assembly: GCA_045133795.1. Classification (GTDB taxonomy): domain Bacteria; phylum Spirochaetota; class GWE2-31-10; order GWE2-31-10; family GWE2-31-10; genus RGIG8597. The sequence goes on from JBGUUT010000121.1 coordinate 34,024, forward strand.
GTAGATGCAAACGCCATTCCTACAATTTGCGGAATATCAATATTTAATGCTTCTTTTGCTGCCTCTTCAAGGAAACTTCCGGTTCCGGCAGAACAAGCTTCGTTCATTGCATAATCGGACGGAATACCTTGAGTGACATAAGTATATTTTGCGTCTTGTCCGCCGATTTCGAAAATCGTATCAACTTCCGGGTCAAAGTAAACACTGGCAGTCGCATGACAAATTATTTCATTATAAATAGCTTGAGTCATTGCGTGAATACCGACAATATGACGACCTGACCCGGTAGTTCCCATTCCGATTATTTTTACTTTGGTTCCGTTAAGCTGTTTTTCTATGGCACGATAACATTCTTTTGCCGCTCCGATAGGGTCACCGTTTGTTCGCAAGTAACAATCAGCTAAAATTGCGTCATCGGATTTTCTCATTAAAACAGCTTTTGTAGTAGTAGAACCGATATCTACACCGAGAATACAAACATCACCGTCTTTTGCCGTTCCTCTTTGCGGTTCTTTAAACTCTACAAGGTGTTCGGCTTCAGTCAAAGGTCTTAAAAAATCGAAAGATGAAACGTCTTTTTTGAAGAGTGCATTTTCGGCAGGGAAAGGTTGAGTTTCATGTTCAGAAGCCCAAACTGCCGCACCGTATGCTTCAAAACAGTCACTGGCATCTGGAATGTATAAATCATCGACATTTTGGCGTACACATTCAACGATAGGGCGAACTTTAGAAATTCCTCCGGTCAAAATGATATTTTTGCGTTCGAGCGATGTCAATAATTCTGTGATTTTTGCAGCCATCATCTGACATAAACCGTCAACGACGTGAGTTTTTTCTATACCTTTGTTAAGTGCGTGTGTACAGTCAGATTTACAGAATACGGAACAACGTCCGGAAATATTATAAGCATTTTTTGCATTAAATTCTTTATTTATGACATTGTCGATTGAGAGTGCCATACGACCGAGCTGTTGCAAAAAGAATGCACCTGTTCCGGAAGCACATTTATTTCCGGTAAAAACGTTTTTAATTTTTCCGTCTTTTCCTATTTGGTAAACAAGAATTGTTTCACCGCCGGCACTTACCAACGCCTCATAATTTGAATTATCTTTAATTAACAATTTTGTAGCGTATTCGACAGCTTCCGGTTCCGTAATCGTAGTAAGATTAACAAAGTTTTTAAACTTTCGACCGGTAACTGCAATTCTGTCTATTGATGAAATATCAATGTCTTTTAAAATATCTTGTAATCCTTTTTGAGAATCACCGTCATGAAAGACTTTTTTTCTGCTTATTTCATTAACTTGATTATTGTCGGTAAATTCCAACACTACAGCCGAAACCGTAGAAGCTCCGACACAAACTCCTAATGTTTTCATGTTTTATAATCCTTTAGCTACTTTTTTGTGACATGATGTTATGTCAAAATTAAAGTTTTTTTATAGAATAAAAGTGATTTAATGTAAAGTTATAAAAAATGCTTGACTCATGATTTTACACATCTGATTGTGGTGGAAAATAAAAAAAGCACAACGGAAAATATTTTCACATTGTGCTTTGTAACGTTTAGTTATTTAATAATAAAGTAGTTGCGTTATTTATGAAATAATTATTGTCAGAATTGCTTACCGTAGGGTATGCAGCATAAATTTTACCAGATTTATAATCTCTCATATATATAACGTATTTTACTTTAGATTTAGGATTATTAAGAGCTGAACGAGGAATTGCTATTACACATTGTCCGCCTTCCATTACTTTAAAATTAATATATGAAGAATCTGTTTCTATCCATTTATTATTATTATTGATTTTGTAAAAAGCGGGTATGCCTGAAGTTTCAGAATCAAATACTATTCTTGCAAAATGTGTTAATGCTTGACTGTTTATTGTCAATGTAGGTTGATTTTCATTTCCTGCCTGATCTATTCCATCGAGTTTGTATATACTTGGAGTGTTATTTGCATCAGACCATATAGCGATACATAATGCAGTAATTTTGGTTAAATTACTGTAACAGAATTCTTGTGTCGCTTTTTGATCCAAATAACCAAAATAAACGAAATTATCATCAGAGTGAGCGTAAATATTTTTTCCGTCTATACCTTTGTCGTCTGTTACTTTATATGTTGTACTTAAAACGTCTCCTAAACTTATTCCCGGAGTTTGCCATGTTATTGTAGTTGGATTTTCTGTAGATTGCCAATCAAAATTGTTTTCTTCGTATATTTCATTTTTTCCGCCGATAACTTCTAAAGTGTAAGATTCTCCGGCAGCAAGATTTTTTATTTTAATTGGTTCTGTTGATTTTAAAACATCACTCCATTCTTCAGAATTAAGACAATATTTATAATAATTACATTCACTTACAGTAATGTCGAAAATTGCATCTGATTCAATTACTTTAGGAACTTCCGAAAGCTTAGCAACCGGAGTTTCTACGACTGTCCAATTAAAAGTCTCTTCAGTAGTTTCGTCAAGTATATTTTTTCCGGTTACGGTCAGCGTAAAATCTCCGGTAGCATAGGTATTTATTGTAAATGCTCCGGCTTTATCGGTTAAATGGATGTCGGTCGTAGAGTCGCCGTCATCCAATGAATAAAAGCATGATTCTAAATTATCACCGGAAACATTAATATTAACTTCTGTGTCTATTTTTATAATAGAATCAGGTATGCCTTCTATTTTTAATTTGGGAGAACATGCCATAGTCCATGAAAAAGTTTTTTCTTCACTTTTTACGCCGTCGATATTTTCAGCCCAGACTTTAAAGGTGTAATCTCCGTCTGTTAAGTCCGGAAAATCTAAACTTTCTTCGTTTGTATTTTCAGCTTCTTTTGTCTCATTTCCCAGTGAATAAGATGTTTTAGCTGCATTTTCAGCGGAGAAGGAGACGGTAATGCTTCGAGATGTTGAAATTGTACTTTTATTTTCCAGATGTTCTTCATTTCCGGTTATTTTACAGTTTAGACTTGTAATTTTTGCTGCGGGAGCGGTTCCCCATACGGCGTAAAGCGTTATTTCAGAACTTTTTGTCGATAAATCTAAACTTAAAGTTGCTTTATTTTCAAAATCCGCTTTTGTGGCTTCGGCTGTTTTAGCCCAGCCGATAAAAGCGTGATATTCATCTGTAAAACTGCATTCTTTTAGAAGTAAATCTTTATCTACGTCGTAATAAAAAGTTTGAGCCGTCATTTCTCCGGTTGCAGTTTCGCTGTTTTTGTCAAATGTGATAGTGTATTTATTGCGGTTGTAGTAGAGTTTTAAAACGAGAGTTCCGTCTTCTGCTACGATTCCGCTTGTCACATTTTCAGAGTTTGCTTGGTCAAAAGTGAAACCTGTAAAAGCTTTTGCGGTTGCATTTATAGTTGTACCTACAAAGTTTTCCGATGTTTCTTTGTCTTTGAGTTCGTAACCTTTTAAATCTTTGGTTTGTTGGTAATAAGCAATTTTATATGAAGCTTTTTTTTCTTGTACTATAACTGGCGGAGTTTTTTCTTCATAAGTATCAGCTAAAAACGGGTTGTGATAACAACCGATAGCAAGTGATACAAAAAGAGGAATAAAAAGTTTTTTTATATTCATACATCCACTCCTTAAAATACAAATTCCAATGACTTTCTCGGTAAAAAGTAGGGCTGTCAAAAGATTCTATCATATTAGAAAAATCTTTTGAACAGCCCCAACTTTTCTATATTATATATTCTAGCTTTTATGCTTTTATAAGGTCTTTTGCCTTTTGGAAAATGTTTTCCTTATTAATACCGAAAACTTTTGCCAAATCTTCAGCTTTAGCAGAGATTCCGAATCGGTCTACAGAAACGTGGTCTCCGTCTGAACCGATATATTTGTACCAATAAGTAGACATTCCGGCTTCAACCATAAGTCTTTTCTTAATTGCAGAAGGCAAAACACTTTCTTTGTATTCTTCAGATTGTCTTTCAAACAACATTGAAGAGAAGAAGTTTACAACACGTACGGAATAACCTTCTTTTTCCAAAAGTTCAGCAACTTGCAAGCTAGGGAAAACTTCTGAACCTGTAGCCATGATAATCAAATCAATATTTTTATGCTTTTCTTTTTTGATTATGTAAGCTCCGTGTTCTGCATTTTTGCAACTTTCATATTTACTGTAATCGATTACAGGAACTTTTTGACGAGTAGTAATGATTACGCTAGGAGAAGTTTTTGATTTTAATGCAATTTCCCATGCAATTTTAGTTTCTTCAGGGTCGGCAGGACGCATAACATTTACATTAGGCATTAAACGTAAATTTGTAAGATGTTCTACCGGATGGTGTGTAGGACCGTCTTCTCCTACAAATATTGAATCGTGAGAGAATAAGAAAATTGACGGAATACGCATTAATGCTGCCATACGAATAGATGGTGTCATGTATGTTGAAAATGCTAAGAATGTTCCGCAAATCGGTAAAACTCCGCCGAATAAGTACATACCGTTTATCATTGTACCCATTGCATGCTCTCTGATACCGTATTGAACGTTATATCCGAGATAATTATCACTGCTTATTACAGAATTATCTTTAATCATTGTCATAGTTGAGCTTCCGAGGTCGGCACTTCCGGAAACAACATAATCAACATCTTTAAGAATTGCATTTAATACAGTGTTAGCTGCATTTCTTGTAGCTTCAGAACTGCCAACTTCAAAATTAGGTAAGTTTTTAAAACAGCTGTCCGGAACTTGACGGCGGAAAGTTTTTTCCCAATCTTCTTTCAATTCCGGATATGCTTTTCCCCAAGCAGTAAATAATTTTTTCCACTCTTCATGTTCGGCTTTCCAAACTTTTCTGCGTTCATCAAAATATGCTACAGCATCCGGATCAACATAGAAATCTCCTGTTACTCCCATTGCTTCTTTTGCAGCTGCGGCTTCTTCGCTACCCAAAGGTGCTCCGTGACATTTGTTAGTTCCTTGCTTTTGAGGTGCACCTTTTCCGATTGTAGTGTTCATTACGATAATAACCGGTTTGTTTTCTTCCAAACGAGTTGTTTCTGCTTTATCAAAAGCATTTTTTAATGAATCAAAATCGTGTGCTTCACTTTCGATTACAGCCCAGTTTTGAGATTCAAAACGACCGCGAATGTTTTCTGTAAAACAAATATCTGTACTTCCTTCAATGGAAATTTTATTGCTGTCATAAATAAGGATTAAATTGTTTAATTTTAAATGTCCGGCAAGAGAACAAACTTCATAGCTTAATCCTTCCATTAAATCACCGTCACCGACTAAACAGAAAATTCTGCTTGTCATAACAGGAAAACCTTCCTTATTATATTTTGCAGAATGACGTTTACCGGCTAATGCCATACCAACGGCATTTCCGAGACCTTGTCCCAACGGACCTGTAGAAGTTTCTACACCCGGAGTCCAACCGTATTCAGGGTGTCCCGGAGTGTTAGATTTAAATTGTCTGAAAGATTTTATATCATCTAAAGTTACGCCGTATCCGGCAAGATGCATCAAAGAATACAATAGCATAGAACCGTGTCCTGCAGAAAGAACAAAGCGGTCACGATTTAACCAACTTAATTCCTCCGGATTATGATGCATTACTTCGCCCCAAAGATAAGCACCTATATCTGCACATCCTAAAGGTAAACCCGGATGACCAGATTTCGCTTTTTCTATAGCATCAATTGCTAAACATCGAATAGTTTTTGCTGATGCTTCCAATCCAGCATAATTCATTTTTTTTACTCCTGCGTATTTCTGTAATTAATGGTTACATTTATCGATTTTTTGAAATCGTTGCATATTAACAAAAAAGACACTTTTTTACAATCGAATCACGGTAAAAGTATGAGGGAATTGCAATATTTTAATATAATGTGATGTTTGTGTTTTTTATGTGAATATCTTCACAAGATTTATTGACTTAATGCCCCAAATAGATTATTATAACTGCTTAATTCTAATGAATTAAGATGTTTATTTTTTAGAAGCAGATAAGTAGTTTATTTTGTTAATAATAATCAAAATTCATGAAGAGGGTTTTAAGGTAAAATTATGATTACAAATAAAAAGAGCATATTGCGTTTGTCTAAATATAAAAAAGCATTAACGAGATTGCATTCGATGGGATTTAAGAAAGTATTTTCGGATAATCTTGCAGATGCAATCGGAGTAACTTCGTCACAAGTTCGCAAAGATTTTTCGATATTTGATTTGTCCGGTCATAAAAAGGGCGGATATTTGATTGAGGATTTGATTCATAAAATCAACAAGATTTTGGGTAAGGAAGAAGTTGAGAAAGTAATTATTGTCGGTTGCGGAAATATCGGAACTGCATTGATGCGTTATAACGGATTTGAAAAAGAATTCATAAAGGTTGTGGCGGCATTCGATAATAATTCAGCTAAAACTAATTGCGATTCACAAGTTCCTATATTACCTATAGAAGAAATGCACGATTTTATCGTAAAAGAGAAAATTCGAACGGCAATACTTGCAGTTCCCGATCAAGCGGCACAGCATGTTGTAGATATACTTGTAAATGCCGGAATAAAAGGAGTTTTGAACTTTTCTCCGTTGTATTTGCGGGTTCCTGAGGATTTTATTATTTCCAATGTTAATTTAGAGGTTGAATTGGAAGGAGTGATTTACTTTGTAAATGCAATGCAAGACTCTTCAGAAAAAGATGTTATGGAAAATAATGATGAATAATGAGTTTAAACTGAACTTTAATTTCAAAAGAAAAGATTGGTTTCGTTGTGTGTTTTACAGTGATTTCATTTTTAACGGGCGATTAATAAGATATTTGATTCCGGTGTTGCTGTTGGTATTTATCGCTGTTTTTCATTTCTTTCGTTATAAAAATATCGGGAATGTAATAATGTTGGTCGGAGTTACGATAGTTTATGTTCTGGCGATAGTTGTTTCCTTTTTTGTAACGGCAAATAAGCAATTTAAAGAATATCATAAAAACGAAGAAACTTGGTTACTGAATGCTAACGGCGTATCCGGTAAAATGTTTGGTGAGGACACGACTTTAAATTGGTGCGATATTTACAAATGTGAAATCACTAAAAAATTTGTCTATTTATATTTGAATGCGTTATTGCCGGTTTATTTACCACGCGGTGCTTTCAGTGATGAAGCATTTGACTTTATGATAAATAAAATCAGTGAAGAATAATTTTAGTGTTTTTAGAGCGGACGCACGGTTCGCTCTTTTTTTATGTTGTCAACTTTAAAATTTCAGACGAGGGACAGACCTTTATTTTGAATAAGTATATCGGTCTGTCTTTTTTTATTTGTTATTTTCTTTGTGTCCGGTGGTGACAGTTTGATATTCAATATCGGAATCAAGGTCTGTCCCTTTATAAAATCGAAAATACATCTCTCGTAATAAAAAAAAGACTGCAATGCTAAAAAACATTACAGTCTGATTAATGATGATGTCAAATGACAGTTTAATTAATAGCGAAAGCCATAGCCATTCCGAATTCTTTATTTTCCGAGTCGTGCATACTTAAAATCCCGGCTTCAGCATTGTATGCATCTTTCAGTTTTACATTATAAAGTCTTCTGTATCTTGTAGCTAAAAGACCGGCTTTACAAAACGGACTGATACAACATAGTTGTAGTACAGTACCTGCGACTCCACATATACCGGCAAAGGTAAAGAACATAATAGGGAATATTATATTAATAAACATTAATCCTGCTCCTAATCCGAGGAAAAGTGCGAGTCCTACCGTTTGTACTGTACCACCCGCAACGGCCAAGCCTATACCGGTCCTAATAAGTCTTCTGAATTTTTGATAAACAATAAAAGGATCTCTAGGATTGGTTATTCGAAATTGAGCTGCAAAACTCTTTTCTGCGAAAGAAAATTCTTTAGAGTTAGAGCTGAAATCCGGCGTTGCTTGTTGTTGTATTTTTTGTTCTTCTTGAACTTCAGTGGAAATATCATTTGCAAACATTGCAACAGCAGAAAGTGATAAAATGGAAATAATTGCTATAAGTTTTTTAATCATTGCTTTCTCCTTAAAAAACTTTTTTGAATTCTTGATAATTGTCTTTACCAAATACCTCGTCTATTGCGAATTTTACAGAATCTGCACTTAAATCTTTATATTTAACTTTCATTTCACCATTATCTCCTCCAATAGTTATTTCTTTTCCGTCAACGGATTTAATTTCTACTTCAAGTTTGATACCGTTTTCTGACATAATAGCTTTATCGTCAGAAGTAATTTCAACAGTAAATTCACCTCCATCCATTTTCCATTTGCCTATCAAACCACATTCTACACCGGCAGCAGTACAACTGCTCAACATCATCATTGCGACAATACTCATTATTGCCAAAGCACTTAAAAATCTTTTAGTCATAAAATGACCTCCTTATTTTGTAAATTAAAACAACTTGTAAAAAAAAAAAAAAAACTGTCAATGAAAACTTGATTTAAAACAAAATCTTTTGTTTATTTACAAAGTCTTTTTTTACTTCTTTTTTTGGGGCTGTCGGTAGAAATACCGGCAGTTTTTTTATGTTATCAGCTTTAAAATTGTAGACAAGGGACAGACCTCTATACCGAAATAGAATAGAGGTCTGTCCCTTTGTTGAAAGTCAATATGAAAGAACTTTATTGTCTTGATGATTTTTTTGTGTTAATTTTTATGCAGATTTTTTAAGGAGCGATTTATGCAAAACGAAATATTTTTAATAAAAATTTCAGGTGAAGATAAGCCGGGACTTACATCTGCGATTACAGCAATTTTAGCTGAAAATAATATAAATATTTTAGATATGGGGCAGGCAGTTATTCATAATACGTTATCTTTGGGAATCCTTGCAGAGATTCCGGCAGGAGATAATTCTAATCGTTCCGTTTTGAAAGATTTATTATTCAAAGCATATACATTGCAGATTCATATTGATTTTGAAGTTATTACACCTGAAAGTTATGCTAAATGGGTAAGTTTGCAGGGAAAGGACAGATATATAATTACGATGTTGTCTGAAAAAATCACGGCACGGCAAATTTCGGAAGTTACGGAAATTATTTATAAGCAAGGTTTAAATATCGATCTTATTACACGTCTTTCCGGTCGTGTGCCGCTGTCTGAAGTCGAAGCACCTACGCAAACAAAATCATGTATTGAACTTTCAGTTCGCGGGAAACCTTTAAATATTCAACAGGTAACTGAAGGTTTTCTCGAAATTTCACAAAATTACGGAATTGATATTGCGTTTCAAAAGGATGATATTTTTCGTCGAAATCGCCGTTTGGTTTGTTTTGATATGGATTCAACTCTTATTCAAACAGAGGTTATTGTAGAATTAGCTAAACGCCACGGTGTCGGTGATAAAGTTCATGAAATTACGGAATCTGCAATGCGTGGAGAAATTGATTTCAAAGAAAGTTTTTGTCGCAGAATTGCTTTGCTCGAAGGTTTGAGTGAAGATGTAATGCAAGATATTGCGGATAATTTACCTATTACCGATGGTGCAGATCGTTTAATCGCTCAGCTTAAAGCTCTCGGTTATAAAATTGCTATTCTTTCCGGAGGATTTACATATTTCGGTGAAACATTGCAGAAACGTTTTGGGATTGATTATGTATTTGCGAATAATTTGGAAATAAAAGACGGAAAACTTACCGGAAAGCATTTAGGTGAGATTGTTGATGGAGAAAGAAAGGCGTTTTTATTAAAGGAACTTGCAAAGAAAGAAGGAATTCAATTGGAACAAGTTATTGCCGTTGGTGACGGAGCTAATGATTTGCCGATGTTAAAACTTGCCGGTTTGGGAATTGCATTTCATGCTAAACCTATAGTGAAGAAAAACGCCTCACATTCTATTTCAACTGTAGGATTGGACGGAATTCTTTATTTGTTGGGGCTTAGAGACAGAGATATTAACTTCTAGGTTATTTTTCAATGTTTTCTTTGTTAATGTTTTGATAACGGCAGGGAAGACCTTGCGTTTCTCGTTTTTGGTGGCTTTCTAATTGAAAGTTCACCATTTGTTTAAAAATATCCATTAAAGGTTCAAATGATGTTTTATTATCTTCAATATTGTTTTGTTTAAATTCATTAAGAAGATAATAACATGATTCTATTGTAGAAAGATAGTCTGCGGCCGGTTGTCTTTTGAATGAAAATTGAGAATGATATCCGGCGGAGGGGAGAAAGGATATTTTTTGTAAGGTTTGGAGATTTTTGCTTAATTTCATCATTTTTCTTGCAATCAACCATGTTGCATCAACAACGATAACCAAAAGTTTTTTTTCTATTGTAACAGTTTTTAATATTTCAGATTTTGCTGTTAGTGCATCTTCACCCGGATAGAGTAAGATTGGAAAATATTGGGTATCTGTAAGAAGTGAATTTAATCGTTTGTTTTCGGTAAAATCTATTCCGATGATAATTTCAGAATTTGGTAATGATAAATGAGCAAGCCGTCCGGTTCCGGTTTTTTGTTTATATGCTTCTTTAGGATGCATAAGAAATACTATTTTAGATTTTGTAGAGAGCGGAACAATATATTTGCAATAACAGGATTTTACCGGTCTGAAACATTTGTAACATTTTATATTCATCGATTTTTCTCCGTATAGGATAATCTTTTGTACTACAGTGTTTTTTTAAAGAGGGACAGACCTTAATCCTGTTATGGAATAAGAACCTGTCCCTTATTAATTATAAAATCAAATACTCGGAATAAAATAATTTTCTACGGTATGAACATTTAAACCGAAAACATTTTGAATTGTTTGCGGATGTAATACTTCTGATGTTTTTCCGTAAGCTGCTATATTGCCGCTTTTCATTAACAGTGCATTATCGCAATATGTAGAAATAAGATTTATATCGTGTACAATAACTATAACTTTGCGTTTTTCACGTGTAGCAATTTCACGTAAAAGCTTGAAAATCTCAATTTGACTGCTCCAATCTAAATGTGATATCGGTTCGTCAAGCAAAATTAGTTGAGTATCTTGTGTCAAAGCATTGGCTATTAAAACTTTTTGTCGTTCTCCGCCGCTGAGTTCATTGATATTGCATTGTGCAAATTGTTGTATTCCGACACGCTCTAATGCATTATAAACTCTGTCAAAATTATTTTTATTAACAGAAGCATTACCGTTTGAGCTTACCATCAATAAAAAATCAATTACCTGCAAATCAAAAACAGTATCAAGAAATTGCGGAACATAAGAAATCATTTGAGAAATAGCTTTGTTACCTAATTTTTTGTAATCGGTATTATTAATCAAGATTTGTCCGCAAGATGGTTGAATAATGCCGGCAAGAAGTTTCAATAATGTAGACTTTCCGCTTCCGTTGTTACCGGCAATTGCAATCAGTCCGTCATCTGAAAAATCAACAGACAAATTTGAAAAAACTTTTTTGCGATTGTATGAAAAATCGACGTTACGTAATTGCAAATTCATTACAGTATCCTTTTATTCTGTTTTAGGTTTAAGGTCTGACACCGTTATTTTACATGAAAAGTTTCAAGTTCTTCGGCTGTTACATCGCCGTTGCAAATAACGGTTTTATCGTCAAGTAACAGATTAGCTTCTGCTTTACCTTTTGTGGTACAGTAGTGGGTAAACAATCTGCATGCAAAATTTATTTCTTTATCTGAAAATGATTCTCCGTAGAACAAAATTGACGGTCCGGGAGTTTCGCCTCCACAAATAAAATGACATTCTGGGTGTGATTTATGGAAAGCAATAAGAATTTTATTTTCCTGTTGGTCTCGTCCTACAAGCAAATATTTTTTGTAGTCCAAGCGAAATAAACGAGCATTGCGAATCATGTGAAATAATGCCGGCTCTTGTGTGAAATCATCTTCAATAAATACGGCAAGCCTTCTTGCAAATTCACGCTCTGTAAGACAGCAACCGCCTGCAGGGGCTGGGTATTCCGTAATTCCGTAATTTGCTGCAAGTACAAGTTGTTCTTTGCGACCTCGTCCGTTAATTGCAAACATTTTATCTCGTGAAATCCAACCGGCTTTTTCCGGGTAAGTTTCGGGTAAAAGTTTAGCACACAAAGGACGAACGAGAAGGTCGCCGCGAGTTTGAATTTTACTGATGTGACGCATTGCAGCTTCACGTTGTGACATAGGGCGTTGTCCCAAAACTTCTCCCGTTATTACAAATGAAGCTTCGTATTTATCTAACAAAGACAAGGCTGTTTCTATCATTAATGCATGACAATCGATACAAGGATTTAAACCTTTTCCGTAACCTGATTTAGGATGTTTAACAATTTCGAATTGTTCTTCACTGAAATCTACGTACTCCAGAGTTACGCCGAGTTGAGCCGCAGCACGTTCGGCTTGTTCATTTTTACCGCCGAAAAAATATGAAACAAAATTTAACGGAATTACTTCAATTCCTTGTTCTTGAATGACTTTCACTGCTAAAATACTGTCTAATCCGCCGGAAAATAATGCTAATGCTTTCAATTTTTCATCTCCTTTTATTCTGCTTCAATCTAAACTTAGCATATAAATATTTTATTAAGAATGTTTTTTTCTATAAAAATACGCTCTTATTTAAGCGTAAAAAAAGCACTGTGTAATTTAACAGTGCATAAAAAATTATATTGCGTGCTTTACTCCGGGGATTTTATTCAATCCGGCATACAAATCTTTTAGAGTTTCATGGTTTCGCACCATTACTTTTACGGAGTAGCTCGTATATTTTGCCTCGCTGCTTCTGCGGTGATTCCAGTCTCTGTGCGGAATACGAAGCTCTTCAAGTACTGCACGAATTGCATCAATATTAACATTATCATCTTCTACTGTATCCATTATTACACGCATTTCGTAAGAAACCGGAAATTTCAGTTTATTATCAACTTTTGACATATTGTCTCCTTTGAATCTATGAGAAAAAAATTGTGTTATTTTTTTAGTTTGTAATTTTTTGAAATTATCAGTTATCAATTCTTTTTAAAAAAAGCAAGTTATTCAAAGTCTTTTCCGAAAATAATCCGAAAGGACGGATTATGAGAAAATACTTTTTAATTTTTCTTTTTTCTATATGTGCATTTTTTTCTTACTCAAACAGTTGTACCGATAAAAGCAGACAACAGATTGTCAGAGAATTATTTGACAGTGTGGAAGAGTGGATGGGAACACCGTATGTTTACGGGGGAAACTCTAAAAACGGAATTGATTGTTCTGCATTTGTATCAAGGGTTTACAGTAAAGTGTTTAATGTGAAATTGCCCAGAACCGTAGCTTATCAAAAAAATCTAGGTACTGTGGTAACAGGTAATTTACAACCCGGAGATTTAATCTTTTTTGATTTTGGGAAAGGTATAAGTCATGTCGGAATTTTCGTATTCGGGGAAAAGTTTATTCATGCAGCTTCCGGCGGTCCGAGTGTCGGTGTGGTGAAATGTTCACTGAAAGAACCTTATTATAAACGTCATTATGCTTTCGCTCGCAGAATTGTTACGCTTCCGGCATATAAAGCACCGAAAGAAACACCGCTAAAAGAGAATAAAATTCAGACTGATATTGTGCCGCAGATTTCAAATCTTAAAAAAAATCAAATTGCGACATCTAAAACATTGTTGAAAAAAGGCAATGCCAGTGTAAGTTTCGGTAAGGCAAATATAGAAGTTACGTCGGCAATAAAGAAAATGCTCGAAACTTTTTGGCAAAATGACGGAAGTAACGGCGTGAGAAATATTTCTATAAGTATTGAAAATAATGAAACTACTTGTGTGACTTATACGGTAGAGTTGGCAAATCTTTCGACCGGTAAAATAAAAGAGTTTCATTTGTTTGATGTAAATGCAGGAGAAGTGCAACATCAAAAAATTCCTGTGCCTTTGGGTGACTATTATGTTTGCATAAAAAAAGGAAGCAGTCTTTTACTATCTGAAGAAATCAGAATTTCACGATAGAAAATATTTATAAAACTTCTTATAAATGCTAAATTGCGACACAAATTATTAAAGTTAAAATAAGGAAAATCAATATGGATTTTAATGAATTGGCGTTAAAAATGCACGAAGAGAATCACGGAAAGATTTCTGTAATCAGTAAAGTAAAAGTAGAGAATCGTGATGATTTAAGTACAGCTTATACGCCCGGAGTAGCAGAACCTTGCAGAAAAATTCACGCAAATGAAGACGAAGTCTATCGTTATACGGCAAAGGGTAATTTAATTGCAGTAGTTTCTGACGGAACCGCAGTTTTGGGATTGGGAGATATCGGTCCGAAAGCAGCAATGCCGGTGATGGAAGGTAAGGCTATTTTATTTAAAACTTTCGCAGGGATTGATGCGTTTCCGATTTGTCTTGATACAAAAAATGTTGATGAAATTGTTAATACGGTAAAATATTTAGCTCCTACTTTCGGTGGTATAAACTTGGAAGATATAAGTGCTCCGCGTTGTTTTGAAATAGAAGCACGTTTGCGTAAGGAGTTGGATATTCCGGTTTTTCATGATGACCAACACGGAACGGCGATTGTTGTTGCTGCAGGACTTTTGAATGCAGTGAAGCTTGTGGGAAAGAAGATTGAAGATGTTAAGATTGTAATTAACGGAGCCGGTTCCGCAGGAATCAGTATAGCTAAGTTGTTATTACAATTCGGTGTTGGAGACATTGTACTTGTAGATAAAGCCGGAGCATTAGCAAAAGGACAAGATTGGATGAATCCGGCACAGGCAGCGATGGCTGAATGTACTAATTGTGATAATCAAACCGGCTCGCTTGTTGATATTATCAAAGGAAAAGATATTTTTATCGGTGTAAGCGGTCCGAATGTTTTAACGGCGGAAATGGTATCTGCAATGGCAGAAGATGCTATAGTATTTGCAATGGCAAATCCTACTCCGGAGATTATGCCGGAAGAAGCAAAAAAAGGCGGAGCAAGAGTTGTAGCTACAGGTCGTTCTGATTATCCTAATCAGATTAATAATGTACTTGTATTTCCGGGAATCTTTCGCGGTGCATTAGATGTTCGAGCCAGCGATATTACGGAAAGAATGAAGATTGCTGCGGCTAAAGCAATCGCTTCTATTATTAAAGACGATGAACTTACGGAAGAGTATATTATTCCGGGAGCTTTTGATAAAAGAGTTGTTGAAGTAGTAGCAAAAGCTGTTGCACAAGAGGCAAGGGCTGAAAATATAGCCAGATTATAATTTTTTTATATTAAAGCCGTCGTTTTTTCGGAATCGACGGTTTTTTATTTTAATCGAAGGGACAGACCCTTATTCCAGAATAAAATAATCGCTCTCGGTAATATCTTCCCACACCTCGTAAAAAGGATAATCCGCCGCCCGTTTAGCAAGCCCGGCTCGTACTGCATTT
>JBGUUT010000122.1:0-9597 GCA_045133795.1 Spirochaetota bacterium
GAGATTAAATTACTTTTCTGTCGCACTGATATTGTGTTTTAATTTAAAACGATTTTTATTTTCTTTCTATAGTGTTTTCTAGTATCAGAATGCATGAAAATAGATTGGAATCTATAAAAATATAGGAAATATTCTTATCTGTTTTTTACTTTTTTCTTATTCCTTAAAAAAGCATTGTCATAATACGCTTTTTTTTATACAACAAAATAATTCTTAAAATTTTCTTTCTATATATATAAGGAAATTAAGAAAAAAAAAATTCGAAAGGTTTTTATTTTATGGATATTAATTCTGAAAAGAAAATTAATTGGATATCTATACTAAATTATTTTGTATTTTCTTTTATCGGTTGTATTTCCACGATTTATTGTGTTGTTATTAATTGTAATATTGTTGTTGCTTCAAGTATTGTGGCGATTATTTTGTCAGTTTTGGCAATTACTTTACAGGATGAAAGACGTTTTTCTTTGGCTGGATTTGCCGGTTCTTTTGCCGGTATGACTGCTCCTTTTTTGATTTCCGCTTCTTCTAATGGTTACGGAATACACTTTTTTATAGGTTCACTTATTCTTTCTTTAACAGTTGCTGTTTTATATTCTTTCAGTGAAATAGTAAGCGTTTATTATCCAAAGGTGTTTTTTGATGGTTTTGGAGGTCGATTAGGATTTATTGCTTTTATTTCTGTTTTAATTTATTTGTTAATATTTCGTCGTTCTGAAGATGTTAGATTATTTTGTTTTGATAAAGTTTCACTAATTTTTTCACCTTTAAAAGTTTTCTTTCTTTTATTGGCATCATCGGGCGGTGCGATGGTATCTATGGAAGTAAAACAAGCAATGTCATCATTAAATGAAAATTATAAAGTATTGTCTGTTGCATTAACAGGAATTATCGGAGGGATTTTGATTGAGCGTATTCCGGGATTGGGGCATCATTTAGCGTGTGCGTGGTATGCCGGAGCATTTGTAGGTATGAGTTCTTATTTTATTCTAATGTTAAAGCGGCATTTCTTTTTTGCAGGTTTATTTTGTGGAATTTTTTATGTTGTAGGCGAACCTTTATTTATGGGGGTTGGCGGTAAACTGGGATTTATTTCATTTATCAGTGTATTGGTAATGTCCGGAATAAATGGTTTAATTTCTTATATAAAACAACATCGTGCAAGCGTTGATATAAATCAGCTCTCCAGTGGCGATATATCTAACATGAGTGTTAACGATGATTTTGCACAAAGATTGGTTGAATCATTGATGCAAGCGAAAGAAAACGGAATGGAAAATATTCCGCTTGAAAATATGGAAATCGGCAATTTTGTTATCGGAGAAAAAGAGGAATATAATGCTGCCGATGCAATTGAAGAAGATAACAGTCACCAGTCCGGTTATGAAAATCTTGATGAAATTGAAAAAAGCTGTGCTGACTTTTTAAATGAATCCGGTGCTATGCGATGGTTTTATGTACAGGAAATGATGGGGTATTTTGCGATTACTGCTTATAAAAATATTTCGCCGGAAACTTTAGGAAGTTTTAATTTCCCTCAAACAACAAGTTTGGTTGCTAAATTATTAAGTGAAAAACGTGTTGTCGGTTTTACTCAAAACGGAATAAAACAAAGCTTTTTTGAATCAAGAATATCTGAAGCGGACAGACAGAATTGTTCGTATTTAGCATTGCTTCCGAAGATTTGGGATGAAGAACTTAAAGGTGCTTTTTTTGTTTTTTATGAAAAGAAAAATCATGATGGTTTAAAAGAACAAATAGGTTTATTGAAACAATATTACCAATATTCATATTTATATAAATAGGAGTGGAATCATGAGAAAAATATTTGCTGTACTTGTAATGTTATTTCCGTTTTTTTTGAATGCACAAACGGACGTAAATTCTTTAGTTCAACAAGGAAAACTTTCGCAAGCTTGGGAATATTTACAAGCGGAAATAAATTCAGGTAATCTTTCATTTGAAAATTTGGAAATGTGGGGAAATGTAACATTTGAGATAAGCGAGGGAAAAGGTAGTAAGAAAAATATTCTCGAACTTATAGAGCAAGTTGTACCGGTTTTAAAAGAAAATGCTTTTTTGCAAGGTTTTACTGCGATACAACAAGCTCGAATTTTTCATAAGTATAATACTTTGATTGCTAAAAAAGCTCAGATTCAGGGACCGTCAGCGGCGTTGAAGGTTTTACCGCAGATATTTGATAATGCAGATCGTTGTATTGCACTTGATCCGGATTTTGCAGAACCATATTTTATAAAAGCTTCAGTTGATGATGAAGTTCCGGCATTTATGGGAGATGTTGCAAAACGTGGTGAGAATGCAAAATACCGTATGGGAATTAATATAGAATTAGCATTAGAACGAGACCCGGAAAATATTTATTTTTTATCACAATCTGCTGCAGCTCTGATAAAACGTAATTGGTCTGTAGAAATGCGAGAAAAAAATGCCGGAAATGCTGTAAAGAACAAAATATTGTTACTTTCGGATAAGGAAGAAGCTAAAATACTTTTAGCAAAAGCCATAGCTGCTTATAATTCTAAAACGAATCCGACACCGATTGAAAAAGAAAAATATGAACAAGCAGTGAAATTGCAGGCGAAGTTACGCTAAATTAACAGGAGTAAAGAATGAAAAAGAATCGTTTTATTATAACAATATGTTTTTTATTAACTTTTTTACCTACAAATATCTTTTCACAGGAAATGATATCGTTATCGGAAATGGGAAATGATAAATGGTATTCTAATTGTGTCTTTTATGAACTTTTTGTTCGTTCTTTTAAAGATTCTAACGGGGACCGTTACGGAGATTTTAAAGGAGTAACATCAAAGCTTGATTATCTCAAAGATTTGGGAATCGGTGCAATTTGGTTAATGCCTATTCATAATTCAGATGAACACACAAACAATTATGACCCTGTAGATTTAATGGCTGTAGACCCAACCTACGGAACTATGGAAGATTTTCAGGAATTGTTAGATGAAGCTCACAAAAGAGGAATCAAAATTATTTTGGATTTAGTTTTAAATCATACATCATCAAAACATCCTTTTTTTGTAGATGCGTGCAGTAATAAAAAATCACAATATAGAGATTGGTATATTTTCAGTGATGAACAGCCAGAAGGTGCGTGGAGTAAATATTGGCAAAAATGTGAGACTGGTTGGTATTATGCGTATTTTGCGGCATCAAAACCGGATATGAATTTCCGCAATCCTAAAGTTCTTGACTATTACAAACAAGTTGTGAAATTTTGGTTGGATAAAGGTGTAGACGGCTTTAGATATGATGCTGTTACAATGTTGGTAGAAAACGGAGCAAATGGCTTGAAACATCAGCCGGAATCTTTCGCTGTTTTCAGAGATTTACGTACTTTTATGGATGAAAACTATCCGGACAGAAATGTTTTTACCGTAGCTGAAGCAGAACCTGATTATGTTCAATATCTCGGAAACGGAAATGATACATTTCACGCTGTGTTCAATTTTAAATATAACAACACTATTATTCGTACTGTAAAAAGCGGTAAACCTTATACTAACAAAGGTACAAGTATGATTGAAACAATAGCAAAAGGTTACGCTAAAGATTTAAAAGATAAAATCGGTGGGTTTTACGGAACCTTGTTGTCGAGCCATGATTCTTACGGCGGAAACAGACCGTTTCAACAACTTGGCGGAAATACAGGAAAGACAAAATTAGTAGGTGCGATTTATTTAACTTTGCCGGGAGTTCCTTTTGTTTATTACGGAGAAGAAATCGGAATGAACACTTATACTCGTTCAAAATATGACCGCTGGCTTAGAACATGTATGACATGGGAAGGTAATGAGGTAAAAAACAACGGTTTCGGAAATGCAGATAAATTGTGGAATCATTTAAATGCCGGTAATGCGGAGGAAAATGATAAGTTTAATGTCGCGGCCGAAGAGAAAGACCCAAATTCAATATTAAATCAATACAAAGCTTTGATTAAGGCTAGAAATGAAAACTCTGCATTACGTTTCGGAGACTTTTTGACATTAA
This sequence comes from Spirochaetota bacterium, assembly GCA_045133795.1. Lineage (GTDB taxonomy): Bacteria > Spirochaetota > GWE2-31-10 > GWE2-31-10 > GWE2-31-10 > RGIG8597. The sequence goes on from JBGUUT010000122.1 coordinate 4,030, forward strand.
AAACAAATAACGAGTTTGTAACGGCTTATCTTAGAAAGAATGCAGATAACGAAGTGATTGTAATTCATAATTTTGCAGATAAACCGGTAAATGTTGCTGTGACATTAGCAGGAAATTCTGAAGTATCAAAAGAAGTTCAAGATTTGCTTGGTTCACCGATAAAGGTAAAAGCAAGCAAGAAAGATTTGAAGCTTACTAAAATGGCAGCTTATCAAAGTGTAATAATAAAAATTAAATAATCTTCTTATAATCGGGAGTTTTTAATGCTCCCGATTTTTATTTGACAAACCCTATTTGATAAGGTAGTTTCCATTTTGTTATGAAGCTATTTAACAATTTAAAAATATATACAATATTAGTTTTGATGTTTTTAACGGTACGACCGGTGTTTTCTTTTAATGAAGATTTTTCTTACAGTAAAGGTCCGCTGTATGGAAAAAATATATATTCGTTTATTTTAATACATCAACATTTACCCGGTACGGAAGCTGTAGTCAAAAAGCCGGGAGCATTAACTTTATATAATACGATTTATTATTCACAAGCATTTTCAATCTATGCATTAAAGCGAGATCAAAACGGCAAGATTTATCCGGCAGAGCGTGCTATAGATTTTGAAAGTTGTGTTTTTGAAAGCGGAATTTCTTATGCGATTAATAAGAATTGGGAAATCGGATGTATGTGGCGAATTATCAGTTATTACGGCGGTTTTATGGATGCTTTTACTCAGAACTTTCATAATTTATTCGGTTTTCCTAATGCCGGGCGTGAGCTTGTGCCACAAAATGAAGTTGTGATAGACTTACGTACAAACAACGGGATTGATTTAAAACTGGACCATGCAACGGTAGGTTTCGGAGATATTGATTTATGGGGAAAATATAATTTTTTCAGAAGTCGTTATATAGATTCTGCATTTCAATTCGGAGTAAAAATTCCTACAGGAAATCTACAGCAAGTTACCGGTTCCGAATCTCCGGATTTTACGGCAGGGTTGCTTATGGATATTTATCCGATAAAATATTTATCATTGTTTTTTCAAACGGGAATTGTAGTTCCGTTAAATTCGATTGTTCCGGCAAAATATCAGCCTTTCCCGATGTTTAATGCTTTGGCGGCAATAGAAATTTCTCCGTTACGTTTTTTTTCAATTGTAGCTCAGATGAATATAAGAACTTCCCCGGTTTGCGGTGATAATAAGATAAAAAATAATTTGGGAATTATTGCAGATAAAGTAGGTTCGGTTCAAACAAATTTGCTTGTCGGAGTTGTGTTTCAATATAAACAATGGCGTTTTCAGATTTATTTTGAAGAGGATACTTTTACAAATACAGGTACAGATTACACGGCTTGTGCGTCGGTATCGACAAAAATTAAAACATTTTAATTGGTGGGAAAATGAATAAAAATAATTTTAATAAATGGGTTACGGTTTGGGGAAATGCAATGTCGATAAGCGACCGCAGACCGGAAAATTATGCTCGTAATTTGACATTGCGTTATCCGATATTTAATGTATTTAACGGCAGTGCAATTCGTGTTACTTTAGATAATTTTACGGGAACGCAAGCTGTTACAATAGCAAAAGTAGTTGTATCTAAAATGCCGGGCAATGCAGATAATAAACTAAAATTTCCCGGAGATAAAATAGAACCGCAAACACTTGCGGCGGTAACTTTTGCCGGAAAGAAATCTGTGACAATCGAACCGGGAAAAGATGTCGTAAGTGATGAGATAAAGTTTGCTGTAAATGAACATGAATGGCTTGCCGTGAGTTTGTATTTGGAAGATTTTACGCAAATGCGAAGTTCGGTTATTATTACCGGACCGCTTTCCGGAGGTTATTATTCGGTAGGAGATTTTACCGAAAGTGTGTCTTTACCGCTGTCACAGACACGTGCGACAAGTTGCTACTACTTTTTATCCGGCGTGGATGTTCTTACGGAAGAAAAAAATTATGCTCTTGTTTGTTACGGCGACTCTATTACCGCACAAGCTTGGCCGGATGAACTTACGCTACGTCTTGTAAGTGAGGGAATAAAAAACGTATCGGTTGTACGTAAAGCAACCAGCGGTTCACGAGTTCTCAGAGAATACGATAACATTACTTATGAATCATACGGAGTAAAAGGTTTAACTCGTTTTCCGCGAGAGGTAAAAGTTGCCGGAGTGAAGAATGTAATTTTTCAGCATGGTATAAATGATATTATTCATCCGGTAGGCGTGGAAGTAAATCCGTTTCGACCGTGGAGCGATTTGCCGTCGACAGAAGACCTTATTGCAGGTTTAACTTTTTATGCGGATAAAGCACATGAAATGGGATTAAAAGTATGGGGCGGAACATTATTGCCTATTTACGGCTGGCGAACTTATGCTCCTTTTAGGGATGAATTGCGAAATAAAATTAATAATTGGATAAAAACAACAGATAAAATTGACGGAGTAATAGATTTTGATAAAGCCGTTTGCGATGAGAAAGCACCGCAGATGTTTGCTGAAGGTTTTGACAGCGGCGACCATCTTCACCCAAGTGCAAAAGCTTACAATGCAATGGCACAAATTGTTCCTGAAGAAATATTGAAGTAATGCTTTTTTAAAAAAGGAGAAAGATTATGAATTTTGCAGCTATACGCCATAAGGCAACTGATGTTGAATGTTATGCAAGAAATTCGGAAGAATTGGTAATTCAGTTGTTTACCGGGTATGACATTGATAAGGTCTTTTTGATTTCCGGCGATCCGTTTGAGTTTGGAATACTCGGCGGAAGTCATAAATGGCAAGGAAAACGTTCAGAGATAACAGATAAGCGTCGTTTGAAAAATCATATACTTTGGCGTGCGATAATTGCTCCGAAGTTTAAACGTTGCAGATATTATTTTGAGATTCACAGCGGTGATGAAGTTTACTTCATGTTGGAAGACGGTTTTTATAAATCGATAGAAGAATTGCCCGGAATGCTTGAGGGATTTACTTTTCCGTGGATGAATCCAATCGATATTTATACTCCGCCGAAATGGGTACAAGATACAGTTTGGTATCAGATTTTCCCGGATAGATTTTGCAGAGTACTTTCGGAAGAGGAGATTAAAGAGAATAAACTTCCGCAATGGGATGAAGATAAAACTATAAAAAAAGAGATTATTTACGGCGGAAACTTAGCCGGAATTATCAGTCGACTTGATTATCTTAAAGATTTGGGAATCAGCGGACTTTATCTTAATCCGATAAATCAATCTTCTACCAGTCACAAGTATGACACAGTAGATTATTTCTCGATAGATTCGACTTTGGGCGACAAAGAGACTATGAAAAAACTTGTAAGTGAAGCTCATAAACGCGGGATTCGTATAATGCTCGACGGCGTTTTTAATCACAGCGGCTGGCTTTTCCCTCAATGGAAAGATGTTGAGAAAAAAGGACCGGAGTCTCCTTATTATTCATGGTTTATGATAAATGAATGGCCTTTTGATAAACCGGGAAATAATGCTCGTAACGGAAAATTTTATTCATTTGCATTTGTTGACGGAATGCCGAAATTGAATACCAATAATCAGGAAGTTATCGATTATCTTTTGGATGTTTGTGAATATTGGGTGAAAGATTACGATATCGATGCATTGCGACTTGATGTAGCTAATGAAGTTTCGCATAGCTTTTGTCGTCAATTAAGACAGAGAATGCTTAAACTTAAAAGCGATTTTTATATTATCGGAGAAATATGGCATGATTCTACGACATGGCTGCGTGGAGATGAGTTTGATGCCGTAATGAATTATCCGCTAGCAAACAGTCTTACAAATTTCTGGCTTAATAAAAATCAAACGGCAGATGATTTTGAGTTTGCGATAAATCGTTGTTATTCGATGTATACTGAGCAGATTTCCAAAGTGTTGTTTAATTTGCTGGATTCTCATGATACGATTAGACTTGTAACAAAACTTAAGAATGTAGATTGGTTTTATCAGCAGATGGCTGTACTTTTTACAATGCCGGGCTGTTCTTGTATTTATTACGGAACGGAAATTGTGATGGAAGGCGGATATGACCCGGATTGTCGCCGTTGTATGCCGTGGAGTCAAATTGATGCCGGAAAGCATGATGATAAGATTGCGGCAATGAAAAAGCTGATAAAAATGAGAAATGAAAATAAATTATGTAAGAGCTTAGAAATAAAATTTGTTCAAGAAGATGAAAATCCGCGTTTTGTTCATTATCAAAAAGTTGCGGAAGACGGAACGCTTGATGTTTATTTAAATTGTTCTGAAAATGTATGGACGTTAGTAGATGACGGCGAATGTTTATTTGCCGGGCTTTACGAAAACGACCGACTTCAACCCGGCGGTGTAGTTATCAGTTACAGGAAAAAATAATAATGATACGTTTGACAAACCATGTACAAAAATTCACATGTAAAATGTGCGGAAAATGTTGCAGTAATTCGTGGAAAATAGCCTTAGATTCTGAAAGAGCCGAAGAATATAAAAAATTGGCAGAGAGTGATGAATATTTTGCGAAGCATTACAAATGCGATGTAGATGAAATGGGCAGAACTTTTATTCATGAATGCAAACTGTTATTACCCGATATGCGTTGTTATTTACATGCAAAATACGGAGCCGAGTCATTGTCATCGGTTTGTCTTTCTTATCCTCGCTTTTTTTTGAAGACAAATTTACTTATGGAAATCGGAATGTCTTATGCATGCCCGGAAGCTGCTAAGTTGCTAGGTACGGGTATTACAGTTTCTAATATAACAGATGATATGTATTCTAATCCGATTCCGAAAAATCCTAAAAAGATTTTCTTAAACAGTAAATATTACCGTTTTGAACAGGAAGTCTTAAAAATGCTGACAGAGGAAGATTTTTCAGCAAAGATTTTTTCTCAATTACAAAAATGCTTATCGTCCGGCAAAATCTGTTATCCGGCATTTGAAGAATTGCAAGGGGATTTTTCGAAGGAGCAGATAGATTTTATAAAATATGCAATCGGAAAAAATACAGATATTCCGCCGTTGGAAGAAATTGCAATTGTTGAAAAATCTGCAGATTTATTGATTGCCGTGAACGGAAATATTTTTAAAGATTATTTTATCAACTTTTTCTTTTTAAAGAGTTTTTATCCGTACAGAGAACAAGAGGAAGACTCTCTTTTAATGGCACAATTTGTTTTCTGCCTTATCAGATTTTATCTTACTTTGAAGTTGTATAACGGCGAACCGAATAATAAAGAGACAGTTCTTGCAGCCGTAAGCCTTGCAGAAGAAAACTTTATGCACGTAAATTCTTTGGCGACGAATGTCCTCGATTACATTTCCGAATGGTATTAAGAACGTTACAAACAGTTGTACAAGACCGTTTGAGCTGTGGTGAATGTACGCAGTACATGAACGAAGTTTTTCCGTAAGGAAAAACCAAGCGAAAGCTAGCTAAAACACACTGTTCGAGCTGTGGTGAGTACGTGTAAACGGACGAACGAAATGTTTTCGTAAGAAAACATCAAGTGAATGCGTTTTTCTCACGTTGAGTTTACATTCGCTTTCGGTATTTCCTACGGAAATACTCCATT
>JBGUUT010000123.1:0-6236 GCA_045133795.1 Spirochaetota bacterium
TGCCTCCTTTTTTTATGAACCTTTGCAAGGTTCAAGGTTTCTTTTGCCGGCATAGCCGGCGAGTTATGGTCGTTTTGGGTTCAAAACGTGTAATCTTTAGGAGAGGGAAAACAGCTCTTTGCAAGGCCGCAGTTTTCCCTCTCCTATAACCTCTCCCTTTCTTGGCAAGCTCTGACATTTGGTAAAATATTCATTTATTGCAACGATAAAGCTAAAGCCGGGTTTGTGGTCTGTAACAAATAAATAGAAAAGAAATGTACTTTAATCGAATTTTAATGTATATCAGTAGCAGTAAAAAAAGGCTGAGTGTGAAGATGAAGATTTCAAAGGGAAATATAGATTTAGATTTTATAAAGCGTTGGGAGGCATTAAAAATACCCCCGGTAACATCATCGATACTTTATAGACGCGGTATTTGCGAAGATTTGCAGATGTTTAACTTTTTTCATCTTACAAGCGGAATGTTGCCGTCGCCTTTTTTATTTCCGGATTTACCTGTAGCTTATAAGCGAATTAATGAAGCTATTAATAATAAAGAGAAGATTATTTTATTCGGTGACAGAGACGTTGACGGGGTGACTTCTATTCATATTCTCTATAGATTTTTGTTTGAACACGGTGCAAATATTACATGGCAACTTCCTGTCGGCAGTGACCCGTACGGTTTGACAATGGAAAAAGCGGAAAGTTTCGTTGATAATTATGATTTACTTATTACTACGGATTGCGGAATTACGAATTGCAATGAAATAAATTGGCTTAAAGAACGGGGAATCGATACAATTATTATCGACCATCATCAACCGCTTGAAAATATTCCGAATGCCGTGTGTATTGTTAATCCTAAATATAAATATGCCCTAGAGGAAAATGATATGGCAGCCTGTGTCGTCAGTCTGTATTTTGTTCTGGGATATCTATTTTATATGTCGGGGAAACTTAATCTTGTAGACAGAGTGATATTTGACGGGGAAGAGTGGATTTTTTGTAATATGACGGAACTTGAGGATGCTCCCAAAGATGAAAATGAAAATGTCGGTCATCTTATTACATTACAAAAACTTCCCGGATGGCGTAGCGGTTTGCCGGAAGAACTCAAAAGTTTGTATGTTCGAGAGGCATATTTACAACACATTATTGATGATATTCCGGAATGGAACATTACTCTTGAACGATTTTTACCGTATGCGGCATTGGGAACAATTTCCGATATTATGCCTTTGAATCAGCACGCCAATCGCTTGATAGCGTCGTTGGGAATAAAACGCATGAAGAGTTCTCCGGATATTGCATTGCAAAGTTTGTTCGCCAGACAAAACTTAGACCTTCAATTACTTAATTCTACGGATTTGTCGTGGAAAGTAACTCCGGTTCTTAATTCTCCCGGAAGAATGGGCGATGCAAGAATTGCAGAATATTTTATAGATGAAGACTACGCTTCTGTTGTAAATGAAAATCTTGAAAAGATTATCGTGATGAACGAACAGCGACGAGCTCAAGGTGAAGCCGGAGTTCAAATGTTTGCTGATAAGATAGAAGAAAATGCGGAAGAATTCGGCGGTTATCTAAACTTTTTCCACAGTTCAGAAATCGGACGAGGAGTATTGGGAATTGCTGCGGCAAAACTTTCGGAATTATCCGGTCGTCCGGTGATTGTAGGAGTAACGGATGACGAATACCTTTGCGGTTCTATTCGCGGTAATGTAAATATTCACCTTGTAGATTTCCTTTCAAAAGCAGCTGATTTACTTGAAGAATTCGGCGGTCATCAGAATGCCGCAGGGTTCAGAATGAAGATTGAGAATCTTGAAAGTTTCCGAGAGTTTCTTATAAAAAACGCCTCTGATTGTGCATTAGCAGCAGATAAGGAAACGGACGAAATTTCAGTAGATGCTCAAATCCCGGTAGCTTATTTGGAGCCGGTAATGCTTTACAGACAACTTGCCATGCTTGAACCTTTCGGAGAGAGAAATCCCGTGCCGTTGTTATTTACGACTGGATTAAAAATATTGTCCTATACAGTTGTGGGAAAGAGTAAGGAACATTTGAAAATAACTTTTGCGGGGAAAGACAATCAGCCCGTTTCTGCGGTTTATTGGGGAAAAGCAAGTTGGTTTTTGGAAAATTGTCATGTTGATAAAAGTTTTAATGTGTTGTATCGCCTTGAAGTTAATAGTTTTCGAGGTTCGGTAACAGTACAAATGAATATTGAAAATATGGAAGAAGAAGTATGACCGGTGGATATATAGTTAATGACTTTTTGTACAAAAAAAAAGACGGAAGTATCGGAAAAATCAAGACATTTTTTTACATTATAAAAGATGAAAAGTACGGAACAATGCTTTTTGATTTAGGCTCTCCCTACTTCCAACAGGAAGCTCTTGATGAACTAAAAAATAAATTTGATATATTGCCGGAGGATGTTCGCTGGGTTTTTATTACTCATATGCATCCTGACCATATAGGATTGCTGGCAAAGTTTCCTAATGCAAAGTTTGTCACATCCCGGGCGGAATTGGAATTTTATTTTAAACTCGGCAGAAGAATGCTTGAAGGCGGACGAATCGTATATATTTTACGAGAAGCAAGTCCTAATTATAAAATGCGTTATATGAATCCCGAAGATGATGATGATTCATTGCAGGATTGTCTTGAGCAATTTTGGGATAATAAAATGTTTGATTTACCTTATCTTTGCTATGAGGATAATCCGCAAATCCCCGATTGTGTCGAAATAATTCCTGCACCCGGACATTATGTTTTCCCTTTGGCGTATAAGATTAAACGTAAATATCATGACTTTCTTGTTACGGGCGATTCTTTTTCAAGTCGCATGGTTTTTCAGCAGGAACCGGACAGTATGAATAATGAAATGCAAATGTTTCCTAAGGAATATCTTGAAACTAAAGCTAAGTTTTTTCCGTTTGACGGAATCTTTATGCCGGGACATGACAGACCTTTTATTTCCGGGACGCTTAAGAGTTTGCGAAAAAATATTTTTGATGTTGATGAAAAGCTGTTCTAATGCATTTTCACCTCTATTCTACTGAAAGTAGAGTGAAATAAACTAAAAATCGGTAGTGTAAATGAGTAGGAATTGATAAAGTTTGCATATCGGAGGTTGATAAATTATGAAACTTGGTGAAAAAATCGCACAATTACGTAAAGATAAAAACATGACACAATCAGAACTTGCAGAGAAAATGTGCATAACAGATAAAGCTGTGTCAAAATGGGAAAGAAGTCTTTCCAGTCCGGATATACGAACAATCAAAAAATTAGCAGAAGTATTTGATGTTTCTATAGAAGAACTTATGGGCGAAGTTGCGGAAACTGCAGAAAACGAAAATAAAACAAAAAATCTTATAATGCTTGTTTTACGTTGCGTAGCATTCGCATTGCCTGTTGCCGTTTTGGTAATGTCAATCATCGGAAAACTTGAAATTGCGGAAGCCGTTAAATTACTTGCAATGTCGTTGACTGCGTTGGGATTGCATACAATCTTGAAAGGGTAACGATAGACTTTGTGTTTGTCAGACATAAAAAGCCGAAAAGCATAAAAAAAGTGCGGAAAATTTCCGCACTTTTAGGTTAAGAAACTTACTCTCTTACTTCTATTTCAAAAGTAGTAGTACAACCTTCATAAGTAACCGTCAAAGTTTGAACTCCGGCTATAGACGAATCAAAACCGCTTATCATGTCTAAAGTAATATCTATATAAGAAGTTGAACCATCAGAATAAATTGCTTCTACAGCAAGTTCGTTCAAATTTAGTTCTTCGCCGACATAATATGAAGTTTTATAATTTGTAATGCTTATATCTGAAATTGATGCAAACTCACCTGTGATTTTTACTTTCATATTGGCTTTATCAAAAGTAATTGTATATTCAACACCTACTATAAATTTATTATTAACTCCTAAACTAAATTTTGTTGCATCATCACGAATAATACCGTTTCCGTCTTCATCTCTAGCTTCAACCTCTGCTTTTGTTGCAAAATAAACATTAGCTTCTTGAGTTGGTTGTAAAATTGTAAAATCAGCGGTAGGATTATCTTTGTTATATGCCTGATATTGTTCAAACCACCCTTTTTCTGTTGTAAATTTAAACCCCAAAGGGAAAGGATTTGAGCTTTCTGCAATAAAAGTAAACGTCCATACGTCATTTTCACCTTCTGTCATTGCAAAAGCATCTCCGTAAGAACCAGCTGTCGCCCATTTCCCTTCAAGTCCGGAAAGATAAACTCCTTTTTCTTCAAAACTATAATTGTATAATATATATTCTTTTAAGTAATTTACATTATTTGAAGTATCAGTCACGTCTAGTTTTTTTATGTTTGTTTTTTGTGCTACATCTGTGTACCACCAGTCAGTAGTATTTTCAAATGTAACTCTTGTTAAGTTACTGCAACCGTAAAATGTTCCACAATTGATAGATGTTACAGTGTTGGGAATTGTTATTTCGGTTATATTTTTTTCTGCAAAAACTATAGTAGTTGTACTTTTGTCATAAAGACACCCATCACGAACTATATAATTTTTATTATTTTCACTTATTTCTATAGTTATTAAGCTATTGCAACCATAGAACGCAGAGCCACTGATATAAGTCACGCTGTCAGGGATTGTCACGCTTGTTAAGCTACTGCAACCGGAGAACGCACCACTACCGATAGTAGTCACGCTGTCCGGGATTGTCACGCTTTCTAAGCTACTGCAATCTTCGAACGCCCAAGCTCCGATTTTAGTCACGCTGTCAGGAATTGTAACGCTTTCTAAGCTACTGCAACCTCTGAACGTATACTCTCCGATAGAAATTAGATTATCTGGAAGTGTAATACCTATTAAATTTGTACACTGTTTAAATTCCGCATAATATCCCGACGTTTGACAGAGAGTATAACTTAAATCAAGATAAAAAATTGCAGATATATTATTCGCTATTGCTCTTCCTATATTTTCAAAATTAGTAACTTCACCTATTAATATAAGTTTATATGTTCCAGCAGTGAGATTTGAAATAGTTTCGACTACCTTATCTGTTCCCACCTTAATAGTTGTATAAGTAATTTCGTGGGCATCATCCGCAAGTAATATTGCGTACAATGTCACGCTTTCAGAAAATGTCGCTGTTCCGTTGTAAGACAAACCGCTTCCGTCGGCTTTTGTGTTCCAATGTGAAAACTTAGCATTTGTCAATGTCGGCAAATCTACACTTTTGTCAGATGTAGTTTCGATTGCTGTAGGTGCTGTACCGCCGGCACCGTTTACATTAAATGTAATCGTTACTTTTACTGCAGGAGTATCGCTATTACCGCCTTGATTGTTTTCATTGCCGGAATTATTTCCGCCTCCGGTATTTTGTTCCCATTTTGCATAGAGTGTAATGTTAGAATACAAACCTTCAAATATAGCCCCATTTTTAAACATAACTTCACCGTCGGCTGTTGTTGACCATCCTATAAATTTGTAACCTGTACGTGTGAACGCATTTTCCGGCAATACTATTGAAGTTTTGGGAACTATGCTAACATCAGACATTGTTCCTGTTCCGCCATTTGACTTAAATACAATCTTGTATTCAGTTTTTGCTTCATTAGTTATAATTTCAGAAGCTGTCGGTTCTGTACATCCGAAACAAATCACCAAGATTGACAATATTGTCAATAACGCTTTTAATTTCCTCATTTTTTGCTCCTCTTAGTTTTTTTTATCTTAACTCTCCCATACGAGAAAGTTGTTTTTTTATTTGTTCCATCCCGTCACTGCGAACTTGTATCGGAATCTGGATGCTGAAATAAATTCAGCATGACAATTTGCAAGTAAAAACACAAAAAAAGAGCAGCCACAGAATGAAGTGAGAAAACGCACCAAATTCCGAGACTGTTCTTTTTGTTAATAAATTTATTATTATAAAACAGGATATTATTTTGATTAAAACTAGACTTTGTGAGCTGATTGTACTTAGTACCACTTTGTTGTCAAGAGAAAAAACATCAGATAAATACATTTTTTCTGTAATTGTCATGATATTCACCTTTACTTTATTTATATTAAATCACTTACAAAAAACAAAAGATTATACAACGCAAACATCAAAAGTCAAGGAAACAAACTGAAGATAATACGTTAAAATAAAAAAGAGCGGATTTCACCGCTCGAATTAATTATAATTTTTCTATTTCTTCTATCGACAAACCGGTACCGTCTGCTACTTGTTCTACAGAAAGCCC
>JBGUUT010000124.1:0-10043 GCA_045133795.1 Spirochaetota bacterium
AAATAAAGGTTATTTTTATGAATTGCTTCTTCGTAAAAATCAGAAATAATCTCCTTTATTTCAACAGACCTCTTTCCCTTTATTAATTCAAGCTCTTCCGACGAATAATTTGATAAGCCTTGTGCTATTTTTTCGTCATTGCAATAAATACTTACAAGTGAACCGCGTCGGAACGCTCCACTGATACTTGTAATACCTGATGGTAATAAAGAAGATTTTTCTAAGGCTTTTTTTGCACCTTCATCTATATATATGCTTGATTCTTCGCTAGGTGAGAATGCAAGCCATTTTGTTCTTGCACTCAAATGAGATGACGGCATTATATAAGTACCGATTTCATCTCTGGTAATAACTTTTTGTAATGAGGTTTTAAAACCATTACCAATAAATACGCAAATACCGGCTTTGGCAGCTTTGTCTGCCGATGCTAATTTTTTCTTCATTCCGCCTGTAGTAAAAAGGGAAGTCTTGTCTGAAGCAAAAGATAATATTCCGTCATCGATTTTGTCGATTTGCTTTATTAATTTTGCGTTAGAATCAGATTTAGGATCTCCATCGTACACGCCGTCGACATCAGTCAAAATTATTAATTGGTCGAAGTCCAGCATTATAGAAATAAGAGACGATAAATGGTCATTATCACCAAGCTTTAATTCTTCAATATTTATTGTATCATTTTCATTGATTACCGGAATTGCTCCGTAACCTAAAAGAGTTTTTATTGTATTTCGTAAATTCAAATAACGTTTACGATGATGAAAATCGTCTGCAGATAAAAGAACTTCACCCGGAATAAGATTGTATTTTGCAAAAGTTTCCTGAAAACGTTTCATCAAAAAAATCTGACCGATAGAAGCACAAGACTGCAGTTGAGGTACTTCTTCCGGGCGACGTGAAAGACCTAAGGTTTTCATGCCATACATAACAGCTCCGGAAGTTACAATTACTACTTGATTACCGTTTTTTTTTAATATTTCGGCTTCTTTAGCGATTCGTTCTACCACATCGATAGAGTTAGCAGGATTAATCAAGTTTGAACTAAGTTTTACTACGATATTCATCGTTAAATCCTAAATTTAATAAAAAATTTTAAAATAAATACAAACCTAATGACACTAAAAGTCCGATAAGCATTCCTACAAAACATTGAATTACCGTATGACCGCGTACTTCTTTTACTTTTTGAATTTTATCTGACTCAGGAAGTGTTGAAATAATTTGATTAATAGTATGTGCTTGGCGACCAGCAGATAAGCGAACTCCCGTTGCATCACGTATAGTCACAAAAGTAAAAATACACGCAAACGCAAATATAGAAGATGTCAAACCATATTCAAACGCTGTTCCTACGGTTACTGCTGTTACCGTAGCCGTATGACTTGACGGCATTCCACCGGTTCCTACAAGAGCTCTTAAAACAAAATCTCTAGTTTTAAATTTCGTCCTCTTAGAAAGTTCAACTATAATTTTTATTAACTGGGCAATAAACCAACTTATTATCGCAGCCATTAAACACTGATTTAACAGTAAAGTTTTGAGTAAATCTTTCAAAATAATTGCCTTTTATCTCTAATTTTTTTGTTAGACACTAATATTTTTGAGTATCTTTTGCAACTCATTTTTATCTATTAGTTCCAAAGGTCTTTCTTGAGCAAAGGCTATTGCTCGTTCAGAAAAACCGCCGGAAGAAATAACAAAAGCTTTAAAATATTCTTTTGATTTTATAAAATCTGCAATCTCACGAACTTGTCTTTCATCAATAGGGTCGCAACTTCTGTAAATTCGCATTATTTTTAATTTCTTTTTTAAATTTATCCAACCGTTATTGCTTTCACTTACAAGCATTTCGATACATCCGCCGTTATCAATAGAATTAAGTTCTTCTACATTATGCTCTTTTGCAATAGCAATCTTTTGACATATTTCTAAAAAATCTTCATTCGTAGCTGTCATAAAATCTTTCATGGAATCATCCAATGTAGAATCTTGATAAACAGCCAATTTTTCTCCTACATTTTTAAATCCGGGCTTTATTGCTTGAATCATCTGCCATTGTTTTACTGCGTTATGAATATCACGTAAAGATTCGTAACTATCAGCAAGACAATAACGAAGATTTAAAACAAAATTTTGACTTTCACCGTTAAGATTATTTATAGCCCGCTCAAATTCTATAACAGCCAACTCATGTTTTCCGCCGGATGCATAAACCATACCGCGTTCGACAAGAGCTTTTACCTTAAAATCTTTATCACGAGTTGCTTTTTCTAAATTTGCAATAGCCGATTTACTGTTTCCTTCACTTTTATCAATAACACCCAAATAATAATAAATCTTAAAATCATTAGGATCTTCGACTCTCAGCAAAGAAAATAATTTTTTTGCATCCGCATATTTTTTAAAATCAAAATAAATTATTCCTAATTTATACAATGCAGGAACAAACTTTTTCTTTATTTTTAAAGCTTTCATATAATAAGCAGCAGCTTGTTGTTTATTTCCTTTGGAATCAAATAATTCTCCCATTTTAAAATAAACTTCGAAATTATGACCGTTCTTTTGAGAAAGGAGAGCATATTCTTTTAATGCTTCGTCGATTTTATTAGTCTTAGCATACAATTCTGCCATATGCATTCTCAGTTCATATTCACTGATATTTTTTGAAAAAACACCGGCTCTGTCTACAATTCGAAATTCTTCAAGAGCAAGCTCATTTTGATTATCATTTAAATAGGCAAGCCCCAAAAAATAATGAGCTTCTGAATTTTTTGAATCTTTCGCAATTATATCCTTACATAATTTAACAGCACCTCTATAATTTCCGCTTCTGATATGATTATTAATCATATTCAATTTCATAGGAAGAGAAACATTTCTCATCTTAAAAAATACTACAGCACAAATTACGAGTACGATTAATATTGCAATAAAAATAGACATAATTAATGAAAAAGACATAATTTCCTTCCGCAATTATAAAAACTTCAATTCGTATACTTTAGAAAGTGTCATTCTTTTACAACTTTTTGCATATACAAACAAGTATTAGATATAAAAGTTATCGAAATTAAATCTTTTAAAAAAAATATTTAATTTTATCTTTTTCATTTTTTACATTTATTCAATCTTTATAAATTACAGTATCGTTGACAAATGTTTGAGATTGATTATAATGCCTCCGATTTTTTTCTATAATTTTGTAAAGGAGTTTTGTATATGGAAACAGTTAAAAAAGTTGCATTGGCATATTCCGGTGGACTTGATACATCAATCATTATTCCATGGTTAAAAGAAACTTACAATTGTGAAGTTATTACAATTTGTACAGATGTAGGTCAGGAAGAAGAAACCGAAGGACTTGAAGAAAAAGCTTTAAAAACCGGAGCTAGTAAGTTTTATTTGGAAAATCTTCAAAAAGAATTAGTTGAAGATTGTATATTCCCTATGGCTATGATTGGAGCAAAATACGAAGGTCGTTATTTATTGGGAACTTCAATTGCTCGTCCTATTCAAGCTAAACGCCAAGTTGAAATCGCATTAAAAGAAGGTTGTGATGCATTGGCACACGGTTGTACTGGAAAAGGAAATGACCAAGTTCGTTTTGAGCTTACTTACAAAACTCTGGCACCTCAATTAAAAGTAATTGCACCTTGGAGAATTTGGGATTTGCAATCTCGTGAAGATTGTATTGAATATGCAAAAAAACATAACATCGATTTAGGTGGTATTTCTGAAAAGAAAATTTATTCAAGAGACAGAAATATTTGGCATATCAGCCATGAAGGCGGGGAGTTGGAAGACTTAATAAACAGACCTAATGAAGAAATGTTTGTTTTGAGTAAATCTCCAAAGAACGCTCCAGATCAAGAAACATTTGTTACTATCGGATTCGAAAAAGGTATTCCTGTTTCTATCGACGGTCAAAAAATGGACGGAGTTTCACTATTAAAATATTTAAATAAAATTGGTGGAGAAAACGGTATCGGTCGTGCTGACATTTTGGAAAATCGTCTTGTAGGTATGAAAAGCCACGGTGTTTACGAAACTCCGGGCGGAACTATTTTGTATGCAGCTTACGATGAGCTTCGTGAAATGGTATTGGAAAAAGATTCAATGTCACTTCTTGCCGATATGGGTAAAGTATACGCTAACATGGTTTATAACGGAAAATATTATACTCATTTGCGTATGGCTTTGGAAAACTTTGCTCGTGAAGTTATGCAATTTGCTACCGGAGAGGTTACTTTGGCATTGTATAAAGGAAATTGTATCGTTGCCGGAAAGAAATCTCCTTATTCACTATACAGTGAAGAAATCGCTTCATTTACAACCGGTTCTCTTTACAGTCATAAAGATTCTGCCGGATTTATTAACTTGTTTGGTTTACAAATGGGTATTGAAGCAAAGATTCAAAAGAAATAATTATAGCTTACTAAAAACCGCTGTAAAAACAGCGGTTTTTTTATGTCCTAAATAAGTGACAAACCTCTATATCGATTCATTTCCATATATAAAACCAGACATTTACTTCGCACAAAAAGAAACCACGATTAAATAAAAAAGCTTTTCCTATTATCAATAATAACAAGAAAAGCTTTCTATTAATGTATTACTAAAAAAGCACCAACCATTTCATTGAAAAAACATTTTATTGGCATTATTACTTGTTATTTCTTCAACTTCATTTACAGCAACTCCTAATTCTTTCGATAGAAAATCTACCACATTAACAAGAAGTGCCGGTTCATTTCTCTTTCCTCGATAAGGAACAGGTGCAAGGTAAGGACAGTCAGTTTCTAATACAACATTTTTTAATCCGATTTCATGCAATGTATATTTCAAATCCGATTTTTTAAATGTTACAACTCCGCCAATTCCAATCAAAAAACCTAAATCTTCAACTTCTTTCGCCTGAACTACATTCCCTGTAAAACAATGAAAAACACCGCGAGTGTTATTTTTTCTGTAAGTTCTTAAGACTTCAATCATGGGCTCAAAAGCTTCTCTGCAATGAAGAATTAACGGTAAATCCAAAGAAGCCGCTAATTCTATATGAAAAATCAACGCTTTTTTCTGTTCTTCAAAACGAGTTTTATCCCAATACAAATCCAACCCGGTTTCACCGACAGCACAATATTTCGATTCATTAATACGCATTTCCAACATTTTTAATTGACTCTGAAAATCTTCAGCCAAATCTTCCGGATGAACAGCCAAAGCCGGAAAACAAACCGTCGGAAATTCTTTACATAACTTAAGAATATTTACTGAATCTTCCGGTTTTGTCCCCGGAATAATCATTTTTTCTACACCGCAATCTATCGCTCGCAGTATAACTTCCTTACGGTCATTATCAAAATCTTTACTGTATAAATGAGAATGTGTATCGATTATCATTTTCGTCTACGTCCTACATTAAAAGAGAAGGTAAAATCCGAAAAAGTAGGGATTGTCCAAGTTGCGGTATAAGAACCTTCCGGAAGTTTCTGAAAATAAATATCTTCCGAAAAAGATTCCATCGGCTCAAAGTTTAATTTAGTAATAATAATTTCTTTTTCTTTCGGAGAAAATTCTGCATCTACATCTTTACTGGCCAGTTTAAAATTAAGAACATAATTTTCTTTCAACTGTAAAGTTTCTCCGGTTCTGTTTTGTAAATGAATTCTGAAGGTCTGCAAGTACCCCATATCATAGTTTCGTCTTGTCATTGTTACTTTTATCCCGTCAAGCGTACATTCTTTATTCTTCATAAAATACGAAGATATCATTCCTCCGACCATTGTAATAACAATCAAGACAATCATTAAAATAAGTTTGGAACGATTTTCTGCTGCAAAAATTGACGCATTTTTTTTAGGTGATGATATCGGAGCCATACGTAAACGTTCTTCACGACTGGAATGCATTTTTACAATTTCTCCGTTTACTACAATTTCTTTCGGCGGTATAAAATCTGTTTTTTTCTTCATACTTAATCCTTAATAAAAGCTTCTGAATATGATAATTCTAAAATTAAATCTTCCGGCAGATAAAAATTTCTATCCGCAAATTTCTTTAACTCATCATAAAAACGAATAACAGAAAAAGAAACTGCATTACAAAAATCTTCAAACTGCAATATATTCCCGGCAATATATCCGGCTAATAAATCACCGCTTCCTGCCTGTGCCGCAATACGCATCGGAAAATCAAAAATTTTCGAAGTTCCGTCAAACATAGCTAATATCATAAAAGAATCTTTCAGCAAAATATTGCAATTATATTGTTTTGCAATATCACATGTTTGTTCTATAGAAATTTCTGTTACATCAAAAAACTTCCTAAACTCGCCGCTGTGAGGCGTCAGCAGCGGAACTCTTACACAATTCATTAAGATATCTTTTGAAAAGACAGTAAAAAATGAAGCATCAAAAATAAGTTGTCCCGGATAATTTTTTATAAAATCAATAATTCTCTTTTTTTCCTGTTCATTTAATGAACCAAGCCCCGGTCCTATAACTGCACATGAATAATGTCTATATAATGAAATATTTTCAATGACATCATAAACTGCTTCTTTTTTAACATTTGCAATATTCGGAAAATTTAATTCTCCCGTTAAAACCGCAACAATTCCGCATCCTGCAGCAAAAGCAGTTGAGGTACAATAAACCACGGCTCCGTTTTTTCCGGGACAGCCTCCTATAATCAAGCAACTGCCGCGTTTATATTTATGAACAAAATTATTTTTAATTGGATGATTTTCTTTTACACATCGCTCCAAACTACAAAGTGCGGCTTTTTTAATTTTATCAAAAGAAATTTCAATATGACGAATCATTCCGCAATAAGAACGTGTTTTTGCATTATAAAAAATAGTTTTAGGATAGCCTATACTGTAAGTTACATCAGCCTTAATAACATTCTCAGCCTCCGTTGTAAGTCCCGACGGAATATCAACAGCTAATAAGGTCGTATCTTCCAAAAAAGAGAGCCATTTTTTTGACAACGGAAAAGGACGTTGAGAATTAAATTTGTAACCGACACCAAAAAGACCGTCAATTACAAAATCAAAAAGAGAACAATCAGGTTCTTCCGTTATTTTTTTTATTTCTATTCCTAAATTTCTACAGACTTTCAGATGTTGCATAAATAAATCGCAGCCTTTATCATTTAATATATAGATTACGATTTTTGCTCCTGCAAAAAATAATTTTCTGGCAATACAAAGACTGTCAGCTCCGTTATTTCCGCTTCCGGCTAGAACTAAAATTTTAGAAGTTGATATTTCCGGAAAATCCGCACTCATTGCAGTAAATACACGTTCACTTGCTTCTTCCATTAAGGCAGCTTGCGGAATCCCAATATTCTCAATCGTACGTAAATCTATTTCTTGTATTTCTTCACATGATAAAATTGGCAAATTATTCACTAACACTTACAAACGTTACCTCATTTTCTTTAACAACATAGCTTAAAACTCGTCCGTTATGCGTCAAATCCATATCCGAATTATAAACAACATCATGACTGTATTTTACATGACGCAAACTTTCCATACGTCCGTTTTCATTATATTTCATTAATCTAAAATCTTTAATAATCAATGAATCAAGAGGTAATTTTTCTTGATAAAGATAAATATTACTGTAACTGTCACATCCGATAAAAGTAGGCATAGGACGTTGGATTTTTTTCATATCACCATAAAATTCCATTACTGCAGAATCCAATTTCATTTTACTTAAATCTTCATATTCCGGTGAAGTCTTCAAAAGCATTTTATCAAATTTATCATCTTTTATATTGTAACGAAAAAGTTTCTCATACTCCAATTGAAACAATTCAATAGAATTAGTCATTTCACGACTGACGAACTGATAAATTGCGAAAATTTCATTTTCCAAATATCCCGGAATTGCATTTATCAAAAGAACAATTCCGTTTTGTTCACTCTTAGACAACGGTAATTTATTTTTAGAAAGAACTGTTTGATGTAACAAATCTCCGTCTTTTGAAAATTTATAAATCTTCAAATCTTCACTGTAGCCTTCCATCACGATTAAATTACTGTTTACATCTGTAGCAACCTTACTTATATAATTAAAAGGTTCTATATCATCTCCGAGAGAATTGCTGATTCCGTTTTTTCCAATCTTATACACAAGCTTACCATGAGAATCAAACTTTAAAATAAACTCATCTTCAATCTGATTTTGCTCGCCGTACTTTTTATGCATAGGTTCACGATTTACGACATAAATATTTTTTTCAATATCTGTAGTAATTGCGCCGGGTTGTTCCAATAGGTAAGAAGAATATAATTTTAAATATTCATGATTTTCATCGGAAGTCACATCGATTTCTGTTGCATTAAAACTATTAGGAATTAAATGTGGATAATTTCCTTGATTATAAATAGTCAAAACTACAACCCCGGTTTCCGTAACTTTCAAAATCTTATTATTAATCTTATCCGATATATAAAAAAAACCGTTACTGTAACAAAAATCTAATGAGACCTCATTGGCACTTTTTTCCGGTAACAACCCCAGCTCTTCTTTATCGTAACCGATAGGAAAAGAAAATATTTTTTTTACTTGTGTATTTTTTTTCTCTCTGACATTACAACCGACAAAACACAATATTAAAAGACAAATTAAAATATATCTTTTCATAACTTAATCCTTATTCTGCATTTTTTGACTCCATTCTTGAACCAATGGAGAATATGAATAAACTACCATATATTTACGACATTCTGTAACCAACCGAGCATCCCCTGACAATTCAAGCCATGTAATCCACGCATCTGCCGCTTCCGGACATGGTAATTTTAATAATACATCACGAATTTCATCTCCGAGCATTTTATCAGAAATACTTCCGGTTTCCTTTATTTCATCAAGGCGTATGCAACAATGAAAAAGGCGTAAATATAAATCCTGCGGATATTTTTTCAATCCATCCGTTAATAATTTTATTGCATCGTCCTTATAATCAATATCATATAAAGCTTGAACATAAAAAGGATAATACCAGACCGGAATCTCATCTATTTTATTCTCTGTTGATTTCCAAAGATGCATATTTGCATCCAGATTCTTAGTTATATAAAGCCGACTGAGAAAATAAAAGAAATGAAAATCAGGATTGCGAACCTCAATTTGCTTTGCTTTAAAAAAGCATTCTGATGATTTCTCATAATCTTTTTGTTGATAATGAAAAAGTCCTTTTTGGAACCAAGGAAAAGCTAATTGCGAACGTGAAAGATGAATTGCTTTTTCAAAGTTTTCCAATGCCTCTGCAAAAGCCAGACTTTTAACATTTAACATTCCTAAAGCTGTATAAAGTAAGGCATTTTCCGGCATTTGCAAAATAAGATTATTGATTAAATCTAAAGCTTCTTGATTTTTTCCCATCTCAATAAGTAAAAAACAACGAATAGTTTTTAAATCTCTATTTTCCGGATATAAAACCGTTGCTTTTTCAAGACGCTTACTTGCATCCGCCAACTCACCTTGACGCATCATTAAATTTATACCTCTTAATTCTTTGCGAATTTCCGGAAGGTTTTTATCATAAACGATTGGTTCTGCCGTTGTTTTACATGAAATAACAGCAAACATAAGAAGTGTACAAATAAATAAAATTAAGTGTTTCATAAGTGGAATAATGTACAGGATTTTTATTTTTTTATCAATATTTATTGCCGTTACATCTGTTGAGAGTTTTTTTATATGCCCAGACCTATATTCCATTCTCACATACAGGTCTGGGCATTTTTTCCCAAATCCCATATACTTTCATTAAAAGAAACAGTATTGTTATAAAATACTTACACTTTATCTCTAGAAAATAAAAACGAATACACAAAAAAATAGCGTAAAAAATAGGGAAGCAGATTAACAAAATAATTTTGTAACTTTTTGAGGATATAGTTATCCTGTCAAAATAGATGACCTTATGAGAAAATAAATAATTTTGAAAAACTATAAAGAGTAAGAAGAAGAAAATATCATCAACTCGAACTAAGTTCTTCCGGAAGTAATGCTTCCCACACT